>JBBQGT010000115.1:0-9708 GCA_038323265.1 Tepidiformales bacterium
CTTTTTCGCGACAAAGACCAGTACCCAGCGATCACCGCCGCGTTTGCGCGCGAACTTCACACCGCCATCGACCTACTGGCCGAGGAGTTCCCGATTGACCTCACGCGCCTGGGGTTCGCGGGCTACTCGCTGGGCAGCATGCTGGGCATCCGAGCCGTCGCTGAAGACGGCCGGTTCAAGGCCGCCGCCTTCTGCCTGGTGGGCGAAGGGGGGCTCGTGGGAAAGGTGGATGGCGACGAAGCCATCGCCCCGCAGCTCGGCGACGTGGCCGTTCGCATCGTCGGCAAAGCGAGCGACGAACTCATCCCGCGGGCGGCGACGGAAGCGCTCTACGCGGCCATTCCCGGCAAGAAAGACATCGTCTGGCTGCCAGGCGGTCACTACGAAATCGGCCCGGACGTGATCAAGGCGGCTGGCGAATGGCTGGCGCTGCACCTGCGATAGTGCCGATCTGGGGCGCAGGTTTTGTCTCTTTGGGCGCGGAAAGTTAGTATCCGGCTGTAGGCCTGAGGGCCGAGCCCACGCCCGCGGAGATTCGATGTTTTCCTACCTGCCGTTCCTGATCAGCGCCAACAGTTTCGGCATCATCGCCGTGTTGATATTCGCTGGCAGCAGCCTGATCCTCTCGATCCCCATCTTCGCCAGCCGCGGCGGCGCACAACTCGCATGGGCGGGGATCATCGGCTTCCTGCTGACGGTCGAGGCAGCGGTGCTCGTCACGCTGGTGGTGCTGGTGAGCAACGGGACAATCTGGCAGACGAAGGTCTAACCCGCGCTGGCGTGATAGCGCTGCCGGGCGAATCGCCGACGAGCGATCAGAGCAGGCGGCGGATCGGCTTTCGGCCCGGTCGCGGGTCGTAGTTACTCTTGAACATCTCAAGTTTGTCGCGTTCGATGAGGTACTTACCGGCGAACAGTGTGGCCGGGATTTTCTTCTGCTTGATCAGCCGGCGCAGGCTCTGAGGATGGATCGCGAGCTCCCGCGCGGCTTCCACGAGGTCCAGGTAGTTATCGAACGGGGTGATGAGGGCCAAAGAGCGACTCCGGGTCGAGTGGGTTACGGAAGCTGCAAAACGTTTAAGCGCGTAGGCAGTAAGCGAGATTAGCAAATCTCAATCGTTATTGTCTACACCCCTATGCAATTAATCTGGAGCGGCCGCAAATGCGCCCTGTTGACGGGCGGGTGCAACTGACGCCCGCTCCGCCCTCCTGTAGGCTGCGCTCATACCAATTCGGGAGCACCAACAGCAATGGGCAACATGATTGACGGCGGCGAAATTATCGCGCGGATGATTAAGAACGAAGGCGTGGGCCACATCTTCACGCTCTCCGGCGGGCACGTTCAGAACATCTACGAAGGCTGCCTCAACAACGACATCGGGATAGTTGATACGCGGCACGAACAATCAGCCGGGCACGCCGCGGACGGCTATTCGCGCATCACGTTCAAGCCCGGCGTTGCCGTAGTAACCGCCGGCCCGGGCGTCACGGACGTCGTGACGGCAGTGGCGAACGCCTACCAGGCGTCCAGCCCGATGGTCGTCATCGGCGGCCGTTCACCGTTACGCCAGTACGACATGGGATCGCTGCAGGACATAGAGCTCGGGAAGGTGATGGAGCCGATCACGAAGTGGTCTCAGACGGTGTACGAGACGCGCCGCCTTCCGTACTACATGGCGATGGCCTTCCGCGAAGCGATGACTGGGAAGTTCGGGCCGACATTCCTGCAGGTCCCATCGGACGTGCTGTTTGGGCGCGTCGATGAGGACAGCATCGAATGGCCGACGCAGTACAGGACGACGGGCGAAGTGATGGGCGACCCACAGCTGATCAAGCAGGCGGCGATTGCCATTTCGAAGGCGAAGAAGCCGATGGTGATGGCCGGCTCAGGCGTCTTCTGGCACCGCGCCCACAACGAACTGGCGGCGTTCGCCAAGGCCGCGGATGTGCCGGTGTACACCAACGCCATGGGCCGCGGCACGCTGCGCCAGGACAACCCCAACTTCTTCTCGCTCTCTCGCAAGCCGGCGTTCGAACAGGCCGACGTGATCGTCGTGCTGGGAACGCCGATCGACTTCCGCCTGAAGTACGGCAAGTCTCCCGCCTGGAATCCGGAAGCGCAGATCATCCAGATTGACCTGGACCCGCGGGACATCGGGCGGAACAAGGACTTCTCGATTGGGATCGAATCGAACATTCGCCAGGCGCTGCTGCAGCTGACCTCCGAGATCGGGAAAGGCGACCACAAGGAGTGGATGGAGACGCTGCGCGGCCTGGAGGGCAAGGCGGACTCGCAGCGCGAAGTGTTCATGAACTCGGATTCGATGCCAATTCACCCTCTGCGACTGTGCAAGGAGATCGCGAAGTTTGTGGACGACGACACGATCGTGGTCGGCGACGGCGGGGACATTGTGGCGATCGCCGCGGGCGTTCTGCCGATTAATCATCCCGGGCAGTGGATGGACCCGGGCCCCTTCGGGACGCTCGGCGTGGGCACCGGGTTTTGCATGGCGGCGAGCGTGGCTGCGCCGGACAAGAAGGTACTGATGGTGAACGGCGACGGGACGTTTGGTCTGAACGGGTTCGACTTCGATACGTTCGTACGGCACAAGATGCCCGTCGTTTCGATCATCGGGAATGACCGAGCCTGGCACCAGATTTACGTGGGCCAAAAGGCGCAGTACGGCGAAGGGCGCACCCCGGCAACGCTGCTCGGCGACAACGCACGCTACGACAAAGTAGTCGAAGGCCTTGGCGGCCACGGTGAGTTCGTCGAGCACCCGGAGCAGATCGCCTCGGCGATTGCGCGAGCATTCGACAGCGGCAAGCCGGCCTGCGTGAACGTGTTGACAGACCCGAACCCGGCCGGCGTCAAAGGCGGCTACGAGTTCAAGTAGCGGAGGGGAACGGTTTGGTGCCCTCGGTAGGATTCGAACCCACGACCGACCGGGTAGAAACCGGTTGCTCTATCCCCTGAGCTACGAGGGCGTGGAGTGAGAATACATGCCCGGCCCCGCTGATTACAGGAGGGGCCGGGCGTGCGCTTGCCGGATTCCGGCGGGTGTTGCCTACTACCGGGCATGAGAGTTTCGCAGAGCGTCCGCGCCATCCAGGTACCGGACGAGAACCCGATGCACCCGGACTTCACCTCCATCTATCTTGTTGGCCCGAAGGGGGGACAGTCGCTGACGATCGATTCCGGCGAGGCGATCGACCGGTACCGCTGGATGCTGCGGGGCTACCTGGCGGCCACGGAGCACGCTGAGATCGGGATCGCGGCGATCACCCATCACCATTCGGACCACAGCGGCAACCTGAAGTGGGCGCGTGAGATGCTGAAGGCGGAGATCGCCATCCCGAGCAACGGCGCTCCTCTGTTGAAGGGGAAGTTGCCGAAGGATGGCGTGGTCAAGTTCAGCGATCACCAGCTGCTGGATCTTGGCGCCGGGGTAAAGGTGCGCGTTCTGGCGACGCCTGGCCACAGCGTTGATTCGCTCTGCTACTACCTGGAAGACGAAGGGGTGCTCTTCAGCGGCGACACGCTGCTTGGCAGTTCGACCACCACCGTCGGCGACCTCGCAGCCTACCGAAAGTCGCTTAAGCAGCTGCTGGAGTTGCCGAACCTCAAGGTCATCTGCCCCGGGCACGGGCCCCTGGTGCATGACCCGCGCGAGCGGCTGCAGTCGTACGTTGACCACCGGGACTTGCGTGAGCGTCAGATCGTGGGGGCGCTGGAAGGGGGCGGAGCGATCAGCAGCTGGGACATCATGCTTCAGCTCTACCCCACCATCGACAAAAGACTGCACCGGGCGGCCGACAACAACGTGCGCAGCCACCTCACCCAACTGGAGCACGAAGGCCGCCTAAAGGTGCACGCAGGCAAGGCGCGCAAGGGGAAGTCGGCGGTGAAAGCACAAGCGGAGATAGAGCACGTGCGTCGGCGAGACGCGGTCATCAAGCAGGCGAAGCGATTCGAAGCCGAGCAGCGGCGGGCCGAGATTCGTACGCAGGAGAACCCGCCCAGCGCCGAGTGGATCGATCCGCCACGCTACGAACTGGCGTAACCGCTGGCGCGACGGCGCAGAACAGGGCGAATACCGCTGGCCGCTGAGCGCTGGGTCTGCGACGCTCATGTGGGAGCGGCGATAGGGGTGGGCTATGCTCAAGGGCGATAAAGTTGTCCTCAGGCCGATGCGGCCAGAAGACCTGGAGCGCTACGCGGAGTTCCAGAACGACGTGGAAGTCTCGCTGTTGGGCAGCGGCGACGTCCCTTCTCCGACTGAATTCGGGCGGCTGCAGGCTCGCTACGAAGAGCACCTGAAGGCGCCGCGAGAGGCGAGTGCGTGGTTCGCGATCGAAGCGCAGGGCGGTAAGTTCATCGGCCAGTGCCTGCTTCACCACTTCGACAACGCCGCGCGCACTTGCGAGTTGGGGATCACGATCGGGGACCGCGATTTTTGGGGGCGGGGCTTCGGGCGCGACGCGGTGGGCCTACTGCTGAAGTACGCCTTCCGGCTGCGCAACATGGAGCGCGTGTGGCTGAGTGTAAGCAGCACGAACGAGCGCGGGATCCGGGCGTACAAGGCTTGCGGCTTCACGGAAGAAGGACGGCTGCGTCGCCACGTCTGGCTGGACGGCGTCTACGACGACCTTGTGTACATGGGCATCCTGCGCGAAGAGTGGCCGGGCTGGAAAAGCAGCGAGAGCAGAGGCTCGACCGGCACTCCATAGCGGCACTGTACTGCGCGTTCGACAGCGCGGCGCGGCTGGCCGAGAATCCGCGCATGCCTCGCATGAAGCCAGACGTTTTCGAAGAGTTTCTTCGTGAGCCGCATATCGGCGTGATCTCCACGTTGCGGCAGGACGGAATGCCTTACACGGTACCCATCTGGTGGCTATGGAAAGACGGCGCACTTTGGATCACAGGAACGTATTCACGCGTGTGGTGTCAGCAGTTGCTCAAAGATCCGCGCGCCTCGCTCTGCATTGAGGCGCTGACGCCTGTCCCGGGGCACGTCGGATTCGATGGCACGGTGACGACGTTTCAGCGTCCGGACTTCGACATCTGGCCTATTTCACGGGAACTGGCGGAAAAGTACGTCGGCCGCGGTGACCCGGCTCGCGCGGCCGACGTTGAGAAATTCTTCGCGAACATGCAGACCGAGCCGCGTCTCCTGTTTCGGCTAGACCCGGAGGTGACGCGCGCGATTGATATGCGCGTGTACCAAGGGAAGCGAGCGGACCGCGAGTTTCAACAGCGGCAAACGTCCGGCTAGTATTGACGAGCCGCCCAGGAGAAGACCCATGGACCCACTGGCCGAGGCCGGGATGCGCGCCCAGATCGCGAATTTTCGCGCCGACCTGAAGGCTGGAATGCCGCGCGTTGGTTGGAAAGCGGGCGCCGGGGGGCTAGTGGCTCCGTTGGACGGCCGTCGCAAGCTCGCTTCGGGCGCCACGCACCGCATTTCCCCAGGAGTGCGGCAGGGGGCAGAGGCCGAGGCAGGCATCCGTATCGGGCGCGACGTACCGGCCGCAGCAACGTTGGCGGAGGCTCGCGAGGCGATTGCCGCCGTCGCGCCTGCGATTGAACTGATCGACTTCAACAAGCCGCGAAAACCGCTCGACCAGTTGCTCGAGCACAACATCCTGCGCGATGCGACCGTCTTTGGAACTGAAATCCCGTTCGACCGCCTGCCAGCCATCACGGAACGGACAGCGAGCGCGTTCAAGAATGGCGAATTCGTTCAGGCTGCGGTCGCTGGCCGGGTGCCGGATGACCTTGCCGAAACGATAGTGCTGATCGCCGCGACGCTGGCGCAGTTTGGCGAATCGCTACTCGCCGGAGACTGGGTTATTTGCGGCTCCTACATCGACCCGTTTGAGGTCACGGCCGGCGATCTCGTGGAGATCGACGCAGGCGCATTGGGCCGCGTGAGCGTGAGGCTGGCATGAGCCGAGAGCATCTGTTCGTGACGGCGCGTTGACATCCCATCCGGCTCCAGTACGATCCCAACACTAACACCAAGGACACGAACGCAACCCGCGGCCGGAACATCCGGAGCGGTGCGCGATGAGTTATGACACATCAGGTCTTTCGACGCCTCGATATCAGCGTGCAGCCGGTTCCCAAGCAGGATGCGGAAGAGCGAAAGCGCAACTTCGATGAGACGTACTTCGGGTTCGACCTGAACGCTGCGAAGATTGAAGCCTCGCGTTGCATCCAGTGCCCATCAGCGCCCTGCCAGGAAGCCTGCCCGGTTGCCAACGACATCCCCGGAGCATTCGCATTGCTGGAAGTTGGCGACATCCTCGGCGCAGCAAGCGTGTTTCGCCAGACCAGCAACCTTCCGGAGATGTGCGGACGGCTCTGCCCGCAGGAGAACTTGTGCGAGGGCGCCTGCGTTGTTGGGTTCGCGATTCGCCCCGACGGGCGCAAGGAGCCCGCGGTCACAATCGGCAAGCTGGAAGCGTTCTGCACGGACGCTCAAAGGCAGGAACTTGGCGGCTACCCGGCGCCGCGCTACATGCCGGAGCCTACGGGTCGCAAAGTGGGCATCATCGGTTCCGGACCCGCTGGCCTCGCCGTTGCTGAGGAACTCGCCGGCATGGGTCACGGGGCGACGGTGTACGAATTCTGGCCAGAGCCCGGTGGCGTGCTGGTCTACGGCATCCCCAATTTCAAAATGCGCAAATCGATCGTCGACGAGTACATCGCGCATTTAGAGTCGCTGGGCGTAACGTTCGTTTGCAACACATACGTCGGGCGCGACATCACCATCGACGAGATGCTCGCGGGCGAATTCGATGCCGTGTTCCTTGGAACTGGGGCGGGCGTTGGCAACGAGATGGGGCTCGAGGGTGAAAACTTGAAGGGCGTCCACAAGGCGACCGACTTCCTCGTTCGCGGCAACCTCAAGCCAGACCAGTTGCCTCCTCATCTGCGCGAGCCGCTGCCGCCGCTGAAGAACGTTGTCGTCATTGGCGGGGGCGACACCTCGATGGACTGCGTGCGCACGGCAATCCGATTGGGCGCTGAAAAGGTGATCTGCGTCTACCGCCGCACCGAGAACGAGATGCTCGGCCGCGGCGAAGAGCGGAAGAACGCACGCGAGGAGGGCGTGGAGTTCGCCATGCTCACGCTGCCGACCCGGATCATCGGCGATGAGGACGGAAAGGCCGTCGCAATCGAACTGCAGAAGATGGAGCTCGGCGAGCCGGACGAATCGGGCCGTCGTGCGCCCCGCCCGGTGAAAGGCAGCGAGTACATTGTGCCAGCTGACACCGTCGCCATCGCCATCGGCTACGGCGCTGACCCACTGGTCCCGCAGACCACCTCGGGCCTGAAATCGGACCGTAAAGCGCTGATTCAGATCGACAAGGGGACGGGCGAGACCTCTCGGCCGGGAGTGTTTGCTGGCGGCGACAACGTGAACGGCGCAGACCTGGTGGTCACCGCGTTGGCGGACGGGCGGCGGGCGGCAGCGGCGATCGCGGAATACCTGGAGAAACTGCCTCCCAAGCGCTAACTCAAGAGATTACAGCGAGTTTACAAACCTGCACTGCGCGAGACCCCTCGGACAAACGATTGTCAATAAGAGATTGTCAGGGGAATCAGGATGAACAAGCCGCCCGCGCTCAATGCACTCTTTTCTACCTCAAACGAGCAGGGAGAGTTTGGCTCGGTTGAGGCCTCGCCAATCCTGCGGTTCATTCGGCCAACGGCCCTTGCTGTGTGGGTGCTGGTGTTCTGCGTGCAGGCCCAAACCGTGGTATCGACGGGCGGTGGCGGCAACTGGATGATCCTGCTGCTCTCGACGGGATTGTTTGCCGGGGTACACGCTCAGTTCTGGTACGAAGAATCCGAACAAGGGCGACGGTTTCATCGCGCCATGGAGCGGATGCGTGGGCGCATCTATGAGGACGACGACACCGGCCTGCCGAACAGCCGTCATTTCGTCTTTGAACTGCGGCGGCAGATGATGCGTTCGGTGCGCAACGGACGCGGATTCTCATTAGTGCTGACGGACATCGGCGGGTTCGAAAAGGCGAAAGGCTTCGAGGGCAAAATCATCACAGCCGTGACGAGGACGTTCCGTCACTCGCTCACAGAAGGCGACTTCATCGCACACTTGCAGGGACCGATCTTCGCGGGAATCGTGCTGGACGATGGCGACCATTCGGCCGCCGAGAAAGCGGACAACCTGCTCCAGGCGATCGGATCGTGCATCCCGCTGGAACTTGCCGGAAACGTCTGGCCGGTGGTCTCATTGAGCGGGTACGAGGGCGAACTGGAAGTGCGCGATTTCCTTCGGCGCGCGCAGCGGGACCTGCTCAACTCGCGTTCGAAGGGGAGCGTTGCACCGCAGCAGACGCGGCCGCGAACGAACGAAGCAGCCGCTTAGAAGAGACTCAAACCTACCTCCGCCATTCTCCGTAATGGAGCATACGAAGCCCGCTGGTCTGGCCACCGCGGGCTTTGTCGGCGCCCTGCGCCGGCGTGGGAGGCTGTGTGGAGCGGGCGAAGGGAATCGAACCCTCGTCTCAACCTTGGGAAGGTCGCATTCTGCCATTGAACCACGCCCGCAATGCGCGCCGCGGATCGTATCATCTGGATACGTTTCGTTCGAGGATGTTGAATGCCGATTCCGCGTGAACTATCCCTTTCCGCCGAGCAGCTCGATGAGTTGATGCTCTCTAGCTGGAACATGCGCATCGCGACCGTTGGGCCGGGCACGCGGATCAATCTGACACCTTTGTGGTTTGGTTGGGCGGGCGGACACATCTACACCTACTGCCGCGGCCAGAAAGTGACGAACTTACGGCGCGACCCGGTGGCCACCATCCTGGTGGACCGGAACGAGCGCTTCCCGGAATTGCAGGGCGCGATGTTCCATGGTCGCGCAGTTGTGCTCGAAGACCCCGACGCGGAAGCCGCTGACCCGCACCTGGAGGAGGTGCGCATGCAGATGGGCGCGAAGTACGCCGGCGGCCACGGCCAACCGGATGCCGCGCCCCGGCGAAACGAAGCCACTGCCCGCGGCCGTCACTGGCGCTGGGTCCGGTTCGAGCCCACGAAGGTAGTCACCTGGGACAACCACAAGATCAAGACACGGAGCTGACCCGCCCCGCGTTACAATTCGTGCCATTGACACCCCCATATACTGGAATCAGTTACGGAGGTGGGTTGTGTACGGATACGTGAGCAACGTCCTGGGCGAAAAAGGCCGTCAGGTGTACACCGTCAGCCGCACTGCAACGGTGGCTGAGGCGGTCCGCGAGATGAACGACAAGGGGATCGGCGCGTTGCTTGTCATGGACGCAGATCGCATCGCCGGGATTTTCACCGAGCGGGACGTGTTGCGGCGGGTGGTGGACGCTGATCGCGACCCGGCCTTGACCAAGGTGGCGGCGGTGATGACGCGCAATCCCACAACGATCCTTCTCACCACCCACGTCCGGGAAGCGATGAACTTGATGACCGACCGACGCTTCCGGCACCTGCCCGTCATCCAAGATGGGACGGTCGTCGGTATGCTCTCCATCGGCGACATCATGCGGTGGCTGACGATGCAGCAGGAAGATGAGATTCGCCAGATGAGCGCCTACATCACGGGACAGCCGCCGGCTTAGGCCTGCCTAGCGCCCGTTGAACTTCGGCTCGCGGCGTTCGACGAAGCTGAGCGCGCCTTCCCGGTGGTCTTCGGTGGT
>JBBQGT010000116.1:0-9460 GCA_038323265.1 Tepidiformales bacterium
AAGCCGATCTTCGAGCACCAGGCTCAGCAGCTGCGGCTGGCGGAGATGGCGATGAAGATTCGCGCCGGGCGGTTGTTGACGCTGGACGCCGCACGAAAGAAGGATTCGGGAGTGCGAAGTGATTTGGACGCGGGTATTGCCAAGCTGTATTCGACTGAGATGTGCCAAGAGGTGGTGCTGGACGCGCTGCGCATCCACGGTGGGGTGGGCTACAGCAAGGACCTGCCGCTGGAACGCTACTACCGCGATGCGCCGCTGATGGTCATCGCCGAAGGGACGAGCGACATCCAAAAGACGGTGATCGCGCGGCAGATCGTGAAGGACTACCCGATCTAGGGAATTCACGATTCACGGATTTGCGATTCGCGATTCCCCGCCGCTCCACCTGGGATTCGCCACACACCACCATGGAGGATTGAGATGACGGTTTACGACGGTAGAGACAAGTTTGGCCGGTACTACGAGGAGTTCGAGCCCGGCGATGTGTACAAGCACTGGCCGAGCAAGACGATCACGGAATCGGAGGATCATCTCTTCTGCGATATCACGATGAACCACCATCCGCTGCACTCGGACCGCTGGTTTGCGGAGGAGGAGACGCAGTTCAAGCAGAACGTGGTGGTGGGCAACTTCGTCTATTCGCTGGTGCTGGGGATGAGCGTGCCGGACGTCTCGGGGAAGGCGATCGCCAACCTTGAGATCGAGACGCTGAAGCATTCGAAGCCGACGTTTCATGGGGACACCGTGCGCGCCGAAACGACGGTGCTGGAGAAGCGAGAGACCTCGGCTGGCGACCGGGGAATCGTGACCGTGGAGACGCGGGGCATCAACCAGCGCGGCGAAGAGGTGTGCTACTTCAAGCGCAAGGTGATGGTGCCGAAGCGACCGGTCTGAGGGGCTCGAGCGCGTGGTAAACTGAAGGCGTGAGAACCTACACGGTTGTGCTTTCGCCGGACCAGGAAAGCGGCGGCTATTCAGTGTCGGTGCCGGCGCTACCTGGCGCCATCAGCGAGGGCGACACGCGTGAGCAAGCGTTGGCGAACATACGCGAGGCAATGGAAGGCTGGCTGGAAATCGCCTTGGAAGAAGGCTACGACGGGCTGGTGGAGACGCCAGAGCTGATCTTGGAGGACGTTGCGTTTATCTTCGGATGGCGGACGGAAGAGGGCTGGCCACTGTTGGTCGAGACGGCCTTGGTATCGGTGGCTGTTCCGGTCCCGGCTTAGTTGACGAGGCTCGGCGGCTTCAGCGGGCGGGAAGTTGCGCGGGTCGCGGAGCAGTTGGGCTGGCGGCTCAGCCGCTCTCGGGGCGACCATCTCATCTACCTCACCTGGTGAGCGGCTTCGACTCACGATTCCTGACAAGCGAGACCTGCCCGAGGGGACGGCGCGCACGCTGGTTAGGACCATAGGGCTGACGGTTGATGAGTTCCTGGCGCTCGCGCGGAAATAACCGATTCAGGCGGGCTTTGCTGGCTCTCCGGGGTCGAAGTGCATTTCGATTCGAGCAGAATCAAACGACCGCTTGAGTCGGCGACGAAGGTCGGCTTCGATGGCCCAACGGTCGGCCGGACGGGCGTCGCCGACCATCGTGAGTCGGACATCGCCTTCGCCAACAGCCGTTTGTGAGGCGATGCGGGGTGTGCTGTGGACCTTCGGGCCCTGCTCGGCTGCGATTTCGTTCGCAACCTGAGCGGCGATCGTCGCAGCCGTCTCGCTATCGCGGAAAGCGACATCAAAACTGACTTTGAAGCGGTTGAGCGCCGCGGTGCGGTTCACGGCCACGCTGATCGCGCTGTTAGGGATGGTATGGATGTTGCCTGAGTCGTCGCGGATAACGGTGCGGCGCGGGTTGATTTCAATCACTTCGCCGGTTGCGCCCGCCACCGTGACGGTATCGCCGACGGCGTACTGGTCCTCGATGAGGATGAACATGCCGTTGATGACGTCTTTTACTAGCGTCTGTGCGCCGAGTCCTAGCGCGATGCCAACGACCCCGACTCCCGCGATCAAGGCCGAAACGTTTAGTCCTAGCTCACCGAGTAGGAGCCCGAGGCCCAAGAAGCCGAGGACCACGCCGAAGGCCCAGTTGAGGGTGGAGGAAAGAGTGTTGGCACGGCGATGAATGGCCTCCGGATGCTCCTGGCGGACGCGTACGGCGCGGCCAATGGCACGGGACAGAATACCGCTGACCACTCGTCGGAAGATGACTTCAGCGGCAATAAGCAGGACGAAGATGACGAGGAGGCGCAGGCCGTGGTTGTCCAACCAGCCGCGCCATTCATGCCACGATGTGTAGTCAAAGAGAAATGAAGGCATCAGGCGGGGACCAGCTTGGCGTAGCTCTGGAGAAGGCGGCGGACGCCGGCTGATTCGAAGGTGACGACGAGCTCGACGTCGCCGCCGTTGGGCTGGCTGCTGACCACCGTGCCAGCGCCAAACTTAGGGTGAGAGACGCGGTCGCCGGCGTTCCAAAGAGCGCCGACAGCGTTGCCGCCGATTTCCGGTTCGGGTTCCGCGCTGGCAGCTTCCATGTATGACCGCGGGGTGCTGCCGTAGGGACGCGTAAGGAGCTTGGGAATGTCCGCGAGGAAGCGGGACGGCGGGTTGGCGGACTGATTTCCGAAGACGAAGCGGCGGTAGGCGCGCGACAAGTAGAGCAGGTCCATGGCGCGGGTGATGCCGACGTACGCCAGGCGCCGCTCCTCTTCCATCTGGCGGGGGTCATCGAAGGAGCGAATGTGAGGGAGAATGCCTTCCTCCATGCCGGACATGAAGACGACTGGGAACTCCAGGCCCTTTGCTGTGTGAAGGGTGATGAGGGTGACCGCGTCGACCTCCGCCTTCATCTCATCGACATCGGCGACGAGTGCGACGTCACGGAGGAAGGGTGCGAGGCCGTTCTCGTCTTCGCCAGCGATCTCTTCGTACTCGGTCATTACGCCGCGCAGTTCGAGGATGTTTTCGATGCGCTCCTCGGCGTCCGGGTCGCCGTCCTGCAGGAAGCGGGCGTAGCCGGTGGCTTTGAGGACTTCGTCGAGCAGCGACGGGAGCGGAGCGGTGCGGCGGGCACGGAGGGATTCGATGATCTGGACGAAGCCCTGGACGGCGGCGAGTGAGCGTCCGCTGAGGCCGGCGATGCCGCCGCTGGTGGCGGCGCGTTCGCAAGCGTCCCAGAGGGTGCCGCCGGTCGCGGCGGCGTGGTCTCGCAGGCGTTCGACCGACTTGTCGCCGATCGCACGATTTGGCACGTTGATGACTCGCAGCAGGCTCGCTTCGTCCTGGGGGTTGTGGATAAGGCGGAGGTAGGCGACGAGGTCTTTGATTTCGCGGCGCTGGTAGAAGCGCACCCCGCCGATCAGGCGGTAGGGGATGCGGTGGCGCATGAGGGCGTCTTCGATTGCGCGGGACTGGGCGTTCGTGCGGTACATGATGGCGACATCGCTATTGCGCCGGCCGGCGCTCATCAGGCGCGTCACCTCAGAGGCGACGAATTCGCCCTCCTCCTCGTCGCTGTACGCCTCGTAGGTGGTAAGCAAGTCCCCGCCCGTGCGGTCGGTCCAAAGCGTGCGTTCGTGGCGGTCCGGGTTTTTGCCGATGACGGCGTCCGCCGCTGCGAGGATCGCCGGCGTCGAGCGGTAGTTCTGTTCCAGCAGATAGACGGTGCAGCCGGGGAAGTCGCGTTCGAAGTACTCAACGTTGCGGACATCCGCCGAACGCCAGGAGTAGATGCCCTGGTCGGGGTCGCCGACGACCGTAATGTTGCCGTGGACCGAGGCGAGCATGCGGGCGAGCAGGTATTGGACGGGGTTCGTGTCCTGGAACTCATCGACGAGGACGTGGCGGTAGCGGCCAGCCAGCTTTTCAAGGGTCTCCGGCGATTCCTGGAGAAGGCGGACGGACTCGGTCAGGAGGTCATCGAAATCGAGCGCCGAAGCAGCTCGCAAAGACTTTTCGTAGCGGTGATAGGCGCGGGCGACGACTTCGTCGAAGTAATTGCGCGCCTGTGATTCGAAAAGCGCGGGGGTGATCATCTCGCTCTTCGCGCTAGAGATTGAGGAGAGGATCGTGCGGGGAGTGAAGCGGCGCGAATCAAGGTGGAGGTCATCGAGGATTCGCTTCATGAGGCCGACCTGGTCGCCGTCGTCGTAGATGACGAAGTCCGGCGAGACATCGATGGCTTTGCCTTCGACGCGCAACCAGCGGGCGCACATGGCATGAAACGTGCCCATGTGGAGGCTCTTGGCGTCCTCGCCCATGAGGCGGGAGGCGCGTTCACGCATCTCTTTCGCGGCCTTGTTCGTAAACGTCACAGCGAGGATGCGCCATGGCGCGATGCGTTCTTCGCGCACGAGGTATGCAATGCGGTGAGTGATGACTCGCGTCTTGCCGCTGCCCGGTCCGGCGAGGATGAGGACCGCGCCATCGCCGTGAGTTACGGCGGCCAATTGGCGCTCGTTCAGGCCATCAAGGATCTCCGGGAGGGTGTCTGGGGTCACACCTCGAGTTTACCATCTGCTAAGGCTGGTGAGTGATTTACAAAAGGCTCGATCAGGCGCCAGTGGTATAGTTCAATGGATGTCGCGACGAAAAGCGCGGCATGGAGTAGTCGATGTTCGATTCCTGGCCGGGTGGTTCGTGGGAAGCAACCGCCAAGTATGTGGCCGCGATCACGATACTGTACCTCGCGGCCATCTGGCTGACGCTGGTGTTTTGGACATACCGGGACATCCGCCAACGTACACGCGACCCGATATTGCAGACCACCGCCGTGCTCCTTGTGTTGGTGTTTTTCCTGCCGGGCCATTGGATTTATCTGATCGTGCGGCCGCGGCATACGCTGGCCGAGATGTACGAACGCTCACTTGAAGAGGAAGCGCTCCTGCAGGAGCTCGAAGACCAGAAGGCCTGCCCGACGTGCAAGCGGCGGGTTCTCGACGAATATCTGATGTGCCCGTCCTGCCGGACACAACTCAAAGAGGCTTGCCGGCAGTGCACGAAACCGCTGAGTTATGCCTGGGTGACCTGTCCATATTGCGGACTGGACAAGCCGCCGCGAGAAGGCTTTGGGCCACGGCCGGCGCGGCCACTGCCGCGGGGCGCCGCACCCGTTGGCGCACGGGTGGCGGAGCAGGCAACCGTTCGAAGAGATCCGCCGCCTGCGCTGACGCCGCAGCAGAAACCGCAAACGGTTACACGCGCGCCGGCAAGCAACAACCATCCGCCGGCCCGCGACCCGTTCGCACCCCGCAGCACGGCCGGCGCTGGCGAGGACGCGCCCGTAATCGGCGAGTAGCAAGCTGGTGCTTAAAGGCCGAGAGTCTTAAACAGACTTGTGCTTTCGAGCAGTTCGACCATGCGGTCGAGCTTTCGTTCGCCCTGGAAGCGGGTGTGGTCGAAGATGCCTTCGAGGGCGATCACCGTGTTCTCGGTGTCCGTGCGAGAGAGCAGCACCGGGATGCCCGAAGCTGAAGCGGCGTCGAACAGATAGTCTGAAGGGCGACGGCCACCGGTGAGGATGAGGCACTCGGGCTCGGCCTTCATGGCAGCGAGGTGCATATCCGTTTTATCGAAACGGACCACCACAGCCTTGCTCCCGAATCTGCGAAAGTAGGGCTGGCCGGCGTCCGAGGAGATGGGCGAAATGACCAGGTGGTCGCAGGTTGGGTCGCCGTTGTCGCCAACGACGAGCACTTCGGCGTTGATCGCGGCGCGCGCCTCGGAGACGGTGAACCCGGCGAGGCAGCGGTCTTCGCCCAGGAGGATGGTTGCGACGCCGCCCGGACCAGCGACCACCGAAACGCCATCCTGGTGAGGGACGTCGGTGACCACGATCGCTTTCGGTGAGACCCCGTCCGAGGATTCCTTGGGGACCGAGGTGCGCGCGACCAGCACCGTGGCGCTGGCGCCGGTAATCGCCGCGGCGGCCGTGGCGTCAGCCTCGACAACGAGGAGCGAATCGCCCGTTGGCGCGACAAAGGGCCCGGAAGCTGCGACAGCCGCGCTCCCGGGGGCAAAGCCAAGCGACCCGAAGTAGGCGGCATCCTCGTTGGAGCGGCTGCCCTCTACCTGCGAGGCGGCGCGCGCGACAGTGACCGCTATGCCCTTGTAGGCGTAGTAGCGGGCGATGGCTGCGGCGACACCGGTCTTGCCGGCTCCGGGTTCCTGTGATGTAACAACGATCAGTGGCAAGAGCACCTTCCGGGCGCATCAGGCGCCTCTGGCGATTGTGGCGAAATGCACGAGTTGCCGCAACCAGCCCAGCGCCCGACGCCAGCAGGTGTACGAGGTCGCTCGCGTCGGCCTAGTCATGGCGTGGAACTGGCGGCGACAGCAACCTTCGCCTTGAATTCGCTCACGGACTCGCCGCGATGCGCCTCGGTCCAAATATCTCGGCCGGTGCGTCCTTCAACAGTCCCGTTGGCAGCGAACGCCAGTTGGGAGCCGCCCCGCCCGCCTACGCAGGTGGTGTCAGCAGAGGTAACGGAGGCAGCCGCAGCACAGTCGTCCAGAAACAAGACGTACTTGTCTCCGAGGCGGAGGAGTGGATCAGTTTCAAGTTGCACCGCGAACGTCTTCCCGTTCTCCTCCACCGATCCACCGGTCTGCCGCACCGTGACTTCCGCAGAGCCAAGGCCGCGAACCCAGTCGTCCACTCGCACGGTAGACAATACGTACCCCGGCTGAATGCTTTGAGCTGTGACGGTACCGACTACGATCCCTCGGCTCGCACGCTTAACGGCCTCCTGGAGGTTGGCCGGACCGAAGTACTGCGATCCCAGGTTTACGGTCGGGACGCTGGTCAGCGCCCCGCCGGCGGCAATGAACTTGGCTCTAAAGGCGTCTTCTCGCTGACGCGAGGCGCTTCCAGTGATCGCGTCCAGTTCGGCCTTCAGTCGCGCGGCGTCAGAGTCATACTTTTTTTGGGCTGGAATCACCTTGGGCTCGGGATCCGCGGCGAACGTTCCAGTCAAACTCAGCGTGACCCCCAATCCAAGGCCGAGAACCAGCAGGCCCACCAACCTACTTCGGGAACTTTGCATGATATTCACCCTCATTGCAGATTGTCCTTTAATTGTTCGGCCATTTGAATATGCACTGAATCCCCGCTGGACTGCCGCAAGTCGAAGCAGAACTTGCCACAGGAGAGCCGACCTCAGTAGGTGTTGGACCGTTCGCGGAAGTATTTGGTCTACACGGATAGTTCGTCGTCCAAGTATTGTTCATGATAATCGCACCAGAGCCATGATCATCCAATCCTTGACTATGCCCGAATTCATGAGCGAACAAGTATTGCCAAATGAACGCACTCCACGATCCACAGTAATCACGCAAATTTGTGCTGTAGTACACACTTGAGTGTTCGATTGTGCTCGCGCTGGTATAACATCAACTACCAGATGCACTATAGTTGACGGTGACGGCTATGTTACCATTATTGAGAGCGTCATTGTAGATTGAAGTTGGGGCGCTATACGTCGGCCAAGGAAAAGTGAATACGTTCATGTAGGGCGAACTCGGGTTGCTCGACACGAATATCTGGGGGCCGGCGGACTGTGTCCAGTTCGACATGGCGGCGGTAAGCGAAGCGCCAGCCTCAGTCGCCAAACTACCAGTCCAATATGCGTTCACGCTGTAGTTGTAGTAACCACCGACCGAATATCCCGAGGCACACTGCATAGGTGTCCCAGATCGCCAGCAATCTCCGCCGCTGAAAGACGTGTCTGCGGTCGCTGTATCGTGTTGAACCAATGTAATCCACACACCGAACGTCATCAACACGAGGCTCCAGACCAGATACCGTCCCGCTGTAGACCAGCCTCGCGACTTTCTAGTCGGTTCCAGCTCGCTTGCTAACTCGATCGAACGTCGCATTTGCTCAGTCCCCCAACGTGGACTGTGAACGCTCGAGCGGATGTCCGCATCACCCGTTTTGGGTCATATTTCGCCAAAACCATTCAGCGCCCTCGTTTCTGGTCTTTACCCGTAACTTTCCGTAGATGCTTTTCAGATGAGCCTTTACCGTGTTTTCCGACAAGTAGAGCTCGCGCCCGATTTGGCGGTACGAGGACCCCCGCGCGATCCTCGACAACACGTCAAGCTCGCGAGGAGTCAGCCCTCGTCACCGTTTATCATCGCTCGCTCCTTCCGCCGCAAGGGGCAATTGATGTTACCAACAGTGTCAACGGCAGCACCTCAACCCATCCGGCGGCGCTAGCCGCTAGGCGATCGCCGCTGGAAGCTACGGACATGGATGTTTCCCGACGGGTCACAGTCAAACGCAACCGGCTTCGATTTGCGGCGGCGCACTTCGCCACGTTCCAGGGCGGTTGCGAAGCGCTCCACGGCCACAACTACGATGTGACGGTGGAATTGGAGGGCGAACTTACCCAGGACTCCTGGGTCATGGACTTCGGGGCCGTAAAGCGCGAAACGAAGAGGCTGGCGGATGAGCTGGACCATAAATTCCTCCTTCAGCGCGAGAGCCGCGTGCTTCAGATCTCCGAACGCGAGCGTGATTGGGAGGTGCGGTTCGAAGCGCGGCGCTATGTGTTTCCAAAGGAGGATGTGGCCGCGCTGCCGATCGACAACACGACCGCAGAGCGCATCGGGGAGTGGTTCGCGAGTGGCCTGCTGGCATTTTTGGACCGGGAACGAGCGACCAACGTCCTTTCGTTGACTGTAGGGATCGAGGAGATGCCCGGCCAAACAGGCTGGTATACTGTCCGCAGGTAGCTCTCACAGCGGCGACTGCCTGCTTCGAGGAGGAAGTGATGCAACTGGACTGGGACAAGGCCATCAACGAAATCCTCGCCGAGAAAATGACTTGCCAGGCGTGCGGCGCCATTGGCGATCAGATGATCGTGGGGTACACGCGGAACATGGATGCGGCGGAATTCGCCATGCGTTGCCGTGATTGCGCTGATAAGACGGACTGCGACGCGCGCAAGCTGGTGGTGGTGTGCGAGCCCTGCGCCCGCACCTACCGGGTGAACGGCGAGCAGATGGGCGAGGCGGGCATGATGGGCAACCTGATGGAGGAATGCCGCAGCAACCTCGAGGAATCGGTGGACTACCTGGCGGGCTACTGGAAGGAAGAATCCGAGGTGGAGTACGACGATATGTCGCGCCGCCTGGACGAAGTGGACCCCGAGCTGTTTAAGGAAGAGGACGGCTGGCGGATGCGGCTCGAAGAAGAGTACGTGCAGTTGCACCGCTGGTTCCGCGAGCACACCTATCCGGTGCCGGATCCGGGTTGGCGCAGCCAGTATGTCGAGGACGTGATTGGGTTGGGCTACAGTACGCTGCTGGGGGACTAAGCCGGCTGAGGTCGATTGGCCGAAAGCCCGCCGATGGTATACTTCGCAGCAGCGGGCGGAAGTAGCTCAGTGGTAGAGCGCCTCCTTGCCAAGGAGGAGGTCGCGAGTTCGACCCTCGTCTTCCGCTCCAGAATCAGACCG
>JBBQGT010000117.1:0-9436 GCA_038323265.1 Tepidiformales bacterium
AGGTGCGATAGCCCAAGTACGTCCCGGTAGAATGCTTCCGCACGCCCAATATCCGAAACGCTTAAGGCAATCTGCCCGATTTGCCCAAGCTGAATCTGTTCGGTTGCTGGCATGTCTTTCCTCCCACGTGGTGGGTGCGGCCTGCTGACTACGCGCCGGTAGCCATGCTGGTGATTTCACGGGCGGCATTCTCGGTGCTGAGCAGTATGACCCGTACCCCACGCGGCCCCCATGCTTCGTTCACCCGCGCGGCAAGTTCCCTACGCCCAGCGCGAAGCACGCCGTCCACCAGGCCGCTCTCGGCATCGTCGCCAACGAATATCATCAACCCGCCGCCATCGCGCTCAATCACTGGCTGAAAAGCGTGAGCGGCGAGCAGTGGGATGGTCAATCCAATGCGCAGCGCCGCCGCCCACTCTTCGGCCGAAATCTCCTCGGGCGGAGGAGCATTTTTGGTACCCGAGTTCGAGCACACCACCAGCACATCGCAGCGACCGAGCCGGTCGGCCGTTTCGGCTGCGAACGCAGCGAGCGCTACGGGGTCGTCAGCCTCCAACACCGAGGAGAATTGTTCGCGGCCAACTGCCCACACCTCGTTCGCGATGGAGGCCACGGCGAACTCTTGTGAACCCTCCAGCGTCCCAAGCGCGATATCCACGCCAGCCTCTGCCAGCGCCATAGCAATTGTGCGGTCGTCATTGGAGCCGGCGCAAAGGATGGCCGCCACTCGTCCGTCGTGGCCTTGCATTTAGCGGAACACCAGGAACATCGGCACTATCAGGCTGGCCAGCACAATCAGGGCGATGGCCACACCGATTGTGTTCCAGTCGCGCGTCCGCTCATGTCCAGCGTAGTAGCGCTGCTCCCATGTGCCGTCCAACAGGTCCATGTCCCGTTCGTCCGGGCCCAGGTCCGGCCCGGCTTCAGCCTCCGGGTCGGCGCCCAGCGGGATCCGGTCTTCTTCGTCGAACTCATCTGGCATGGACGGATCTTAGCGCACCCGATCGCGGTCGTCGTCGCGCTCGAACAGGTCCCACTCCATCCGTTTCGGCAAATGAAAGTCCGCGAACCCGACCGATCCGGCGGTCAGCAAGAATGCAGGAATGCAGAGCCAGGCCCAACCGGCGCCGCCAATCAACACGATCACGCCGGCGATCGTCCACCAGAGCACGCCCGTCACCCCGCGTGCGAGGTTCCCGCCGCTGTTCGAAAGCGCCCCGGCAGTGAGAAATGCGAACACGCCCATCCAGGAAGCGCCGTCGCCGTGGACAGCCACCACCACGCCAACGACTACCCATGCAGCCACCATCCCCGCAGCAAGGGCGAGGGCGTCGCGCCGCATCGAGCTGTACACCACCGCCCCGGTCGAAAGGAAGGCGAATATCGAGACCCAGGCCGCGCCAGGGTCGCTGCCTGCAGCCAGCGACGTGCCTCCCCAGATCCCCGCAATGGCGACCAGCCGCGAAAGCCCAAGCCGCCGCCACGCGGAAACGCCCACAGCGAAGGTCGCCAGGAAGGCGAAGATCAAGATCCACCACGAATCGTTCTCCACGACGACCGCCAGGATCGTCGTCACCCAGATCGCGAGGATGGAGAGCGCGCTCGTTGCCTTGATCGTCATTTCAGTCGTCCATCTTCGTCGCGCAGTTCAGGCCCGTGGACGCGCGCCCGGCCGTCGCCGAATTTCGCATCGCGCCAGTGCAGCGCGGCCTTCAGACCCTGCTCGCGCGAAATACGCGCGAACTCCGCCACGCTTGGCGCGAGGTGTGCCCTCGCATCGTTCTCTGAGGCGATCCGCTGCATCGTGCGCGCGCCCATCAGTTCCAGCCCAAGGTTCACGATGCGCTTGTTCGCGCTCAGCAGCTCGCTGTCGATCATGGCCATACGGTCGACAAGCCCTTCCACCTCCTCGGCAAGGTGTTCGATTGGCACGGACTTCAAGACCAGGCCAATTTCTGCTGCTTCTGCGCCAGTCACGCTATCGCCCGTGAGGAACAGCCGCTTGGCCCACTGGGGACCGCAGTGGTAAAGCCACATGTTGTTCGGCAGTGCCCCCATGGCCCGCGCTGGGGGGAAGCCGATGGTCGCGTCGTCAGCGGCGATCAGGATGTCGCAGAGCAGCGCGATATCTGTCCCGCCGGCCAGGCAGTAGCCGTGGATCTGCGCGATCACCGGCTTGTGCATGTCGAAGATGGCCATGCGCAGGCGTTGCGCACGCTCCATGTGCCAGGCATCGTCGTCGAACGATCGCCGCCCTCTGTAGACGGCGGTGTAGTCGTCGTCGGCTGCTTCTGCCTGCGTTGCGCCGCGCGCCATCGGCGTCAAGTCATAGCCCGCGCTGAACGCCCGCCCGTTGCCCTTAATGATCACCGCATGCACCGCGGTGTCGTTGTCCGCATCCCACAGCGCCCGGTTCAATTCCTCCTGCAGCTCCAACGAAAGGGCGTTGAGCTTTTCAGGGCGGTTCAGGGTGATTCGCGCTCTGCCGCGTTCTATTTCATAGAGGATCGTCCGGAAGTCAGACATTCGTTTGCTCCTATGGCTCGTGCGGCCAGATTCTACGCCCCTCGAGGCCTCGCGCGACAACCAGGCCATGATCGTAACTGTGACCTAGATCGCTTTGTAAATCAATATGAAAATCAATAATCCTGATTTATACATTGACTTTCTCTACAAAACTTCCGATACTCACCCGAGAGATGGGAAACCATCCGCTAGGAGGACCCAATGGACCTGTACTCGCTCTTCCCCGAAGAAAACCGGGACGCCTGGATCGCCGCGCGCCTCGAGTCCGCTCAGTACTACCGCCAGGGGACGGGCTCACCACTCGTCGCTATCATCGGGGGCGTGGCTTCGGCGCTCCGCCGCGCCGCCGGTCGCATTGAAATCTGGTCGCGCGGGCACACTGACCAGCCGCTGCCTCAGCGTCATGTTTCCGCCCGTTAAGGAGTTACCTTCGATGGCCCGATTTGTGGGGGCTTGTCCCAGTTGCGACAGCCCAATGGAAGTGCGCCGGCTCGAATGCCCGGCTTGTGGGGTGGGCGTCGATGGCCGCTTCGATGCCGGGCCGCTGGCCCGCCTGAATCGCGAACAACTCGCCTTCGTCGAGGTTTTCCTGCGCAATCGCGGCAAGATCAAGGACGTTGAGGACGACCTTGGCATCTCCTACCCAACCGTCGTTTCGAAGTTGAACGACGTGCTGGTTTCGCTCGGTTTCGAAGCGGGCGAAGACCCGCGCGAGGCAGAACGCCGCCAGCGGGTGCTGGACGACCTTTCCGCTGGCCGCCTGACGGCATCGGAAGCCGCAGAGCAACTGCGCAGCCTCGGAGGGGCGTGATGACTACCCCTGACGACGGCCGACCCCTTCGCGAGGAGGCCCAGCGGGTGCGCGAAGAAGTGGAGAAGGCCCGAGAAGCAGCCCGCCGCGCCCGCAGTGAGGCTGACCGCTTGCGCAGGGAGGCGCGCGACACCGAACGCACAGCCCGCCATGAGCTTCGCGGACGTCGCCGTGACGGTCCGCGTGGTCCGATGGGACCGCTGGGGCCGATCGGCCCACTCGGACCGGAACCGCCGTTTGGCACCCTGGACCCCCCAGGCTTCGGCGATGACCCGGCGGGCGCCCGCTCCGAGCAAGCGTTTTCGCTCGATGGCGTGCGTTCCGTGCTCATCGAGCAGACTGCCGGCAAGCTGACTGTGCGAGATTGCCGGGAAGACGAAACGCCTGGCGTCGTTAGCGGCGGCGGCAAATCCCAGCCGCGCCTCGAAGTGCGGCGCGAGGGAGACAAGCTGATCGTCTCGGTGCAATTGCAGAAGGCGTGGTTGTTCCGGCGCAAGCAGGGCGCCACCACCCTCGTACGGCTGGCCCCTGGCCTGGATTACTTGAAACTGGACCTTGGGTACGGGGAGATCGAGCTACGAGAATTCGCTGCAGAGGTCATAAAACTAGAAGTTGGCGCTGGGACGATCGCCACTTACTCCACGCGCGGCAACATGGACGCCAATATAGGCGCTGGAAAAGTCTCCTTCTATGATCACTCGGGCCTGGCCAGCTGCGATACGGGCACCGGAGACGTAATGCTCGATATCTCCGAAGCGGCGCCCGGCGATTACCGCGTGGACGTGGGCATGGGCAAAGCCGAAGTGCGCCTGCCCGCTGGGCTGGATGTTGCCGTGAAGGCCTCTAGCGGCATTGGTAAGACGCGCAATGACTATCCGGCTGGTCCGGAAGGCAGCGCCATTCGGCTCAAACTGACCACAGGCATCGGTGAGGTGAGTGTGCGCGCGCGCGACGCCTCGCAATCCCCAGCCCGCCCACCAGTCCAGCCAAAACCGCAACGCGGCTCTCGCTCGGCGCCGCCCATTCGACGCCACGAAGCAGAAGAATTGCGCGTGCTACAGATGCTTGAGCAAGGCCGCATCTCGTCCCAGGACGCAGCGGACCTGATTGCTGCCCTGCGCGGGGTCACCGCGCCAAGTTGGGAAACCGAGGAACCAGAAGAGCCCGAAGGCTCGCCCCCCGCCTCCTCCTGAATCTCGTTCTGTTACTCCGAACTGTTATCGAACGCCGAACTGGGCGTTGTGGTACGCTGCAAGTGAGTTGTTCGGGGACTACACCCGGTTCCGTGCCGCACACGCGGCCTGTTGCAAGCGCTTGTTGGTTGCCTTCTTCTCGTATCCCACGCACGATGCGCGCTCCAAAAGTCGAGCGCCGGTGCTCCCAGAAGTCCTGGTTCGAAAGGAATCGAAGACTGTTTTTCCTAAGACGTAAGAACAAAGAAGCGGCGTTGCTCACCGCATCGCCCTCCGCCACCCTGGCGCCAGCGGCTCCCGCCGCCGAGGAAGCTCCCGCTCCTCATCGCAACTCGCGAGAAGCCGACCACCACCACAGCCCCGTCCCGCACGAAGCAGCCACGCCTTCGCGTCGCCGCCGCAGCCGTTCACGCGGCCGGGGCGCAGCAGTTCCGGGAGACGTTGCAACCATCCAGACCAGCCGCCTGCCTGAGGCCATCGCCCCACTCTCCGAGGCTTTTCGCGCCCTCGGCGTTGACGAAACAGGATTGCAGGCCATCGCCGCCCTCGGCTACATCGAGCCAACGCCCATCCAGTCGGCTGCCCTTCCGCTCATGCTCGAAGGCGCCGATATGGTCGGCCTTGCCCAGACAGGCACCGGCAAGACCATCGCCTTCGGTCTCCCGCTCGCGCGCGCCATCGATCCCGATCTGAACGAAGTCCAGGCCGTCGTCCTCGTTCCCACGCGGGAACTCGCCAACCAGGTGAAGGACGTCATCGAACATCTCGGGACTTTCTACGGGTTCCGAACCCTCGGCCTGATCGGCGGCAGCAGGGTCCAGACGGACCTCGCAGCCCTCGAACGCGGTGTGCATGTAATTGTCGGCACCCCAGGGCGCGTAATCGATCACATCAAGCGCGGCACGGTCAGCTTCCGGAGCGTCCACTTCGCCGTACTGGACGAAGCCGACCAGATGCTCGACATCGGCTTCGCCCGCGACATTGAATACATCCTCCGCTCGGTGCCCAAGGAGCGTCAGACAGCGCTCTTCAGTGCCACCATGCCGGAGAGCATCAGCCGCATCGTCTACCGCTACATGCGCAACGCCGAACGCATCGCCGTCGACCCCGAACAGAAGACCGCCGAAGGCGTTGAGCAGTTCTACTGCGAAGTGCCGGAGCGCGAAAAGATCCTCGCTCTCAGGTATCTCTACGAACAGCGGCAGCTGGGCCGCTCGCTTATCTTCCGCCGCACGAAGATCGGCGTTGACCGCCTCACCGAGGCGCTCCAGGCCAACGGCGTCCCCGCCCGCGCTATCCACGGCGACCTTCGCCAGGGCCAGCGCGACCGCGTAATGGCTGACTTCCGCTCCGGTACGCTCGATTTCCTCGTGGCGACTAACGTCGCCGCCCGTGGGCTCGACATCCCGGACATCGAGCACGTCATCAACTACGACGTACCGCAGAATGCCGAGGAGTACATCCACCGCATCGGGCGCACCGCTCGCGCCGGCAAGAAGGGCTCGTCCTACACCTTCGTCAGCGAGTGGGAACTGGACGAATGGGATCGCATCCTGCACGAGGTGGGCAAAGCGAACGTGGAGCTTATCCCGCTTCCCACGCGCTGGGACTAAGCCACAACCCGCGCAACTGAACTGAGGCGGCCTCGCGAATCTTTCGCAGGGCCGCCTTTCTGGTTTGCATGCAGGTAGGCCTTACCGCACGCGGTTGCGCAACACCGAACTCCCGCTGATCTGCACCTCGACGATGTCGCCGCTCTTTAGTTGCTGCGGTTCGCCGGGAGTACCCGTGTAGATCACATCCCCCGGCAGCAACGTCATTACGGCGCTCACCAGCCGCACGATCTCCGGGATGTCGCGAATCAACTCGTTCGAGATGGCGTGCTGCGCCTCCGTGCCGTTCACGCGCGTGTGCAACTCAATCTTGTCGTATTCGAGGCCCGTCACGATATCCGGGCCGTAAATCCCGAACGTGTCGCTGCCTTTCGCCCTCCACCACTGGCCGTCCGCCCGCTGCCATTCGCGCGCCGAGACATCGTTGCCGCAGGTGTACCCGAAGATCGCGGCAAGCGCTTCCTCGCGGCTGGCCCGGCTTACCTGCTTGCCAATGACGATCACTACTTCGCCCTCCGGGTCGACGCGTCCCGCTCCGTCCGGCAGCACGATGTCGTCCCCGGGGCCAGCGATGCTCGAAAGCGGATTGAAGAACAGCGTCGGCGGATCCGGCACAGGGCGCCCGTTGAGGTGGCTTGAGTAGTTCAGGCCCACGCAGACGATCGACCGCGGTTCGGTCGGCGCCAGCAGCGTCACAGACGACAGGGCGACGCTTTCGCCGGTCTGCTCGGTCGCCTCCCAGAACGGCTCCTTGATCACGGCGATGTTGGCGCCGCCCAGCAATCCCGCGCCTGTGCTGCCATCGGCTCTCCGAAACCGTACGTAGTTCGCCATCCGTCACTCCCTCGCTCTCGATTGCCCGAGTCTACCGGAGAGACGCCCGAGGCGTGGTCGATCCCGGGCTTACTTCCGCCGGATCTCGATCTTGCCGTTGCTGGTTTCCGCGCGGATGCGGTCGAGGTGGCCGGTGGACGAGTCGCCGAGGAGGCGAGTCTTCGATTGTATTCCGCCGGTAAGCGGGAAATCGCAGCTGATCGTGCCGTTGCTCGTGGTAGCGTCCAGGTAGAAGGCGGCATCCGCCGGGAGGTCGAGACGAATCGAACCGTTGGAGGTCACGAAGTATCCGCTCGTCAGCGCTCCGTCGAAGTTAATCGAACCGTTCGAGGTTTCGACGTGGGCCGTGACTGGTAGGTCGGCAGACGCGCTCACGTTCCCATTGCTGGTCGCCGCCGCGAAGGGCTGACGGATGCCGGAGAGAACGATCGAGCCGTTGCTCGTTCGGGCATCGATCCCGCCAGCGACGCCAACGATCTTCACCGTTCCATTGCTGGTTGTGGCGCGCACCTCCGAGCCTGCCGGTGCAATCATCTCAACTGATGCGCCAGCGTTGCTCGGCTTTGGGCCGCCGTCTTCGCGCCAGGCGCGCACGCGCACGGTGTCGCCTTCATGCGTCATTCGCACCTGCACGGTGGCGAGTGCATCGAAGGCGGCGCTTTCCGTTAGTCCAGAGCCTTTGCGCACCACCGTCACTGACACGAGGTCAGTGACGCCAGCCCTTAGTTCGATCGCACCATCGAAAGTTTCGACCACAATCTGTGGCGCGGCTCCTGTGCTGAATTGCTGGCTGACCGGTTCGGTGATTGTTGTCATGTTGTCGCCGAAGACTAGATGGCGGACAACCAGCGCGACTGTAATCAGCGTCACACCGAGAAGGACGAGCCCGATGGTGTAGCTCCGGCCCTCGAATACGCCCGTTAGAGGCCCCGCAATTCGACCCGCCGCCCGGTGTCCGAGCGGATTTCGCCGACGCGGAGTGCTTCCGGTAGCGCGGCCATCACTTCCACCGCATCATCCGGCGAAACCATCAGTACCAGGCCGATGCCCATGTTGAAGACTTCGTACATCTCTTCGCTGGAGATTTCGCCGCGCTGCTGGATGATCGTGAAGACTGGTAGAACCGGCCACGCCTTAATATCGAAGACGGCGGTGACCCCTGTCGGCAGTATTCGCGGCACGTTTTCCGTGTAGCCGCCGCCCGTGATGTGGGCGATGCCGTGGACCTTCTCTAAGACTGGAGACACCATCTGGTAGTACGGCCGGTGGGTCTCCAGCAACGCCTCACCCATCGTCCGGCCGCCGAGCAGCGCAGGGCGCTCATCAAGCCGCCGCCGCGTCTCTTCGGCAGCCTCGCCGTCAGCGATGTGCAGCGCCTTGCGGGCCAAAGAGAAGCCGTTTGTGTGCAGCCCCGAACTGGGGATGCCAATCAGCACATCGCCCGCGGCCACCTTCGAACCATCGATAATCCGGTCGCGTTCCACCACGCCTACGATGAACCCGGCGAGGTCGAAATCGCCCGGCGCATACACGTCCGGCATGTCGGCCGTTTCGCCGCCGAGGAGTGCGCAGTTCTGCGCCGCGCAGGCCCGCGCCACGCCTTCCACGATCGTCTGCTTCTGCTCGGTGGTCAGACCGTTGCCAGCAATGTAATCGAGAAAGAAGATCGGCTCGGCGCCGCAGGCCATGATGTCGTTGACGCTGTGCCCCAGGATGTCCGGGCCGCAGAGGTCCAGCCGGTTAGCTGCCGCCAACAATTTAACCTTCGTCCCGATTCCGTCCGCGCTGGCCGAAAGCACCGGGTCGCGGTACTTGTCGCCCATCCGGAAGAGTCCGCTGAAAGGCCCCGCATCGCTCAACACTTCGGGGCGGCGGGCCTGCGCCAGGATGCCCGGCAGACTCGCTGCAAACTTGCTGCGCGCCGCGATATCCACGCCAGCGGCTGCGTACGCCTTCTGTTCAGTCATCGCCTACAAGGGTAGAGGCGCGCGGCGACACGGGATAGAAGCGGCAGCGAGATAGGTGGTCGCACACACGGCGGCGAAGCTTGAAGAATGGTGCCTACGCGTGGTGCTTTTCACCGACCAGCACGGCGCGCAAAATGCGAAGACACATCAGTTGGGGATTCGCAGGTTGTCAGATTGCATCGTTGAGACCACGGACGGGGTAATGCTCGTCCGTTTCAATCGCCCGGAGCGCATGAACGCCATGGGCGGCACGTTGTTGGCCGAGCTGAACGCAGCCTTCACCGAAGGCCGCAATGATGACCGCGTCCGCGCTTTCGTGGTCACTGGCGAAGGACGCGCATGGTGTGCCGGCGCCGACCTCGCGCCCGATGGCATGGGCGGAAACGCCAACCCCAACCCGCGTGCTGCCAAGCTCGATGACATCGGCGATGTCGGCCGCACCGTGCTCAACCTCTACAACGCCGGCAAGCCCACCATTGCCGCCGTCAACGG
>JBBQGT010000118.1:0-9307 GCA_038323265.1 Tepidiformales bacterium
AATGTCGAAAGCCGCTTCGCTTTCCGGACACGCTATGTGGACCTTTTCCGGGCGCGAGTGCCGTTGCTCTGCACGCGGGGCGATGTTCTGGCGGACCGCGTGACATCGGGGCCGATGGGCATCACGGTGGCGGAACGCGACGTTGACGGTGTGGTCGCCGGGATCGAGCGGTTGCTGGACGACCAGGCGTTCGCGCACCAGTGCCGCGAGGGGATGGGGAAGATAAGCGGCGAGCTTTCGTGGGACGCGGCGGTGGAGCCGCTCGTACGGTTCTGCCAGGCAGAGGGTTCGTATGCGATGCCAGCCGCTCGGCGAAACGTCCAGGCGCACGCGCGGGCGGGCATCTATCTGGCCATGAAGAAGCTCTGCTTGAGCCCGCCGCGAATCACCTAGATTCACGATTCTTGCGATTCATCCCAGGGGGCCGCGGGGACGATGTATTCGATCGTTCCCAGGTCCTGCTGGCCGTTTGGCCCGGTGCGTAGACGAAGACCTCAGGACGGAGAGGATCCTCGGAGAGGTTCTGAAGTTCCTCGTGTTGATGTAATGGAACCCGATTGCACCCACGGCGGGTTTTCGAAGCAGGCGACGAGGGCCGCGGAGCTGGCGGCGGCAAGCCACCTCACACGCCTGCTCTTCATCGCTGGCCGCCATTTAGGCGGTTTAGGGCCCCGCGGGCTCGGACCGTGGAGCGGCTGGCGGAGGAAGTGGCCGAATCGCGGACCGTACTGGCCGCGAAATTTAGTGACCGGATCGGATTACCGCCAATGCGCTACCTGGCATTGTGGCGAGGACAGCTCGCGAGTTCGCTGTTGGAGACGACCGAACTTTCGGTGAGCGCAATTGGTTCCCGGGTGGGATACGAATCCGAAGCGTCATTCAGCCAGTCGTTCAAACGTTTCGCGGGAATGGCGCCGGGGGCCTGACGTACCCGCCCCCTGGGCGACTGGCTACAGACAGCCGCCAACTGCCAATCGCCAGTTAGCCGGGGAAAGGCCAGGGGCGGGCCTGTTCGTAGAGCGCGCTGACGCTTAGCAAGAGGGTATCGAGGTGGCGCGGCGCTATGACCTGAAGGCCAACGGGGAGGCCTTCGCGCGACATCCCGGCTGGCAGCGAGGCCGCCGGGTGGCCGGTTGTATTGAACGGCGCGGTGAACGGGACTACGCCGCCCGGCGGGGTTTGCTTGCCGCCTATGACTGAGGGCGGAGGGCCAGCTTTAGGGAACGGCAGAGCGGCGCAGGTCGGGGTGCAGAGCAGGTCGTACTCGTTGAAAAACTCCGTCATTGTGCGGTTGAGGGTGTGGCGATCTTGTTGCGCCGACGCAATCTGGACGCCGGTAATTGCCCGCGCTCGCTCGGCAAAGGCGAGGAACATGGGATCTACGAGGGCGCGCTCCTCATTCGTCATCGTGTCGAGCATTGCGGCGTCGCCGGTGGCGGCAAGTGTGTACCAGGTGGCCATGGTGGCGCCGAAGCCGGGGTCGGCTTCGACCAGTTCGACGCCCAGGGCGGCGGCGAGAGCCTGGGCGGCCTGGCGAGCGATGCCGGCAACCTGCTCATCGACCGCGGCGTTGCCAAGATTGCTGCTCCAGGCGATTCGCCGGAGCTTGGGCGGCGCGGTCATGGCGGCGCGTTCGTAGACGCCGACCGGGCCATCGAGCGAATCGAGATCGTTGGGGTGCGGGCCGGCGACAGCGTCCATGTAGAGTCCGGCGTCGCGGACGTTCCGGCTGAGCGGCCCGCGGGTGCTGTGCGTGCCCCAGTGGGAAGCGTGAACGTCGGCGCGAGGGATGCGGCCGGCGCTGGGCTTGATGCCGTAGATGCCACACATGGCGGCCGGTATACGTATCGAGCCACCGCCGTCGCTGGCAGTGGCGAGCGGGACCATGCCGGAAGCGACTGCTGAAGCGCTGCCGCCGCTTGAACCACCGGGAGTGAGTTCGGGGTTCCAAGGGTTGCCCGTGGGGCCGAAGAGGAGGTTGGTTGTGTACGGCATGAATCCAAATTCGGGGGTGTTGGTTTTGCCAACAACGACGGCACCGGCGCCCTTGAGGCGCGCAACCTGGACCGAGTCAGAATCGGCAAGGCGGTTCTGGTAGGCGCGGGAGCCTTCGGTGTAAGGCATGTCTTCGACTCCCTCGAGGTCTTTCACGCCGATCGGCACGCCCGCGAGGAGTCCGGGCGATTCGTTCCAGTCCCAACCTTCATCGACCTGTTTGGCAGCCTTCAGGGCCGCTTCGGGGTCCACGTAGATGAAGGCGTTGAGGGCGGGATTGGCCTTTTCGATGCGCTTGAGGGCTGCTTCGAGCGCTTCCACGGCAGTGAGTTCCCTGGCGCGAATGGCAGCCGCCGTTTCCCAGGCGGTAGATGGGACGTTCATAGCGGGACTCCGAGTTGTGGTGAGTTGGAGTGTACGTCGGTGAGCGGCACAGCGGCAGACAGTAGGGTGAGGTTGTGGCGCGGCGCGCGAGCAATCGTCCACGGTCATGCGCCCTCGCGCAGCAGCGCGCGGGACTACGCGCCGGAGGGACGGCCCCTCCCTATGGAGGAACTCGCCCTGGCGCTCTTCCAGATTGCGAGCGGAGCGCTTGCTGCGCGGGACGGCCTGGGCGAGTATGCGACGGATGGCGATTATTGGGATTGCGCATGTCCAGCTGGCGATGCTGGCTGGCGGGGAGGCGGCGGCGCGAGCCTTCTACGGTGGGCTGCTGGGTTTGCCCGAGGTTGCAAAGCCAGACTCACTGGCGGGGCGCGGCGGGTGCTGGTTCGGGGCTGGGTCGCAGGAGATCCATATGGGCCTGGAGCCGGAAGTTGGCCGCTTCCGTCGTCACCCGGCGTTGCTTACGGATGACCTGGACGGGCTTCGCGCCACGCTTGTGGCCGCGGATATCGGAATCGAAGAGGACGAGCAGATCCCCGGGTACCGCCGGTTTTACGTGCGCGACCCATTCGGCAACCGGTTGGAGTTCCTTGAGGCGAAGTCCATCTGAGCCGGGCAGTTCCCGAATCGTGACGACAACACTCCAACGTTTCGCCCGGGCCGCGTAACCGCCGGGTAGGTTCCGCCTGGTTCGGGGCGCGGCGGGCTTTGCGGGCGGCTATACTTCGCGCATTCTTCCACAAGGAAACTCATCTCCCCATGGAATATCGAAACCTTGGACGGTCTGGGCTGCAGGTCTCTGTCGTGGGCCTGGGCTGTAACAACTTTGGACGCCGCGCCGACCTGGAAATGACCGGCAAAGTGATCAACACCGCGCTGGACCTGGGCATCAACTTGCTCGATACAGCGGATGTGTACGGCGGCAGCGGCCTTTCGGAAGAGTTCATGGGCAAGGTGCTGCAGGGGCGGCGGAACGAGGCCGTGGTGGCCACGAAGTTCGCGATGAAAATGGGCGAAGGGCCGATGAAAAGCGGGGGCTCGCGGCGCTACATCATGGCTGCGGTGGAGGACAGCCTGCGGCGGCTCCAGACCGACCACATCGACCTCTACCAGATACATTCACCGGATGCCAAGACGCCGATCGACGAGACGCTGCGGGCGCTGGACGACCTGGTGACGCAGGGCAAGGTGCGATACATCGGGCATTCGAACTTCAGCGGCTGGCAGACCGCGGCGGCGCACTTCACGGCGGAGAAGCTGGGGGCCAACCCGTTCGTTTCGGCGCAGAACGAATACAACTTGTTGAACCGACGGATCGAACGCGAACTCGTGCCGGCGTGCGAAGCGTACCGCCTGAGCATCCTGCCGTATTTCCCGCTGGCCAGTGGATTCCTGACCGGCAAGTACAAGCAGGATCGGCCGTTGCCCGAAGGGGCGCGGCTTTCGAGCCCAGCGGCGGCGGGAATGGCGAGCCAGATCCTGACGCCGAAGAACTACGAGACGTTGGACAAGCTAGAGGCGTTCGCAACCCAGCGCGGCAAGCCCATGATCGACCTGGCGTTTGGCTGGCTTGCTAGTCAGCCGTTTGTGGCGAGCGTGATTGCCGGCGCGACGCGGCCGGAGCAGGTGCAGCAGAACGTGGAATCGGGGAGCTGGCGACTGACGCCCGATGAGATGGCCGAAGTGGACTCGATTACGCGATAACCCGCCGCGCTGCCTCCGAGGAGTTCAGCGAAGGCTTGCGCGCCTTCGGGGCGAAGGTGGATGCCGTCGCCCTGGAAGTATTCCGGGTGGCCGATGCTGGTTGCGTGCCAATCGGCGATGTAGATATTCGGGTGACGGCCGCGGGCATCCCAGATGTTGGCGTTGTTGGCTCCCACCCAGGGCCGATCGACGCGCACGGTGACGAAGATGACCTTCGTGACGCCTTCGAGGGCGTCCATCACCGTATCGATCTGATGTGGCGTGAGGGTGCCGTTGTTGCCAATGTCGATGATCACGATGGCGGGCAGCCCGCCGTTCGAACGGTAGGCGTTGAGGACGTTGATGGCGTTTGCCGATTGGCGGCCGACGGCAGCATCGATCTCAACTGCGCCGAGGGTGGCGCCGAGTTGGTAGGCCGCGCCGAGCATCACCGAGTCGCCGATTGCGAGGACGCGCGTGCCAGCGGGCAACTGGGGTGCGGGCGGAGGCGGCGGCGCGGGAGGCTCAGCGGGTGTTGGGTTCGCAGTGGCGACGGCAGGCGGCGCAAGCGTGGACTCGGGTGCAAGCGTGAGTTCGAGAGTTGGAGTCGCTTCGACAGGGGCGGCGGGGTCGATCAAGATCGGCGCGCTGGCATCGTTCAACGGGCTGCGGGATGACACGGTTTCTCTAACTGGCTGGCCGTGCGCAGGATCGGGCGGTGGGAAGGTAATATGCACTGATCGGACCTGGAGGTAGTCAGGGGTTTCGGCCGCTTTGGCCCCAGCGACGGAGAGGGTGATGGCAACCAGGAGCAGGCCAGCGCCGGCCAACCCGACTGTTGATAGACGCGCTGCCAGCCGTTCGCCAGTCGAAGGGCACGCCACGACCGGTCCAAAGCGCCATTTCGCACTGGCGCTTCGACCAGCCGGTAGGAGAGTTCGGCGGCTAGTAAGGTTATCGCGAGGCGCAGGGCGAAGAGCGCGAGGCCATCGAGCGGCGTATCGAGTCCGGGGCGGGTGACGGTGATGATGGGCCAGTGCCAGAGGTAGATGGCGTAGGAGCGCGTGCCCAGCCAACGCATGGGCCGCAGGCTGAGGATCTGGGGGACAACGTGGGCTTGCGGGTGCCACCATGCGGGTGCCTCGGATCCCATGAACTGTGCGGCTTCAGACTGTTGTTGAGGAAGCTAGTAGACTTCGTTGACTATCGTGCTGCGAGGCACGCACGGTTGCTGTACCCTGAAAGTCAAGACTCACGGGTGCTCGCCAATGAGGCCCGAAAGGACAACGAGAATGACCCCGATCAAGGAACGCGGATACGCCCGGCCGGAGGTGCTAGTCGATACCGACTGGGTCGCTGCCAATCTGAAGGACCCATCCGTGAGGATTGTGGAATCGAACGAAGACCAGCTGCTGTATCCCTCCGGGCACATCCCGGGGGCCGTCCAGGTGGACTGGACTTCGGACCTGAACGACCAATTGCGGCGCGACTATCTGAACCGCGACGGGTTCGAGAAGTTGATGTCGCGCATTGGCGCCACGAAGGACACGACGATTGTGTTTTACGGCGACAAGAGCAACTGGTGGGCAACGTACGCCTTCTGGGTTTTCCAGCTCTTCGGCCACACGAACGCGAAGGTGATGGACGGCGGGCGGCTGGCGTGGGAAAAAGAGGGCCGCGAGATGACTCGCGACGTGCCCACCTTCACGGCAACGAAGTACACGGCGCCGGAGCGGGACGACACGAAGATTCGGATTTTCCGCGACGCCGTCTTGAAGCACCAGGCGGGCGGGCTGCCAATGGTAGACGTGCGCTCTCCCGCGGAGTTCAGCGGCGAGAAGACGCACATGCCCGAGTACCCGCAGGAGGGCGTGCTGCGCGGGGGTCACATTCCGGGTGCGAAGAGCGTGCCCTGGGCCCGTGCCACGAATCCCGAGGACGGCACATTCAAGACGGCTAAAGAGCTGAAGGCGATCTACGAGCAGGAGCAGGGGCTGAAGAAGAGTGACGACATCGTCAGCTACTGCCGCATCGGCGAGCGTTCGAGCCATACGTGGTTCGCGCTCACGTATCTACTTGGCTACCCGCAGGTGCGCAACTACGACGGGAGCTGGACCGAGTGGGGCAACTCGGTGAACGTGCCCGTCGAGCGGTGAGCACGAGCACGGTGCGAAGTGCGCTGCGGCGCGAGTCGGTCAGTGCTTAGTGCTTAGTGCTCAGATTGGGTCGTCAGGCTGCGTGGAAGCTCAGCACTCGGGCACAGGGCGTCGCAGCGCCTCTGCTCTTGCCTCTGCGCCGGGGCCGTTGCCTACTAGGTGAATGCAGCCTGAATCCAGGTACTACACGTCGCAGCGCCTGAAGATGCACTACCTGGTGTGGGGTGACGAGGCGAAGCCGCCCCTCATCTTGATCCATGGCACGCGCGACCACGCGCGGTCGTGGGATCGAGTGGCTGCCGCGTTGGTGGACCGCTACTGCGTCTACGCGCCGGACTTGCGTGGGCATGGCGATTCCGAGTGGGCCACTGGCGGTGATTACTCGATCATCGACTACGCGCTGGACATTCACGCGCTGGGCGAGGAGATAGGGCGCGCGCCGTACACGATCATCGGGCACTCGCTGGGCGGCGGCGTGACGCTGCAGTACGCGGGGACGTTCCCGGAGAAAGTGACGAAGCTGATCTCGATCGAGGGGCTGGGCGGGATGGGCTGGTCGACCGGGGAGCGGCGGCCGGCGCACGTTCGGATGCGGCAGTGGGTGGAAAGCATGCGCAAACTGGAAGGGCGGCAACTGCGCCACTACGCGAGCATCGACGAGGCGACGGAGCGAATGGTGGAAGCGAACCGGCACCTTTCGCCTGAACTGGCGCGGCATCTGACGGAGACCGGATCGCGGGTGGATGCGGGCGAGGTGACGTGGAAGTTCGACAACTTTACCCATGCTGGCTCACCCTACGAGTTCAACATGGAGGACGCGCGCGATCTCTGGAACCAGATCCGCTGTCCGATGCTGATTATCTGGGGCGAAGAGAGTTGGGGTGCGCGGTTCAAATCGTTGGACCTCAGCGCATTCCATGACTACCGCTCTGTGAAAGTAGAAAAGGCGGGCCATTGGGTGCATCACGACCAGTTCGACGTCTTCATGGGTCTCGTGAATGAGTTCCTTAATGCTTAAGCGGCTGGCGCTACTGACCGCCGGGCTGCTGGCCGCGTTCACCCTGGCAGCGTGCGGCGGCGACGACGATTCGAGCGGCTCGAACGCGGCGCCTGCGGGTGGCTCGACGAAAGCGGCGACGGCCAAGGCGACTGCCGCAAAGGACCCCACCGAGGGGGGCTACGTGGCGAAGATGAAGGCGCTAAACGTGCCCGCGGAGCTCGCCAAAGGCCGAAAGCTTGGGGGCGACGATGCCAAGGTGAAGCTGGAGATGTTCGAGGACTTCCGCTGCATCCACTGCCTGGAGTTCAACGGGGATTTCGAGCAGTTCATCGTTGATACGTACGTGAAGACGGGCAAGGTGCAGTTGCAGTTCCGCTACTTTCCGCTAAGTCAATCGTCGCTGCCGATGATGGTGGCGGCTGAGTGCGCCGCCCAACAGGAACAGTTCTGGCCGTACTCCAAAAAACTGTTTTTGGTGCAGGCCGAAGCGTACGAAGGTGGCCCGGCCCTTCCGGACGCATTCAATGAGACGAAGTTCAAGGAGTACGCAGCGGAGCTCAAGCTCGACGCCGCGAAGTTCGCCGTCTGCTATGCCGCTGACGCCACGCTGGACGTCATTGCCAGCGACTACAACCAGGTGCAGGCGCTTGGCCTAAAGGGCACGCCGGCATTCGTGGTGAACGGCAAACTCCTGCCCGAAAACCCGGCGAACAACGCGGCGTGGAAATTGGTATTGGAAGGGGCCGCCAAGTAGGCGTCTACACTGGGTGTTGGCGCTTAGCCAGGACGACGATTGTGGGAATCGTTGAGGTACAATCGAGGCGTGACTGCGAAAGAAGCGCTGGTTGAATGGGCTGAGGGTCTTAGCGAGGCCGAGGCTGCCGCTGAGTTGAAGCGGGTGCGTGCCGACGCGGGCCCGTCGCCAAAAGTCTCCGTCGATGACCATCCGCTTATTCAATTCGTCCGGCGGTCGCGAGAGCACCCAACGATGACCGAGGAAGAGTGGAATACATTCGCTGCGCATCTTGAAGCGGACCGGGTCTCGTTCGGCAACCCATTCGAATGAGCTTGGCGATTGTCTTGGATTCGGGCCCGTTGGGTCTGCTTGTCCATCCCCGCAGCCCCCTTGAGTTTGAGAACCGCATGGCCGCTTGGCTCGAAACAGGCGCCGAAATTCAGGTCCCCGAGATTGCCTATTACGAGGTTAGGAGGGAACTCCGTCGGCTCAACCTCCATGAGTCGCTCAGCCAGCTCGACGCTCTCCTAATCTCGATGCCGTACCTCCCGATAACCACGGCGATCATCGTTCGTGCCACCGAACTCTGGGCGGATGTCCGGCGGCGCGGCCGACCGCTCGCGGATCCCGCCGCCCTTGACGGAGACGTGATCCTTGCAGCAACTGCGCTCGAACTCGAAGCGACTTTCGACGAGGTCGTAGTGGTGACAACCAACCTTCGCCATCTGTCTGACCTGGTGCGCGCCGCCCGGTGGGATGAGTTTTCGCCGTGACCCGGTTCGAGTCCGTGGCGGCGATGGTTGGCAAGACCCCGATGGTCGAGCTGAAGTCGCTATCGCCTTCGGTGGCTGTGCGGCTGTTCGCCAAGTTGGAAGCGCAGAACCCTACGGGCAGCATTAAAGATCGCATCGTGTTGCGCATTTTGGAGGCAGCGAAACGCAGCGGAGAGTTGGCACCGGGACAGCGCATCGTTGAGGCCTCCACGGGCAATACTGGGGTGGCGCTGGCGCTTTTCGGACGGCTGTTGGGGCATCCGGTGGAGGTCTGCGTGCCGGACAGCGTGTATCCCGAGATTGAGCAACTGCTGCGAGTTTACGGCGCGAACATTCGCCGGGTGCCCAGGCAGGCGGGCATCAAAACCGCGAGAGAAGTGGCCCGGACGGTCGCCGCCGAAGAGGGCGCCTACTACCTGGGGCAATTCGATAGCGCTGAGAACGTGGCCGCCCACTACGAAACGACGGGCCCTGAGATCCTGGCGGACGTGCCGGTGGTGGATGTGTTGGTGGCCGGCATCGGCACGGGCGGGACGATCAGCGGCGTAGGGCGGCGGCTGAAGGAGGCGAACCCGTCGTG
>JBBQGT010000119.1:0-9300 GCA_038323265.1 Tepidiformales bacterium
GCTAGAAGCGTTCGAACGGCGCAAGACCTTCGAACACCCGGAGCACGCCACCGTGCTGGGCGAATACTGGGTGAACGCCCCCGAGGATCAGCCGCAGGTCGTCGTCGTCTGGGAGGCCGAAAACGAAGGCCCGGGCGACTACTACGACGCCGCCTGGGGCGACCTCTTCGACATCACGATCGCGCAGGCCACGAAGCCAGTTTCCGAAATCCCCGATGACATCGGCGAGACGCTCAAATCTCGTCTGTGACGCGAAGAAGCCCGGCGCACTAATGGCGCGCCGGGCTTCGAAAATGTGTCTGCACTAGCTTTAGCGGCCCTTGAAGTTCGGCTCCCGGCGCTCCGCGAACGAGGAGAGACCTTCCTTGAAGTCTTCGCTCTGGAAGAGCGGCAGAAGCTGCAGGTAGATGTGGTCCACCGCCGCCTCGAAGCTCTCTTCCATGCCGAGGCGCATCATGCGCTTGGTGGATTGCACGCTGAGCGGCGCGTTGTTCGCGATCTGCGTCGCCACCTTCTTCGCTTCGGTCATCAAGTCGTCGTGCTTAACCACGCGGTTGACGAGCCCCAGTTCGAGCGAGCGGTTGGCGTCCAGTACATCGCCAAGGAAGGCCACCTCGGCCGCCTTCGCCCAACCGAGCAGTCGCGGCAAGTACCAGCACCCGCCACTCTCCGGCAGCACGCCGCGTTTGGCGAAGACGGCGCCCATCTTGGCGTGCTCGCTGGCGATGCGGATATCGCAGCCCAGCGCCAGGTCCATGCCATAGCCGGCTGCTGCCCCGTTCAGCGCACAGACGATTGGCTTATCCATGCGGTTGATGACGATGGGAGGGGAGTTGTGGAGGTCGAAGAGCTGATAGCCGCGGCGGCCGGCGAGGTCGCCGTCTCCGGCGACCTGGTCTTTGAGGTCTAACCCGGCGCAGAAGCCCCGCCCCGCGCCGGTGAGGATGACCACGCGCACGCTGCGATCGATATTCGCCGCCTGCAATGCGGTCGAGAGGTTGCCGAGCATCGGGCCGCTGATCGCGTTCAGGCGGTCGGGGCGGTTGAGCGTGATCGTCAGGATGTGGCCGTCTTGCTCGACGAGCAACTCTTCGGTAGTGGATGTAATGGTCACTGGGATGCCTCCGGGAGATTCGATTGCCCGGCGAGTGTTGCATCACAGGACTCACCCCGCAACCGTTCGCTCGGGGGTTACTTCAGCAGGTATTCGTGCAGGGTCAGCCCGCTGTCGTGCACGCTCTTTGCGACGTCCTTGCCGAGGTAGCGGATATGCCAGTCTTCCCGCGCGTAGCCGGTGATCGGCTCCGTCCCCGGCTGGTAGCTGACTATGAAGCCGTACTTCCAGCTGTTCTGTGCCAGCCAAGTGGCCTCTGGTGTGCCGTTGAAAGCTTCAAACGAGGCGGAATCGCTCGCCACATCCGTGGTGGTGCCAAGCTGATGTTCGCTGTGGCCAGCGCGTGCGCTCGTGCGCTCCGCGTACGCCAGCCCGCCCGAGGCCACGTTACTGCGGAAGGTATCTACCTGTAGCGAGTAGCTGCGGTAACTGCTTGATGCGTAGAGCTTGAAGCCATCTTTGGCCGCGCCTGCGACTAGTTCAAGGAACGCGTCCTTCGCCGCGGCGCGCATCAACTGCTGGCCGCCCTGGCTGGCCGAAGCCGGCACCGCAACCAGGTCTGGCGGCTCGCAATCCGCGCCAAGGCGATGATTCTTATCGAGCGGGACGAGGATGTTGTTGCAGGCCAGGAGCGGTGTGGTGTCAACGGCACCGGGGCCGATTGTTGCCGGGAGATTGGTCGCAACGGGCGGAGTATTCGCCTGGGTGGGGTTCTGGGTATTAAGGGCCGCTGTCGCTGAGGAGGAGGAGGAGGAGGAGGAGGAGGGATTTGCTGCGGCGCCCGTGGGAACAGGTGACGGCGTTGGCCCGTCGTCGCCCAATTTATCGGCTACCACGAAAAGCAGGACCACGAAACTGAGCGCAAGAATCGCCAGCGCGGCCACAAAAATGGGGAGCCATGGGTTGCGCGAGTTATCTGATTCCTGATTGCGTTTCGCACGCTTCGCTGATTGCGATGCATCTACCATCCAACCGAGCATACCCGGCTGCGAACTTCTGGCCTACGCGCTCGCCTGTGCCTGGAGACGCGGATCGTTAAGGACATCATCCTCAAACGCGCGAAGCAGCGCGTTCGTTATCGCCGGCCGCTCGAGCTGAAAGAAATGCCCCGCCCCCGCGATTGGCTCCTGGCGGACGAACGTCGCGAGATCCCGCAGGAGGTTCGGCTCCCCTAGCGGCTTCTCCGCCCAGAGGGCCATGAACGGCTTCGCGTCCGCCAGGCGAATGAACTCCGGGAGGGCATCGGCCACGCGTTCGCCCTCCTCGAGCATCCCGGCGGCCACTTCCACGTCACACGTAAGCATCATCGCGCGGATGTCCGCGGCAAGGTCCTGGGGCGTTGACTCGATGAAAAAGCTCTCGATGAACGCCTGCACCGGGTCCATCGAGCCCGCTTCGCGAAGGGCGGCCACGGTGCGCGGCCAGCGGCGCGGAGCCTCCAGTTCAAGCGGCGAATCGCCCGTGACCACGCCTACTACCAACTCCGGCGCAGCCTGGTTCAGGCACAGCGCCACGATTCCGCCGAGACTGTGCCCAACCACGATGGCCGGCGGAAGCGCGAGCGATCGGAGCACCGCAGCTACGTCTGAGGCGGCAGTGAACACATCATAAGGCGCAACCGCTGCCGACTCGCCGCGGCCCCGTAGGTCCACCGAGATGCATCGGTGGTCGCGCTTGAGGTCTTCCACCTGCGGCTGCCAGGCGCTGCTATCGCAGGCCCAGCCGTGGATGAAAATGAACGGCGTACGGGTGCCGCTGCCTTCGTCGCGAAAGTTTAGGGCTGGAATTGACGCGCCTACCGCCGCCAAGCGAGCAAGCCTCCACGCTTCTTGGCTTTCTTCTTTCGCCCGGCCAGGCGTCCCGCGATGAAGAGCGTAGCCGCCAGAAGCTTGCCTGCGGACGAGCGGCCGGACTTCGCAGCGCGCTTCCCCTGCTTCGTCAGCGCCTTGCGGTCCACCGAAACGGGGGCTGCGGAGGCGGCGTTGCGGGACGCTTCGGCGAGTGCCGTTGCGGCGTCCGCCGCTGCCTGACGCGCGCGCTCAAGATCGACATCGTGGACCGCCTGGAGGGCGCGATTTGCCCCACGCTGCCCTACGAGCGAGAGATCGTGTACCAGCGCCGCGGCGCGTTCGCGGGCCTGTTCGAGGTCCATGCTTGGGACGGAGACAGAGGGCATGTGCGTGGTGACCGCCGCTGCCGCTCGCCCGCGAACGGTCTGGCCGCGGCGCTTCTTCGCCGATGAACGCTTTCGCAACAGGAAGCCGGCGCCCGCAAGCGCCGTCACCGCCCCAGCTCCGGCGAGGATAAGCGTAAGGGTACCTGGTCCACGGCGGCGAAGCGCCTCGTGTTCCTCGACCAGACGATCAAGCGACGGCGGCTCTTCCGCCGCGGCTGCCGCAAACTGCCCCTTTTCGAGGTCGGAGAGGAACTCGCGGACGGCCGCGGTGAATTCATCTGGATTGTCGCCGGGCACACTGTGACCAGCCCTCGAAACGGTCACGAGCCGTGCCCGGTCCATCTCGCGAGTCGCCCGTTCGGCTGTTTCCGGACTGAGCACGTCGCTTTCCGCACCGCGTACAAGCAGAGTGGGAACGCGCACATCGCGGAAGAGCTGCCAGCTTTGGTCATTGCTCAGTTCGGAGCCGATCTTCAGGCCGCTGTCTTCCTGGCGGAAGCGCTTGTCGAACTTCCACGTCCACTTCCCGGAGTCGGCCGGCTTCAGGCGGTGACGCATCCGCTCGCGGATGTTTTCCAGGGTACGGCGCTGGTTGAAGCGGTGGGCGAGTTCGACGAACTCTTCGAACTCCAACTCATCCGGCCCGCGCGTGAAGCGAACGATGTTATCGACGCCTTCCTTGGCCGATTCCGGCCCAACATCTACGAGCACCAGAGCGCGCACGCGATGCGAGTAGGCGTTCGTATATGAAACGGCGTTGAGGCCGCCCATGCTGTGCCCCACAAGGATGAATCGCTCGAGCTTGAGCGACTCACGGAAGCCTTCGAGGTCCTGCACAAACGCCTCTCGGGAATAGTCGCCATCCACGGACCAATCGGAATCGCCGTGGCCGCGCTGGTCGATGGCGAGCAAGTGGTAGTGGTCCTGCATGCGTTCGGCGAACTCATCGAACATGTGTCCGGAGACGCCAAATCCGTGAACCATCACGATCGCCGGGGAGTCGGCGTTGCCCCATTCCTGATAGTGCAGCTTGAGATCGCGGACGTAGACGTCGCGTTCGAGATATCCGGTTGTGACCATGTGGCCTACCTCCAGGAGAGCGCTCGGCAGCGAGCGCGAAGCGGACACCCATCATAGCACCGGGTTCAGAGCGACATGGTTTTGAAACCTGGGCAGGGGACTTGGGGAGGCAACCAGTCAGGAGAGCGGCGGCTGGCCCTGCACGCCGAGCAGTTCGTTGTAGTGCTGAACCACGCTATCGCCCTGCTACGCCCAGCCGCCGCCGCGGTTGAACGAGTAGTTACGCCTCGGCAAGGCCCTTAGCGCCGCGGTCGGCGTCGTCTCGGGGTCGAATCGTGAATCGCCCATCCCAGTGCCGTAGCCCTGGTCGTGGAGTTGGAACAGGCCGACGGAGTGCCATGGTCGCCCAGAGCGTCCGGCCGTCCGCCATTCTCGAAAACTTCACCGCCTTGAGGCAGAGCGGTGGGACGTTGTACTTCTGGCCAATGCGGTTGACACGAAAGGAACGTCCAAGAGCCAAGGGCCAAGGGCGCTACCGGTAGTTGCCGAACTTCAACTCGATCCCGTAGTCCTCACCCTTCAGTGCCGCGATCACCTGCTGCAGTTCATCGCGGCTGGGGCTGCTGATGCGCACAGCATCGCCCTGGATCTGGGCCTGCACCTTCTTGTACTTCTGATCCTTGATGAACTTCACCATCTTCTTGGCTATGTCGCTCTCGATCCCCTGCGTCAGCGTGATCTCCTGGCGGACGGTGCTCGATGCGGCCGGCTGGATGGTGCCGCGAACCATGTTCTTAATCGGCACGCTTCGCGCGATGAATCGACCGGTCAGCGCCTGCCAAATCGCGTCCAGCTTGTACTCGTCGGTCGTGTGGAGCGTGAGTTGCGCCTTGCTCTTGTCGAAGTCGATCTCGGCCAGGATGTTCTTGAAGTCGAACCGGCTGGTGATTTCACGCTTCGCTTGGTCGACGGCGTTCGCGACCTCCTGGAGATCGGCGCCGGTGGTGATGTCGAAGGTTTCGTCTTTGGCCATCTTCTAAGGGTACAGGTGCGGGAGTGCAGGCAAAAGGTGTTGACCGACGCCAAAGCGCTGCCTAGTGTAGCGCTACGCAAGATTCGGCGCACAAGATGGAAATGGTCAGCTAACAGGGCCGCCCAAGCCTCACGTTTGCCCGGATTGCCGGGCCCCAACACTTCGATCAGCTCCTCGTAAGTTGATTCGCTGCCGAGCGATCTGTGGTGGAGTGTCCCGCGAGGCAGAACCTCGTCGACCTCATGAGCGTATGGCGATGGACGCCCTTCCCGATCAAACAGACGGATTTCCGCGGCATTCCAATCTGAATTGGGGGCCAATCGGACCCAAAATAAGCGGCCCTCGACCGTGCGGAGTTGGACCAGCGCCTCTAAAGTCCTGTGAACTCAAGAGCTCGAAGGGACCAATGAAAATGGTGTGCAAAGTGTCTATGCGTTCAATGTGGATCATCATCATCGCCGTCGCTTTGGGGGCCCTTGCGGTGTTCGCTGTCGCATGCGGAGATGACGACGGCAGCGGCCCGAAGATGAAGGCCACTCTCAAGGATTTTTCGATTGCCCTTGATCGGGGCGACCTTGCCGCCGGGAAGGTCGCCATTACCGCGAAGAACGAAGGCAAGGAGAAGCACGAGCTCATCGCGCTCAGAACCGATCTGCCGATGGACAAGTTCCCAGTTGTCGATGGCAAGGTGGACGAGAACAAGTTGGAAGGCACCGACGAGATCGATGCCCTCGATCCCGGCAAGTCAGAGACAAAGACCTTCGATCTGCCTGCCGGTCGGTACGTCTTCTACTGCAACCAGCCCAAACATTACGAGCAAGGCATGCGGACGGAACTGATCGTGAGGTAGCGGCGCGGCCAGGCAGTCCGTGACTCGCGCCGGGAAGCGCAGGGGGAGTAACCAACGCGGAGTTGATCCGAAACTCACCCTCGGTTTGGCGGCCTAATGTTGCTCGTCAGGCCCAGGTGGACGCGCATCGTTCGGAGCAAAACAGCCGAAGGTCGGCAGGCCCCGGACGCTTGAAGTCTATCCCGCAGTGGCGACAGGTTCCCATGCTGGCCAGCATACTGTGAGGGCAAACGCCGCACAGCTTCCGGCTCCCGAGAACGGCTCTCAGTTCCTCGCATCGGACCCCGCTCGCGCGTCGCGCGCTCCTGTGCCTGCGTAAGCACTCTCGGGACCGCTCGGAACAGCGACTTGCTCCGTGCGGGTCCCGCTGAACGGTGCGTGGTTGGATCATCCTGCGAAAACGCTGGCAGCCTTCTGGGCCCCATGAGCGCATTGAAGACTTGGTGTGCCTGACGATTCTTCTCGACCGTGCGAAAGGCTCTCCGACGTTGACCTCGTCGTCCAATTCGCCCGCGCCAACCTCAAGACGCGGCTCCGCGGCCTGACCTACTGGCATCCCGGCGACATCGCCTGGCGGCTGGCGCCGCTCGAAACGAACGAACTGGCGGCGAACGTTTGGCTCTGGAGCGATGATGCGGGGGTGGCGGGCGTGGCAATGTTCGAACCACCGCTGAACGTGGAGTTCGACCTTCGATCCGATATCCCAGTAAACGGACCGCTGCTCGGTGAAATCCTCGCCTGGGCGGAACGGAAGCGCCTCACGCTGCTCGATCGCGACTCTGGCGACGTACCGGTGGCCTATCAGATGCTCGGCGAGCGCACCCTCACGACGACCGCGCTCGAGACAGACCCGGTCCGCATCGCGGCGCTCGAAGCGCGCGGCTACCAACGCGTCGAGCGGCACAGCGTTCGCTACCGCCGCAGCCTCGAATCAGCGATCCCAGAGCCAGCCTTGCCGCCCGGCATGAAGCTCCGCCACCTCACCGATGCGGACCTCGAAGAACGGATCGACCTGCACCGCGATGCGTGGTCGGTTTGGGGGCCGTCCAGCGCGACAATTGAGGAGTACCGCAAGCTCCGTGCTTCGCCTGTTTACCGAGAAGAGCTGGATGTCGTCCTGGAAGACGCGAGCGGAAGGTTCATCAGCTATTGCATCTGCTGGGCCGACATGCCAAGCGGTGTGGGCGTTTTCGAGCCCGTAGGCACGCGTCCTAGGGTCGCCGGGCACGGCTTTGGCCGGGCGGTGCTGTTCGAAGGGATGCGCCGGTTGAAGGCCAAGGGCATGCACACCGCGCTCATCGGTACGGCAAGCGTGAACACCCGCGCCCTCCGGCTCTACCCCTACTGCGGCTTCGAAGAGCTCGATCGCGAGCACTACTATGTGAAACAGCTTGGTTAACTCACCTGGCAGTCTTTGCTGGCGCGATCAACCCGCCCAGTGGCGCGCTACACTTGCTGAGCAATCACTTCGGGGGCAACGGGCCATGGGCAACGATTCGGACCGCGCAAAGCAGCTTCGGAAGGAGTACGACGCCAGCGTCGTGCTGGAAGGCAAAGAGCTTGCCGGCCCGTTCATGACTATCTCCGGCCGGCCCGTCGAGCGCCTCTACGACCCGACAGACACCGCCAACGTCGATTACGAGCAGGACATCAACCTGCCCGGTAACTACCCCTTCACCCGCGGTGTGCACAAAACCGGCTATCGCGGCAAGCCCTGGACGATCCGTATGTTCAGCGGATTCGGCTCCGTCGAAGAGACCAACCAGCGCTACAAGGACCTGCTCGCGGCAGGCAACAACGGCCTCTCGATCGCCTTCGACATGCCCACCCTGATGGGCTACGACCACGACGAGCCGTGGGCCGAGGGCGAATTCGGCAGCTGCGGCGTCGCGCTCGATTCGCTGAGCGATATGGACATCCTCCTGCGCGACCTGCCGCTCGAGAAGATCACCACCTCAATGACGATCAACAGCCCCGCACCGGTGGTCTGGGCGCTGTTCATCGCCGCCGCCGAGAAGCGCGGCGTCCCGCGAGCGAAGCTCGCAGGGACGCTGCAGAACGACATCCTGAAGGAGTACATCGCCCAGAACGAGTACATCTACTCGCCCGAAGACTCGATGCGCCTCGTCACCGACACGATCGAATTCGCCTCGAACGAGATGCCACTCTGGAACCCGGTCAGCGTCAGTGGGTACCACATCCGCGAAGCGGGCTCGACCGCTTCTCAGGAACTGGCCTTCACGCTCGCGGATGGCCTCGAGTACGTGCGCTGGGGCGTCGCCCGCGGCCTCGACATCGACTCCTTCGCGCCGCGCATCTCGTTCTTCTTCAACAGCCACAACGACTTCTTCGAAGAGGTCGCGAAGTTCCGGGCGGCGCGCCGAATCTGGGCTCGCCAGATGCGCGAGGTCTTCGGCGCGAAGAACCCACGCTCCTGGCTCATGCGCTTCCACACCCAGACGGCCGGTGTCTCGCTCACCGAGCAGCAGCCCGAAGTGAACCTCGTGCGCGTCGCCATCCAGGCGCTGGCGGCGGTCATGGGCGGCACGCAATCGCTGCACACCGATGCGATGGACGAAGCGATCGCCCTGCCCAGCGAGAAAGCCGCGCGGCTCGCCGTCCGCACCCAGCAGGTGATCCTCCACGAGAGCGGCGTGATCAACACAATCGACCCGCTCGGCGGCTCCTACTTCGTCGAAAAGCTTACGTCCGACATGGAAGCCGACGTGCTCAAGTACTTCGAACAGATCGATGCTCTTGGCGGCGTCCTACCGGCGATTGAAACGGGCTTTTTCCAGAGGGAGATCGCTGACGCCTCGGCACGCTTCCAGTTCGAAGTGGACACGCGCGACCGCATCATCGTTGGGGTCAACGAGTACGTGGAGAACGCCCCAACCGAGATCCCAATCCTCAAGTTCGACCCGGAGGGCGAAGCGCGCCACCTCGCACGCCTGAAGAAGCACCGAGCCGACCGCAATCCCACGCTCTACGCCGAAGCGATGCAACAGCTGGAAAATGCCAGCAGCGACCCACGCGAGAACACGATGCCGCACCTCATCGCCGCGGTGACCGCTGGGGCGACGGTCGGCGAAGTCTGCAACATGTGG
>JBBQGT010000120.1:0-9164 GCA_038323265.1 Tepidiformales bacterium
ATTTGTGCCACGCGCCGACCTTGTCCTCTTCGTGACCTCGGCCGACCGCCCTTTCAGCGAGTCGGAACGAGAGTTTCTTGAAGAGATCCGCGGCTGGGGCAAAAAGATCGTCTTCGTCCTGAACAAGATCGACCTCTTCCAAAACGACGAGGAGCTCAATGAGGTCGTGCACTTTATTGCGGGCAACGCACAGCGGTTGCTCGGCTTCGAACCGCTCATCTTTCCAGTTTCTGCGCGACTTGCGGGCCGGAATGAGCCGGCCAGCCGCTTCGCCGCCTTACGTTCGTACATTATGGAGACGCTCGACGAGGAGGAGCGCATCCGGCTGAAGTTGTTAAATCCGCTGGGTGTGGCCGAGCGGTTGCTGACTCGAGATAGCGCAGTCGTCGAGGGGCGGTTGATGTTGCTTGACCGCGATGCCGCGACCATAGAGCGCATCGATGCGTATCTGGAGGGCCACGAGGCCGAGGTCCGTAAGGAGTTCGGAGGCTACGTGACCCGTGTTGAGAACATCGTCCATCGATTGAATGAGCGCGCGGACAGATTCTTTGACGAGTACATACGAGTGGGCCGCGTCTTCGACTTGGTGCGATCAGAGAACACACGCGTGGCCTTTGAGAGGGACGTTGTGGCCGACACTGAGCGACAGATTGATACGACCATTTCTGAATTGATCGACTGGATGGTCGCCCAAGATCTGCGTGCATGGCAGGTAATCACCGACACACTTGACCGACAAGCGCTAGAGCGCTATCGCGGCGATATGGTCGGTGAAGTCGGTGCCCACTTTGCAGCCGACCGCCAGTCATTGATCCTGCAAGTGGCAAGAGAGGCGGAAACGGTTGTCGGCAGATACGACCAACGCGCCCAGGCAGCGCTCCTCGCCAGCAACGTACGCTCGGCACTCGCCCAGACGGCGTTGGCCGGGGCCGGTGCGGTCTCGCTCGGCGCGATCGTCGTAGTGTTAGCCACGACGGCGGCCGCCGACGTCACGGGGATCCTGGCCGCCGCAACGCTCGGTGGTCTCGGCCTTTTCATCCTGCCCGCGCGCAAGCAATTTGCACGCAAGGAATTGCGGCGCAAGAGCGCGGAACTGCAGCGACAGCTCTCTGACGTGCTCAGCGATGGCTTCGACACGGAGATGAGTCGCTCGGTCCGCCGCATCCGCGATGCTATCGCCCCATACACGCGCTTCGTCGGCTCGGAGCGCAACCGATTGACCGCCCTCCAGGCAGATGTTGGGGATGCGCTTCGAGAGTCCCGCGATCTGCGGTCAGAAGTCAACGGGTGAACAACGTGTCCATCCACTGGTCGGAGGAAAGGCGGAGGAGCCACCCTCGCACACGTGTACGGGCACGCGGATGGATGCGCGGAACGGCGGGATGATTAAGCGGCCTCATGGCAGTTCACCTGCGACTGGGACGCGCAGGGAACTATTGGATTATTCACGGCAGAGGTGACTGCGATTCGACGCGTCTGCTTTGCGGCGGCTGCGCGTTCGGCCGTTTCCAAGGCCAGCGACCATCTATCTCCACTTCTAACGAGAAGCTTAGGAAGGTTCTGATGAGAACGATGCCCGCCAGCACCGCCAGACTTCGCAGCGTGGGTTCAATCGCCACGGTATTGATGATGTCGGCAGCCACCAAGAACTCGAGGCCTAACAAGATCGAGCGGCCCAGTCTGATCGAAAAGTTGCAACGAGTTCATCCTTGGGCTGTTTGTGAAACAAGCGCCAAATGAAGACTGACAAAGCTGCAAACGCCCCAATTACAATGATGGCGGTGCCCACCACCTCTACGGCGCGTGTTACCCAGTGTATCCACAGCATAATTCGCCCCTATTGCTTACCAACCATCACACCTTATGGAGCGCCGGCCCCTGAGCGTCCGGCCGCGCGCAAGCCGCGATAAGCTAACGGCCCGCTCGCATCGCGTCTATCCCGCAGTGACGCTGGAAGCCCGTCCTCCCGTGTGGAGCGAACGGTAGTGTCACCGGTCCTCGCGATGGCAGCGGCGGCGAAAGTGAAGACCTCCGCGTCGTGGCCGTGTTCAGCCCCAACGAGACGCCGTCGGAAGGCAGCATTCGAGAGACCCTGGAAAACGGTATGCGAGAAGCGAGCCGGTCCGCACAAGAGGAAACGGATGGGAGCCAGCCAAGGTAGAGTTGAGCGCTGCCGGTCCACTACCGGAAACCTGATCGCGACCCCGGCTGAGCGAGAAGCACCACGTGTAATCTGGGGACCCTGTCACTCCGATACCCGGGCCAGTACGGGGTGCGACGGCGGACGCCGGTGGATAAACCCTGCCGCCACAAATCCCACGGCGGCCGTGCAGGCGATGGCGAGCGCCAGTACCCGGAACGTCCCAACCCCGGCGTGGACCGCCGAGCTGTTGCTCAGCACGCCCGCAAGAATGCCCGCCCCGACGATGCTGCCGATGTAGCGCATCATCGAACTGGTGCCCGCCGCGGAGCCTGCCAGCCGCGGCGGCGCGGATTCGACCGCGGCAGTCGTCGCCGCGCCCGTGCCCAACCCGAGGCCCACGCCCAACAGGGCGAGGCAGCCCGCCAGGTAGATGCCGGAAACATCGCTCTGCAAGCCTGCCAACAACGCCAGCGCACCGGCGGTCATCATCAGCCCGCCCAGCTGTGATGGAAGTCGCCGTCCGCGCGCATCCGCAACTCTTCCGCCCAGGGGCGAAGTGATGGCGAACAGCGCGGACATGGCCGCCAGCAACAACCCCGCCGTGAGCGAGCCCTTGCCCTGCACATCGCGGATAAAGAACGGGATCATCAGGACGGTGGTGTACATCGCGAAGTTGGTAAGCAAGACGTAGGCCGTGGCGCCGGAAAACGAGCGCGAGCGGAAGAGCCGCCATTCCGCCGTCGGTGAGGAGGAGGCGCGTTGCCGCCAGGCGAATGCCACGGCCACAAGGACCGCCGCGATCCATCGAGCGGTCACCATCGGACCGCTTTCGCCGTCTCGAATCGCACTGAGTTGGAGCGTCACCACCACAAGCAAGCCAACGAAAAGCGCCATTCCCAGCCAGTCGATCGGCGTGCGGGCAGGACGCGATTCCTCGCCGATGTGCAGCCGCCTCAACAGCAGCAGTGCAAGCAGCACGATGGGGATGCTGAGTGGGAACATCCATCGCCACGACCCCACCTCCAACACGGCCGCGCCCAGCAACGGGCCGACTGCCGCAGCCACCGAAACGACTGATCCGTTGATCCCGTTCAGCCGCCCCAGCTTGTTCGGCGGGGCCTCTGTGCGCAGCATCGCCATGCCGTTCGGTATCAGCACCGCCCCAGCCACCGCCTGCGCGATGCGCAGCACCACCAGCGCCAGGAAGGTTGGCGCCAGCGCGGCCGCCACCGAAAAGACGAGGAAGGCGATGAGCCCGACGCGATAGACGCGCTCGCGGCCAATCTGGTCACCCAGCCGCCCGCCAATCGGCTGCGCCACGGCCATGGCGATCAGATAGCCCGAGACCAGCCAGGCCACCGCCGCATGGCTTAGCGAGAACTCCGCGCGAATGTCCGGAAGGGCGATAGCCACCATCGTTGAGTTGAGCGGCGCGAGTACCGAACCGAGCGACGAAAGCGCCAGCAGCAGGGGAACGCTTGGCGGCGCCGGCCGCCCGGAAAGCGTGCTTTCCTGCGCAGCGCTCGAGGTGAGGCCCGTGGCCGTCAACGAAGCGTGGTGATTGGCCGGCATTGGAGGAGATACAGTTCGCCCCCAGCGATCGCGCACTCGATGTCGACCTCGTGGCCGAGCAGCCGTTCGAGCCCTAGCGCGAGGGTCGCCATCTCGTGGACCTGCTCGTCGTCCAGGCTGGGCTTGAGTTGGAGATCGGCTGGCACATCGATTTCGGCGGTGCCCGCGGCGGTCATCACCGTCATCCGCTCCTTCCGCGAAATGTCCCGCCAGGCCAGTTCGAGGTTCTCCTTATTGATGACGAACGTATCCGGAGTGACGCTGCCGCCGACGATGCTTTCGCCAAGGCCCCAACTGGCGTTGATCATCACCTCGTCGCGGCTGCCGGTTACCGGGTTAGCGCTGAAGACGACGGCGGAGACATCCGATGGGATCAGCGACTGCACGAGCACGGCGATCCGCACGTCATGCATTGGCAGCCCCTGCCGCGTCCGGTAGGCGAGCGCCTGGGGCGAAGCAGCGGACCGCGCACAGCGCTTCACCGCATCGAGCAGAGCATCGACGCCGCAGATGTTGAGGTACGTATCGTGCTGGCCAGCGAATGAGGAATCCGTCCCGTCCTCATCGATAGCGGAGGAGCGGACGGCCACGCGCGGGTCCGTAGTACCCAGCCTTGCGGCCAGGACCTGGTACGCGGCGCTGATCGCCGGGACGAGCGCGCCGGGCAGGTCTTCGTGGTGCGAGAGCAACGCTGGCACGGCGAATCCCGGGGGCACGGCGTGGGCGGCGGCGAGCCGGCTCAGGCTCGCCGCTTTGCCGCCCACAATCGCATCGTCGTGGCAATCGTCCTCGCCGAGCCAGCGAATGATGTGCAACTCCTCTTCCACGATGGTCGCCATTAGTGCCGTTGCTTGCCGAGGATGGTGACGATGCCCGTGCTGCCATCGACTCGCACTTGCATGCCGTCCTTGATTACCGATGTCCCATTCTGCGTCCCCGCAACACACGGGATGCCGTACTCGCGGGCGACGATCGCGCAGTGAGAGAGCGGCCCACCGCTATCGGCGACAACGGCTCCAACCACCCCGAAGAGCGGAGTCCAGGCAGGCATGGTCATGCGGCAGAAAAGAATGTCCCCAGGCTTCACTTTGTCCGCCTCGTCCAGCGTCATGACGACCTTCGCTTCGCCCGTGACGATGCCGGCAGAGCACGGGTGGCCGGTGACCATGCTCGGGTCCGTCGACGGCATTAGGCCCACTCCGAAGAACTTTGTGACCAGCGGGTCAGGCGGCATGTCCGCAGGGGGCGGGGTGCCGATCATGATTGGCGCGCGCAATTTCCCCTGCCGGACGATCTCCTGTCGGCGTTGGCGAACGAGCGTCTTCAGGTCCAGCCCATCATCAGGGTCGCCCAGCGCGCAAGCCTCCGAATAATTGAGAAAGAAGACGTCCTCTGGGTCTCCCAGGCGGCCGTCCGCGGCCAGCTTTCGCCCGAGATTGAGAAGCGCGTGGCGAATCACCGCCGTAAAGCCCTGGTCGATCGTGAAGTTGTGGTCTTCGGCAATCGGAATGTACTGCTGGGCCAAATGCAACATTCCGTGGAACTGCGGGCGGGCCGCCTCCGGCAGGCGGGCGGCCATCTCCCCAACCAGGCGGTCACGATCCGCTGCCTGGCGCGCGTGGGCGGCGAACGGATCGTGACCGTCATCCTGGCCGATGTACGCCTTGAGCTGCGTCAGCGTTGTGGATGGGTCCTCTCGCCACGTCTTGCAGGCAAGTTCGAAGAAGACGTCCGACCGCCATCCGTACGTCTCCAGGAACGCATCGAAGCGCGAGCGAAACTCTCCGGACTGGGGGTGATCGGCGAGTTCGATCGAACCCCCGCGCACCCGGCCAGCGAGCACAATATCGGCCAGCCCATCGATGCTTCGAGTCCAGCGGCTGAGCTCCCACATCGCCCGTGCCGTCTCCATCGATTTGTTGTCGAAGCCCTGCAGAAGGAGTCGCGAATCGGCTATGGCATCCGCACCGAGCGTCGCCGTCAGGAACTCTTCGAAGCCAAACACGACGTTCATGGTCGGGACATTGATGCGCATGTGAACGTCCCACGTATCGACCAGTTCGGCGTACAACGTCCGCGCGAAGCGCGCCACCTCGGCCGTCGAGCTGTTCTCGTAGTCAAACGCCAGGATCTGCTCTGCCCGCGCCCGAACTGCTGGCTCGAATGTTTCGAGCCAGTCTTTATGCGCGGTGGGAGCCAACTGCATGATCAGCCGTTGCATCTCGGCGAAGCGCGCCCCCAACTCCTCGGGCGTCCCCATCACGACGACCGGGCCGAGATAGAGATAGCCGTTCTGGATCGAGACTCTCAGGCCGGAGATCGGCATGGAGAGCTTCGCGATGGCCCGGCTTGCGCCCTCCGAGAATGCCGGCTGGAACAGGGTGGCCGTCATGGGCGTGAAGGGCTGGGGGCTGTGCATTACATCCTGGAACCAGAACGCCCGCTCGTCCGCAGGGTCGTCCCAACTGATTGGGAAGTCGCTCGTGGGTGGAATCGTCTCGGCAGTGGTCATTGTTATGGCCTTTCCATCACTCTGCTGTGGGCGTTAATCTGCCGTTAACCCGGCGAAATCAGGCGCGGAGACTAGCAGGCAAACGCGCTGTCCGCTACGGCCCGGTAGCGGCGAGCGATTCGCCGACCGTGGAGATGGCGAGCGTGACCGTGAAAGCGAGGGTGGAGAGCTTGAGTTTCGTGGGGTTCCGCCTGGAGCGATCGCGGCCGGGACGTTGTTTAGGATGAGACGTTTGGTATTCCGCCGAAGAAGCGCCATGCCGCCTCCAGGGCAGCGATGCTCTCGTCAGCGTCTGCTGAAGGAGGGCCAGACGAACTGGTGGCAGCTATAGGGGAGGATGATGACCAGCGCCCAGGTCGTCTACTTCTTCCCGCTGACCACATCAACGATGCTCCCCAGTCTGCCGAAATCCATCTCCGCTACCTCAGACAGCAGCCCAGTCGGCCATCCGTACCGTGGTTTGGGACGGCTTCCACAGTCCCTCCTCCCGGACGAACTGTCGAAGCGTCGTGTGGCCCGCTGCTATCCCATCCCGCGATCACACCCGCAGAGGGATCAATAACTCACGCGATTCACGCCCGGCCGGGTGGGAATTTTCCGTAGGAAGGGCTTTGGGTAGAATCGATGTCTGCGTAGGGGTGTAGCTCAGTTGGTAGAGCATCGGCCTCCAAATCCGAGTGTCGCGGGTTCGAGCCCTGCCACCCCTGCCAGAAGAGTTAGATGACGTGCCCCCACCCTCAGCGGCTTGCCGCAGGGCACGAGTAGTTTAGGATGATGAGCGCGGGCCCAGGTGGTGGAACGGCAGACACGCTGTCTTGAGGGGGCAGTGCCCTTTTGGGCGTGCGAGTTCAAATCTCGCCCTGGGCACCACACCTACAACCTTCCGAGCGGAAGGACACAGACGGCGCCATGGCCAAGTGGTAAGGCAGAGCTCTGCAAAAGCTCCATCGCCGGTTCGAATCCGACTGGCGCCTCCAAACAAACGAGAAGAGCCCCTAACGGGGCTCTTTTTAGTGCTCAGGACTGAGGACTCAGGACTCAGGGGGCTTAGAGGTCGGCGATGTCTTCCGGGAGGATGCCAAGGGCGAGGGCGAGAGCGCTGTTAACAAGCGCCATCTTGTCCGGCGCTACGTTGCCGACATAGTCCGTCAGGCTCGCCCGCCGCACTGATGTGACGAGGTCACATTGGAGTGAGCTGGTGTGTCTCAGGCCCTCGGCTTCACCAACGAGGACTTCGGTGGCAAGCCCATGATAGTTGGAGTAAACGGGTACGCAGAGCGCGGTGGAGTGTACCGCCTCGAGGAACCTCGGCCGGCTGACAACGAGGAAAATGCGGGCCGGGCGTGGATCGTTGGGTGGGAAAGGCACTCGGTAGAGCTCACCTCTGAGCACGGGCGTGCCTCGGTTGGTCGATGAGCACTTCGACTTCGTCGCCGAGTTCCATAGGGTCGATCGAGAGTGCCAAGGTTTCTTCGACCTCGCGGTGGTACTCCTCATCCAAGGCGAGGCTGGCGTAGATCGCGGCGTCTTTGGCGTCACGGGCGGCGCGGCGCTGGAGGAGGAAGTGCCGCGCGAGCACCTTCTCGATGAGCTGCGAACGGCCGTTCTCGCCGGCTTCGCGGTCGAGCTGCTCGAGAATTTCGGGGGAGAGTGTGATGGATGTCTTCACTTTCATACCACCATCATACCAAAAGCTTAGAGGCCGTAGCGGGCGGGTTGCGTGCGAAGCCATTCGCCAACCATCTCGCCGATCATGATGGTTGTGAGGTTGGTGTTGGCGCGCGGGACGGTCGGCATGATCGATGCATCGGCGACGACGAGGCCTTCGATGCCATGCGCGCGGCCGTACTGGTCGACGACGGCGAGAGGGTCGCTAGCAGGGCCCATTTTGGCGGTGGCGCAGGGATGGAAGCCGCTGGCGGCGAACCGGCTGAGAAGGCCACGTAACGTTTCGTCGCTGAGCTCGCGCTCGGCGGTGGGGAAGATGACGCGGTCGATGAGGGCCGCGAGCGGGCCGCTGTCCATGAAGGCAAGGCAATCGCGGAAGCAAGCCATGAGGCGGGTCATGTCGCGTTCGTCGGTGAGCATGTTCTGCCGGATGAGAGGGGCGTCGTGAGGGTCGGCGGAGGCGAGGGTGAGGGTGCCCTTGCTGTTCGCCTGCTCGAGGACGGCGGCGACGGCGAAGGAACTGAGTGAGCCGCCGCGGGGCGAGAAGGAGAAAGCCTCGATCTGGAGGTCGTTGCGTTGCTCGCTGCCCGGGGCGGTGTAGCGAAGGATGGTCTGGACGATCGGCTGGTCGGAGTCGAGGATCGTGGGGTCTTTGACGGTGGCGGCGACGGCGAGCGCGGGGTGATCGGAGAAGCTGGCGCCGACGCCGGGGGTATCGCGGATGAGGGTGATGCCGTGCCGTTCGACTTCTGCCTTTGGGCCGATGCCGGACCGCAGGAGGATGGCCGGCGATTGAATGGCGCCGGCTGAGAGGACGACGACTCGCCCGCGGACGGTTTCGATTTGGCCGTCGCGCTCGACTTCGACGCCGACTACGCGGCCACCTTCGAACAGCAGTCGGCGGGTGACGGTGTTAGCCGAGATGCGCAGGTTAGGGCGGGCACGGGCGGCCGAGAGGTAGCCGATGGCAGTAGAGATGCGCAGGCGACCGATCTTGTTCATGGGGTGGGGGCCGCTGCCCCAGCTCTGGGGGTCGTTCGCGTCTTCGCAGCGCGGGTAGCCGAGGTCATCGCTTGCTTCGAGCCATGCCTGGTGGACCTTCGTCAGTTCGTCCCACTGGTAGCGCCGGATGCTGATCGGGCCAGCGTCGCCGTGGTACGGCTTGTCGCCGAAGTCGAGGTCGCGTTCGAGGCGGTTAAAGGCAGGGAGGACCTTCTCCCAGGCCCACTCGGGGTTGCCTTCGGCGGCCCAGCCGTCGTAGTCCTCGGG
>JBBQGT010000121.1:0-9092 GCA_038323265.1 Tepidiformales bacterium
CGGCGCGCGCCTTCGACGGCGCTACTTCACACCGCGAGGTGGGCGGTGTCGTTCAGGAGCGTGAGGATTGGCGTGGCGCGGCGCATGGTGATCTCCGAGAGGCCGCAATTGGCCACATGGAAACGGAAGGTGTGCGAGGGCGCAACGCCTAACGCCTCGGAGATCATGCAGTTAATGGCCGTGCCGTGGGTAACTATGAGCACCGTCTGGTGCGGGTGCAGTTTGGCGATGCGCTTGAAGGCGGCGAAGGTGCGCAGCCGGACGTCGCCGATGGTCTCGCCGCCGGGCGGATGCCAGGCGGGGTCCTCGGCGCGCATCAGCTTGTACTGCTCGGGGTAGGCCTTCGCCACCTCGCCGCCCTTGCGGCCCTCCCACTCGCCGTAGTGCAACTCGCGCAGTTCAGCATCGATGCCTGGCGTGAGCCCTCGGCCCGCAAGGATCAGTGCGCCTGTCTCAACGGCGCGACCAAGGTCACTGGTGTAGACGGCGTCGATCTGTAGCGGCGCGAGCCGTGCGCCGAGGGCGCGGGCCTGGCGTTCTCCGAGGCTCGTCAGTTGGGTCTCGAAGTGTCCGCAGAAGCGCCCTTCCCGGTTGGTAACGGTTTGGCCGTGGCGGGTAATAAGAATGCGGGTGGGCGGTTTGCGAACGCGGAGCACGCTTGGACGGTAGCAGAGGAAGGCGGTGTTGGCTGTTGGCTGTTGGCTGTTGGAGGCTCGCGCGTCCTAATCAGATGGGCGACTGTTTCGCGCGGATTCGTGCATGAGCCGCTCCCGTTACGTAAACTCTTCGTAAAATCAGCGAACAAACAGCTTTCCAACGGTTCCGTGTGAAGATTTGGGAGGCTAGGGTGCTGAGGTTGGTTCGCGCGGAGATTTCTGCGCGCCGCACTTTCGGGGGTTCATGCGCAAGCGGAGCTTCGCTGTCACGGCAGCCGGTTTTCTGGTGCTCGCACTGTTTGCAGTCGGCATGCTGCCGCGCGGCGGCGTGCGCGTTTCGGCGTTGACCAACTGCACGACGAGCGAAGACGGCATCACTGCCGCCGAGCAGCAGATGTTGACGCTGATCAACGGGGCGCGGGCGGCGGCCGGAGTTGGGGCGCTGAAGTTTTCGCCGAATTTGAACCGGGCCTCCGCCTGGAAGTCGGCGGATGGCGGGTCCAACGGGCTGGGCGGCGGCTTTGACCACACAGACTCGCTGGGACGGGCGCCCACCCTGCGCGCGCAGGACTGCGGTTACGCCTCCCAGGCCGCCGAGAACATCGCCTACGGTTCGACTGGCGCGGATGTCATCTTCGGGATGTGGATGGGCTCGGCGGGCCACAAACAGAACATCCTGATGCCGGGCTACAAAGTGATTGGCATCGGGGAGCACGGTTCGGCGTGGACGACGGACTTCGGGTTCCTCGACGACTCGGGTTCGAGTTCGCCGCCCCCGTCAACTTCGACAAGCACCCCGACGAAGCCTCCGCCGCCCACGGCCACGCCAACCATCCCGGCGACGGCCACGCGCACGGCTTCGCCGACGCCGAGCCCCACGGCAATGCCGCGTGCGCTGGCTGGCATCAGCGTCGGACTCTCGCGGGGCATGAACCTGGTGACTTACGCCGGAGAAACACAGCCTGTCTCCGCGGCGCTCCACAGTTTGCAGGGTTCTGTCGAGGCGGTTTATCAGTGGGATGCGGGGACTGGCGTGTGGGAGAAATTCGCACCGAACGTTCCCGGTTATGTGAACTCGTTTGTGAATCTGCAGACTGGGAATGTGTACTACATCCAGGTCTCGCTAGACGCGACGTGGGCCTACTAGCAGGTTCGCAAAGCCTGTTTCTTTATGTTCGGGAATACCCTTATTTCTCTTTACATACTCGACGGTTTAGGATTCCTTAACCACTGACGGCGCGCGCCCCCAGGCCGTGGGGAGTGCGCGCTCAGCCGCGGGAGAGAACGCGTGGCAGCAGGTTTACGCGAGGGTGAGTACGAGGCTCGCACTCCGGTTATCGCAGGATCAGCGCCGCTTGATGAGCGTGGAATCCGGGCGAGCGGCGCGGCGCCAACACTCTTCGGCGCTCCCGCTACTCAACACCAATTTACCCTCCTGCAGCTTTCTGCCGAAATTCTATCGACGCTTGCGACGGCCGAGGCCATTGGCCCAGCGTGCGAGGCCATCTGCTTGCGGCTGCGCACCTTCTTTGCGGCTGAACATGTATCCATCGGCCTGGTCAACCTTGAAGATCGCACCCGGGAACTCCTGGGCTTCAACTCCACCCTCGTCCAGGCGAACGAAATCTCGCCCACGTTGGCGGATTCTGACATCGCTGCCTACCGGGATGCGATCGAGGGGCGGCCGCAGGCCTTCCCGGACCTCGGCGAGGCGGTGCTCAACCCGGGCACGGAAGTCGCTCGGCGAGCGGGTTTGCATTCCCTGATTCGCGCGCCCTTCACGCTCTCCGATGGCTCGGTGGGTTTGGTCAGCGTCGCCAGCTCGATGCGTGGCCACCTTGGGCCGACGGAGGCCTCGGACCTGCAGGAGCTCTGCAGGCCGATTGGGCTGGCCGTGGACCGCGTTCGCTTGCTCGCGGCGGCCAACGAACGGCAGCAGGATGCCACGGCGCTGGCCACCATGCTTTCCAACCTGAACGCTGGCGCCAGTCCCGAAGAGGCCGCCCGCTGCTTCGCCGAAGAGCTGCGCAAGACGGTCGGTGCGGACATCGTAACGATTCACTCGTTCGACCTGGAGGCAGGCATCCGCACTCGTGTGGCGGTGGTCGGCGGGTACGAGTCGCCGCGGCCCGTGCGCGCCCGGCTGTCAGATTCTGCGAGCTTTCAGGAGATGGTCAATTCGCGCTCGGACAGCTTCGATGCAAGCGCCCCGCGGTACGCAAGCCAGCAAACGTGGCTTGCGGAAGCAGCGATTCGCCTGCGGATGCATAGCGCGCTGTCGGTCCGTTTGGATGGAAGCTCGGGGCCGGTGGGAATGCTGGTCGTGGGTTGCGGCACCGAGCGGCGCTTCAAACGGGATGTGCCGCAGTTGCTGCAGGCCGTGGCGCCGGTAGTGGCGCTGGTCATCGAACGGGCGCTAACGGTTACGTCGCTCCGCGACCAGACCGAACGGACACAGGCGGTCCTGGACGTGCTCAGCGCGCTAGGCCCAAAAGAGACTCTTTCGGAAGTGGCCCAGCCCGTCGCGGCGGCGATTCGCGCGATGTACCAGGCGGACCACTGCGCGATCGGTATTCAGGATGGCGACCAGGTCACGTTGGCGGGGCTCGACACCGTTTACCCACTGGAGTGGCCGCTAGGGAGTTCCCTGGCGTTCGGGCCACTAGAACCTTCGCCGCAGATCGGCGGCAGCGTGGTACACGTCGTCTCGGACCTTGCCGCGCCCGAAGTCGTGGCGAGCTACACATCTCATGTGCTGCGCAACGAAGGCATGCGCTCGAGCGTGCGGGTGCTGATTGGGCCGCCCTTGGCGCCGCTCGGGGTAGTTACAGTGGGGTCATCTACTGTTGGGCACTTCAGCGAGGTTGATGCGCACCGCCTGGCGAAAGCGGTGGAGCCCGTGGCGGTGGCCATCGCCCATATGCGCGGCGTGGGCGAAGCGGGCCTACGGACGGCGCGCCTTGAGGCGATCAACCGGGTGTTGACGCGCCTCGGGGCGGGCGGAACCCCGGACCAGCTGGCGGCGGGCTTCCTCGCCGAATGCCACCTGCTTTTCAAATCCGAACTGGCGCTAGTCGCGGCGTTCGACCAGGAGACGGGGACGGCCAGCCGGCTCGCACTGGACTCCTCAATCTTCGGCCCGGATGACTTGCCGGCAACCCTGCCGATCGGCTCGGACCCAGTCGTGGAGCCTCTCACAAGGGCGGAGTTGATTGAAGACTTGCAAGCGGTGGCGGATCCCGGCGTGGTCTGTGGCCGGCTGCTTGCGAATGGGCTGCGGTCCGGGATTCGCGTCCCGTTGATCGTCCGCGACGCCGTGATCGGGTCGGTGGCGCTCTGGTCCACCACGCCGGGCCGCTACAACGGCGACGATGTGACGATGCTCGGAACGCTCACCCGTCCGCTAGCGATCGCCCTCGAACGGGCGAGTGCCCTCAACTCCTTGGCGGAGAGCGAGCTGAAGTTCCGGTCGCTCATCGCCCAGGCGGAAGAGATGATCCTGCTGTTCGATACCACGACCTTGCGAATCGTGGACGCCAACGCCTACACCGAGCGGACGCTGGGCTATTCGCGCGCCGAATTGCTGGCGCTGGATGTTGACCAGCTGGTTGACGCCGACCGCGACGACGTTTTGGCGAACGTGCGCCGCACCGTGCAGCAGGGTGAACTGCACCTAACGGAGCGGGCGTACCGGCGTAAGGACGGCTCGCTGCTGCAGGTGGATGTGGTGGCCTCGACGGTAACCTACGGCGGGCGTGACACAGTGCTCGCCCTTGTCCGGGATGTTTCGGAAAGGCGTTCGATCCAGGCCCAATTGGTGCAGAGCCAGAAGATGGAATCGCTCGGCCTGATGGCGGGCAACCTGGCGCACGACTTTAACAACCTGCTCACCACGATCCTGGGTTTCGCCGGCTTGCTCAAGCGCTCATCGAACCTGGACGTGGACGAACGGGAAAACCTCGGCCTCATTGAAGATGCGGCACGCAGCGCGGCGGACCTCACCGGCCGGCTGCTCTCGTTCTCGCGCGGCGGGCTGGTGAAGTTCGGCCCAGTGGAGCTGCGTACGGTGATCGATGACACACTGCGGCTGGCCCGGCCCTCGTTGCATAGCTCGCTCACGGTGACCACCACTTTCGCGCCCAACGCGGCATCGATCGAAGGGGACGCCGGGCAGGTGCAGCAGGCGCTTTTGAATATTGTGCTCAACGCCAAAGATGCGATGCCCGAGGGCGGCCACATCGCGATCTCCCTGACCTCGAACGAATCGACGGCCACACTGACGATCTCCGACAACGGCCCGGGGATGAGCGAAGAGACGCGGCGGCGCATTTTCGAACCGTTCTACACGACGAAGCCACTGGGCTCGGGCACGGGCCTGGGCATGGCAATCACCTACGGCATCGTGCAGGGACACCACGGCGACATCACGGTCGAAAGCATGCCGGGGAAGGGCACGACGTTCACGATCAGCTTGCCCCTGCTCGACCCTGGATTCGACCACCCGGGCGCCAACTACAGCCCGGGCGAGGGCAACCTGATTTTGGTGGTGGATGACGACGAGATGGTGCGGCGAACGACAAGCGCCACGCTGGCAGAACTGGGCTACAACGTGGTGGAGGCGCCCGGCGGCGCGACTGCCGTGCAGGTTGTGAAGGCCCGCCCAGAACGCATTGCGGCGGTGCTGCTAGACCTTGTGATGCCGGGGATGACCGGCAGCGAAACGTTCCGCGCGTTGACGAAGCTGCGGCCAGACTTGCCAGTCATTGTCTGCACGGGCTATGCCGCCGACGCGCACATCGATACGGACGTGAAACGGCGCATCGCGGGATTGGTGCAGAAGCCGTTCACCGCCGAGCGGCTGGACCGCGCCCTGCGCGAGGCGGGCGTTCTACCCACTCGCACGCCGCGCATCTAATTCCCGGAAGGTCAAAAGCCGAGTTCATGGCGCGCGCGATCGTATTCGGCGCGGACGTGGGCGTTTCCTAGCGTCTCCCAGGCCTCGCGATTGCGGCGGCTGCGCTCAGTGACTTCAGCGGCAGAGATGTCCTTCATGGCGGCTAACTCCGCCGCGCGTTCGTTCAAGGCCTGGAGCACTTCGCGAACGGAGGCGCCGGTCCGCACGCCCAGGTATTCGTACCAATCGGTGTGAGGATCGCCGGTGAAGTGCCGTGGGCCCGGCTGGCGGGCGTTCACTCGCCCGCGAAAGACAGAGGCCGCGGACTCCTCTTCGAACATTGAGCGCCCGCCGAATTCGCCGGTGGGTGGGCGCGGGCCTGCCGCACGCGGGGACGGCGGCGGACGGCGAGGACCGGTGCGGAAGCGTGGCCGGGAGCGATCGAACTCTTCGCGGCGGGCGGGGTCACTGAGCACCGCCCAGGCTTCGTTGAGGGATTGCATGCGCGCCTTCGCAGCCGCCGAATCGTTCCTATCCGGATGATGCTCCTTGGCCAGGCGGCGGTAGGCGGAGCGGATCGCCGCGGCCGGTGCATCGGCGGCAACTTCGAGCATTGCGTAGTAATCCGGCTGCACCTGTGTATCTAACCCGAAAGCGCGGCCACGCGGCAAACGCCTGCGTTAGCGCACATCAAGGCGATGCCTTTCCCAGTGCATGGCAAGTTGTATTGCGTACCATCGGCTGCGCGCCCGCGCCGAGCGACTCGAGGCTTTCAGCCAGACGTTGGCGTATGCCGTGCCTTCTTTATCCAGGACCCCACTCGCGGCAGGGCGTCGATGCTTGTGCCCTCAAACACCGTCGACAATTTGCCGTTTCGGATGAGGCCTTGATAGGCGGCAGTGCCACTGCCTTTGCTCAGCGCCCAGCTGACTGCGAACGTCTTACCATCTGCAGATGGCGCGCCTGCTATGAACACTTGAGAGTCTGGGCGATCGAGGATCGTGAAATCGGCCCGGTAAATCACGGACCCGTCAAAGGCCAGGAAACGGTGCAGGTCGTTGCCCCACCAGATCAGCGAGGTGGCTGGCTTCGAACCATCACCGCCACAGGCGACAATCGCGCAGCCGAGCGTCGCCGCAAGCAGGAGCGGTACGAAACGCCGGATCAACCGAGATCTTCGGCGGACCAATGCAGTCGGTGACACCGATCAGGTGTACCCCGCCCTCCACCCTCGCGCAGCGCCGGTTGTTCCGCCGGTAAGGACCGACCGGAGGCGCGCAGCCACTAGCGCGAGCCCCGGAGCCGCGGGTCCAGCACGTCGCGCAGGGCGTCTCCCAGCATGTTGATGCCGAACACGGCGAGCATGATGGCGAAGCCCGGGAAGAGCGCTAAGTGCATGTGGTTCTCCGCGAGTTGGCGCGTCTGGCCGGAGAGCATCTGGCCCCAGGTGGGGAAGTTGGTGATGCCGATGCCGAGGAAGCTGATCGTCGCCTCGGCGAGGATGGCTGTGCCCAGCTGGAGAGTGGCGAGGACGATCATGGTGGGCATGATGTTCGGGAGGATGTGCTTGCTGATGATCCGCCAATGGGAAGCGCCGAGAACCACGCCAGCCTCGACGTACGGGTTGGCGGCGGTCGAAAGAGTGGCGCTTCGGACGACGCGCGAAGCGCCGCCAGCGAGCACCAGGCCGAGTGCAATGATGACGATGGTAGTGCGCGGGAAGGTGTACCAGAACCAATCGCCGTCTACCGGATTCGGCCCGATTTCAGGGCCGCGGCCGAGCCCAAAGAAGCCGTTGCTGCTCGACGTTTTGAGTACCGCCACGAGCGTCAGTATCAAGAAGATCGCCGGGAAGCTAAGCCAGATATCGACGAGCCGCTGGAAGAAGAAATCGAAGCGTCCGCCGAAGTAGCCGCTGCTCACGCCAACGAAGAGGGAGAGGATAGAGACGAGGATGACCGTGCCGATGCCCACCATCGCCGTGATCTGGCAACCGAAGACGATGCGCGCGAAGAGATCGCGACCGTTCTGGTCGGTGCCGAACCAGTAAGTGCTGTTAGGCGCGGAGAGCTGGTCCGAGAGGTGGCTCTGGTTTGGGTCACCGGCGATCCACGGCGAGAACACGCCCACGGCGATCACCACGAACAGCACCAGCGCACCGAAAGCGCCCAGCGGCTTGCGACGGACAAAGCCAAAGACGCTGCTCAGCGACCGCGTCATGAACGGGCGTTCCGGCTTCAGGTAGAAATCGCTGATGACGATTGCGCGGTCAACGGCCATTTATCGGTCCCTCAAGTCAGCCGGACCCTGGGGTCCAGCACAGCGTAGGTGAGGTCAACGAACAGGTTCGTCACCACGATGACGACTGCGACCACCATGTTCACCGCGATGACGGCGGGGAAATCGCGGTTCGAAATCGATTCGAAGAGATAACGGGCGACGCCCGGGATGCCGAAGATCTGCTCCAGCACGAGCGAACCGCCAACGAGTACCGGCACCTGCAGGCCGATGACCGTGATGATCGGCATGAAAGCGTTGCGTACGGCGTGGCGTACGATCACAGTGCTGCTGCCAAGCCCTTTCGAGCGCGCGGTGCGGATGTAATCCTGGCGCATCACTTCCAACATCTGCGCGCGGGTCAGCCGCATGAGCGTGCCGGAGAGTCCGATGCCCAGGATTATCGCAGGCACCAACACAAGCTCGAGGTTCGTTTTAGGGTCATCCCATAACTCCGCGTACTTCACGGGGAACGAGTAGTTCCAGTAGCGCGAGGCGACGGCGATGACGATGGTGGCGAGGAAGAAGGACGGGATGGCGAGCATGGCGATTGCCGCGCTGCGAAGCCCGTAGTCCACGGCGCCGTCCTGTTTGACCGCCGAGGCCACACCCAGCGGCAGAGCGATGCCTACAGAGATGAGCATGCCCAGCACGCCCAGTTCAATGCTCACGGGTATGCGGCGCTTCAGTTCGTCCGCAACGGGGCGCGAACCGATGAGCGACACGCCGAGGTCACCCCGCGCGGCGTTGCTCACCCAGGACCACCATTGCTGGAAGTAGTTCTTGTCCAAGCCGAGGCGCACGCGAATCGCGTCCTTATAGGCGTTGAGGGCGACGGAACTCTTGGCGGCGATGCGATTCGATTCGGTCGCTTTTTCAAGGTCGATTCCGTCTTTCTTCATCTGAGCGTTGATGACGACGTTTTCGGCGCGCGCGCGGTCGGTGATGGAGGCTTTAGTTGGGTCTTTGCCATCGGAATTGAGTTGCTTATCCACGATCTCTTTGAAGGCCGCGCCGCCGCCTTGCACTTCGCCGCCGGCCACGAGGATATCGACCGCGTCCGCGGGCAACAGGCGGAGGAGCGCGGTGACAAGCAGCGAGACGCCGAGCAGCGTGGGGATCATGAGCAGGACGCGGCGAGCAATGTAGTGGGCCATCAACCCCTCCCAACAGCGTGCGAGGGGCGGGGGCCAGCAAACAGCGCCCCCCCCCGGGGGGGCGGCGGGTTAATTAGCCCATAATCAGGCGCGCGTCGGGGTAAGACC
>JBBQGT010000122.1:0-9018 GCA_038323265.1 Tepidiformales bacterium
CTTCCGGCAGTTCCTTTGAGAGGCCGAAATCGAGGAACACGACCACCGGACCTGGCAGCACGAACAGGTTCCCAGGATGCGGGTCCGCGTGGAAGTAACCGTGCACCAGGATCTGTTCGCAATAGGCCTCGGTCATGATTAACGCCACCTGGTTGGCGTCGATCCCTGCCGCCTCCAAGCGCGGAATGTCCGAAATCTTGATCCCGTCGATGTACTCCATCGTCAGTACCCGGCGGGCTGAGTGCTCCCAGAGGATCTCGGGCACTCGCACATCCTTGCGATGAGCAAGGTCCCGCGCCACCCGTTCCGCGCTGTGCCCTTCCAGCACGAAGTCCAACTCGCGCGGCACGTCTTTGTTCATCTCGTTCATCAGGATGCGGAAGTCGAAGTTCTTTTCAATGCGAGCGAGGATGCGGACGAGGATGCCGATGTTCCGCAGGTCTGTTTCTAGCACCCGGTCGATGCCCGCGTACTGCACTTTGACGGCAACGTCGCGACCTTCCTTCGTCCTCGCGCGGTGCACCTGCGCGAGAGACGCGGCGGCGATTGGCTTGCGCGCGAAAGCATCGAAGATTTCGTCCGGCCGCTTGCCAAGCTCGCGCAGAATCTGTGATTCAACTTCCTCAAACGGCCGTGCTGGCACGGTGTCCTGCAGGCGGCTCAGAACGGACACGTACTCAGGGGGCGCAACATCGGCCCGGCTGCTGATGAACTGGCAGGTCTTGATCATCAGCCCTTCCATCCGGATCGCGAGCCGATAGATGCGCTCTGCGTTCTGGCGATGGGCGCGTTTGTAGCGACGCTCGCGTTCAGCCGGCGCCAGCTTCTTGTTCCGCTGGATACGCTTGTAGGTGAAGTACACCATCAAGAACGTCCAGCCCACCAGGAAAAAGCGCTGGATGCGACGATGCAGAGGGAGGGGCTTTGCGCCCGTGAGTGTTTTGGCCATCGAATCAAGCGTACTGGCTTCCAGGGTAAATAACGAAGAAGCCCTTCAGCGGAAGGGCTCCATCACGGATATGAACCGGCCGGCTAGGCCTTCAGGCCAATGCCATCGACCTTCCACGCGCCAGCCACTTCTACCCACTTCGTGGCGATCGTGCGGGAGCTGTCGGCGCCCTTGAAGATGATGTCGACCAGTGAGGTCGCGCCCTCGGTGCCAGCCACTACAACACTCATTTCGGCGTCCGCCGGCTGCGGGCCTGCCGCGGCCATCTGCGCCTGGAGAGCCATCGCCTGGCCCATGCCCGTGGGTGTGAAGGCCATCATCAGCCCGGCAATATTCTGGGCCGCGAGGTCCTTCGCGAACTGGTCGGCGACCTGTTGCAATTCCGCCAAAGTGATTCTCCTTATCGCCCTCAACAGTAGGAATGGGAAGGAGCCGAGGGCCAGATAATCGTAGGGGGCAAAGCGCGCCTGTCAAGGTGCTTCTTACCGCTTGGTAACTGGCCTTCTTAACGTAGGACGCGGGGCCGGAGCGGCCGTTCAGTGGTTGCGTCTTCGGGCCGCCCAACTCAAACTTCAAGGCTGATTCCCCGATAGCTCAATGGTAGAGCACGCGGCTGTTAACCGCGGTGTTCGTGGTTCGAGTCCACGTCGGGGAGCCACAAAACATTGTTCTGTTTCCGGCTGCTACATCGTCCCTTACGAGTCGTACGACTAGCGATCGTGGAAGCGGGGCTCGCGCCTGCGGCGTGACCTGACAATGGAATGCCCGACAGGACGCCTACTAAACCCCGAGTTCATCGCTGCGGTGACTTCATGGATCGACCTACCCGTCGGGCGCGATCCCGGAGGCAGTGACGAATTGCCGTATCTGCGAGGCGTGCTCGGTCGTGTGCCCTACGAGGGCCGTGATGATCCGGGCGTGCGGCTGGCCGCGATAGCGGTGAGCCGGTGGCAGCGGTGTCGCGGCCTTCTCGTCGGGCATGCCTGCCAGCGTCTCGCGCACCCGCTGACGGCAATACTCGACATAATCGAGCATTTCGGATCGCGACCAGGCTGCGGGCAAACTCGTCAGATCTCGCCAGTGCGGGTGCCCGGTGAACGGAGGCGGTGGGGCCCACGGACCGAACTCGCCGTTTAGGTCATAGTCCAAGCATTCCAGCGCGTGCCATGCCACGCCCCACGGAGTCGAGTATCGCTGGACCAGGGCGCTGCGCTGTGCGGGGTTGGTGATGGGCTTCTTGTCCAGGCCGAGTAGCTCGTGACCGGGCTCCGGGGCCGGAACCTGCCACATCGGCGTTTCCCATAGCTCGTCGGTGGAGTCCCGCACCGCCACAGCCAACAGATCCAGGGCCTGTTCTAAGCCGAGGGCGACGCTCTCCAGCCAAATTGATCCCATGCGCCGTGACGCTACCGCGGTGCGGGCAGATGCTCAAGGCCGACGTACCTGCACCATGCAGCTCGCGCCAACGTCGGCGCCGAGTCTGCAGCGATCGCCGTCCGTCCAGCCGGCGGAGCGACCGTCGAATCTTCCGCGAGTGGTTGGACCGATACGCGCGTCGGGCGAGCACGAGTCTGGCCAGCTCGCGCTAAACTCAGTCGCATGATCGTACTGGATTGGCTGCTCGATTCGGACCCCGCCATCCGCTGGCAGGTGTTGCATGATCTTGTTCAAGCGCCAGCTGAGGTCGTCTCGGCGGAGCGCGCGAGGGTGGCCACCGAAGGTTGGGGCGCCAGACTGCTCGCGTTGCAAGGCCAGGACGGCCAGTGGGCGGGAGGCGCGTGTTTCCCGGCGCAAAGCTTCAACTGGCGAGAAGCGAACGAGGGCCAGCCATGGACCGCCACTCTGCCAACGCTCCAGCTTCTCCGTGATTTTGGGGTCGACCCGCGCTCTGACCGGGTGCGCCGGGCGGTGGCGCTGGTCAAGGACCATTGCCGTTGGGAGCACGCCGGGCAGCCCTTCTTTAGCGGCGAGGTTGAGCCGTGCATCAACGGCAGGACCGTCACTTTGGGCATCTACTTCGGTGAAGACGTGGATGGCGTGGTTGCCCGCCTGCTAGGTGAACAGCTCGAAGACGGTGGCTGGAACGGCGAGGCGGAGAACGGTTCCGTCCGCTCGTCGTTTGCGACCACGATCAACGTTCTGGAAGGGCTGTTGGCCCACCAGCGCGCAGCCGGCGGCTCGTCGGAATCCATTGCGGCCCGGCGCCGGGGTGAGGAGTACCTCCTCGAACGAAGGCTGCTCCGGAGCAAGAGCACCGGCGAAGTCATCGACCCAAGCTGGCTGCAGTTCTCGTTTCCGATCCGCTGGCATTACGATCTGCTGCGCGCCCTCGAATACTTCCGCTCGGTCGGGGATGTGCCGGACCCGCGCCTCAACGAAGCGGTCGATCTCCTCCGATTCAGGCAGCAGCGCGGTGGCGACTGGCTCCTCGAGAACACCCATCCCGGCCAAGTCCACTTTGTGCTCGAGGACGGCGACAACAGGTCTAGCCGGTGGAACACGTTGCGTGCGTTGCGTGTGCTCAGGTGGTACGACCAGCCCGCTACACCATCGGGCTAGGGCGTCCCGCGAGGTCGCTCGCTTGTCTCTCGGCTGATCGACCGTCCGGCTAGAATGGCCGCATGGATAAAGCAAGCCTGACAGACCTGTTCGAATTTACGGGGCACGTCTGGGAACAGATAAGACAGACGGCGCAAGGGGACGCCGACCTGGTGCGCCCAGCCCCGGGATCGGGGTGGCCGGCGCTGCGCGATTGCCTCGGGCACATAGTGCTTGCATACGAACGCTGGCTACCAGCCATCACCGACCTGAAAACGGGCGAGTTGCCCGATCTGCCGCCAAGCGGCTTTCGCGCATGGAAGGGCATTGAGGCGCACCGCTCGCGCGTTCGGGACGAACTCGCCGGGCGGCTGGCGGAGTGGAGCGATCAGGAACTTTCCGCCATGCACGACGTTGACGTCGATGGCGAGATGTTGCGCTACAGCCGGGGAGAGCTGGTGGCCCACCTCCTGCTGCACGAGAGGGGCCACCACGGCGACGTTACGACGCTCTTCTGGCAACTCGGCATCGAGGCCGAAACGGCGTTCGAGTATCGTTTCCACCTGCGTCCCGATCGCTAGCGAGTTGACCAGTCGAAAAACGCACCCGTACCGCGCCCCCTTCGAGGTCGCTTGCCGCCCGATGTAAGCTGTGCGCCCCCGAGCGGTTCCGCTCACTCATGGGGCGAGGCGAGACATGCCGAATCTCTACGTAGATCCTGCCACAGGCTGGGAGCTTCCGGTTCAGGGTGGAGTGGTTACCCAGGGCTACGGTCCCGAAAACACCGACCCGAGCGTGCGCGGCCTCTACCTGAAGGGCTACCACACCGGCGTCGATATCGGCGGTGTGCTTGAAGGGGCCACTGTGCTCGCTCCGCGGGACGGCACGGTCGTGCTTGCTGGGCCGAACGCCGGCTACGGCAATTGCATCATCATCGAATGCCAGGACGGCCACCGCGCACTCTTCGGCCACCTCTGCGCCATTGGCGTCGCGGTTGGCGATGCGGTCCTGCGCGGACAGGCAATCGGCGGCGTCGGGAATACGGGCGTCTCCACCGGCGTGCACCTGCACTACGAATGGCGCCAGGGCGGCGATGACATCAATCCCGTCCCCTTCCTGCTCGCCGCTGCGCCAGCGGCGCCCACCGGGCTCACCGCGGTGGTAAAGGAAGACCTCAACTTGCGTTCGGGCCCGAGTAAAAACGAGCCCATTCTCGCGACGCTTGTCGCAGGCACGGTCGTCCAGGTGGGCCAGAATGGCTGGTTGCCGGTGTGGTACGAAGGGCGTCAGGGATGGATGTTCTCTGAATTTCTCGACGTGCAAAAGCGGGATGCCGCTCCGTCGCGGTCAATCGCGCCGCGCCGCCAGCAGAGCCCCCGCACACCGGCGAAGAAGCCCGTAACGGCAACCCGGAAGCCCGCCTCCAAGCGCATCCGGGGATCTTAGCAAGGGGCCTCCGCTTCTCCGCGCCAGGCGCACCAGTCGCCCGAGCCCTCGGCTGTTGGGGAGATTGCGCTCCAGTGGCCTTTCAACGAATCCCAATACGTTTCGTCAAACACAAGCCAACTGATCGAGAATCGCGAAGTGGCTCCCCCAGCGTTCACCGAAAAAGTCCCGGCCACGCGCGCCAGTGTGTTCAAGTCAGGGACGGCCGAGATTTCTACTTTTCCGTAACGTTGCGAGTCTAGCGTCAGCTTCGCCGACCCTCCCGTTTGGGCGAACCGGACCGTGTCGCCCTTGAGCGCCAGGCTCGCGGGCAGCCCCTTTGTGCGCCATACGCCGGAATAGCCGCATCCGTCCGGTAGCTCCCCTGCGCCGCGCCGGCCGCACCACTCGTGAGTGCCTCCGTTCGCGTCAATCCAATAGCCGTCGAAGGTGTCCGCATCCGCTTTGCGTTGGAAGGCGAACTGGTTCACTGTCCCATCGAACACTCCCACAAGGTCATTGCCGTCCACGTCGCCCAACAAAGTGTGGCGGGGGTTGCCAGTCAGGTACAGGTTGTAAGTGCCCGTAACATGACCGCCGTTCTCTGTGAGCTCCATTTGCGACGAGTTGGTGAACCACGTGCCGCTGAAGCTGGCGAAAGGGATCACCTTGGCGGCGGAAGTCGGCTCTCCGCTGACGCCCGGCTTGGAGGCCGAATCGCGGCTGGCGAAGAGCAGCACGCCCATGACCAACAGCACGGAAAGCGTAGCGCCCCCGAGAGCGATTGCCAGTCCACGGCTCCCCCGGCGCGTCCGCCCGCCGGCGCTGGCCGCCCCCACCGGTGGCGTTCGATTCCCACCGAACTCCTCAACGCCTTGGCCTGCGGAGTCGCTTCGCGCTCCGCTCGCTTCTGTCCGCGGCTCGATAGCGACTGCCTCCGCCCTCTCAAGCACGGCCTTCTCCGGCAAAGGCGCAATATGGAAGATTGGCCCACTTCCAGACCGCAAGTAGAGCACTGGAGTAGCCCACTCCGAATCGTTCTGGCCCGCAAAGATGCTCTTCCGAGCCTCGCTCACCGCTGCCTCCACCGGATAGCCGTCGGCGAATGCGCAGTAGAACTCGTGGGCGAACGTGATCGCCGCTTCGTCGGTGATCTCAAACTGCATCGCCACAACCGCCGGGACGCCTTGCTGAAGGAGGCTCTGCGCCACTCCTGCAAACTGGTCGGTGAGCGACGCTTTCGCTCCGTCACATGCGTTCAACACCGCTAGCCGAAGCGAGTCCGCGTCGCGAAGAATGGTCGAGAGGTAGGTGGCGCTCACTTCGCTGCCGCGCCCACGCTCATCTTCGAAGACGAGCAGGCCGTCCTGACCCTGCTCATCAAATCCGCCGTGCCCGATGAAGTGGAGCACGTGGTAGGTTCGCCGCAGGGCGCGCTGAAGTTCCCCGAGGGTCGGGATGGTCAGGCGCTCGAGCGTGAGCTGGCCGCGTTCTTCGATGTCCTTCACGGCCTCCTTCAACCTCGTCCACTCCGCTTCCACTTGTAGCGGCGCGAAATCGGTAGGGCTTGCGATCACGACGAGGACGCGAACGGGCGGTTCCAACTCGTACGGCCGTTCGGTCCCCGGCACGTCCAGGAACCGCACAATCGGCGAATCGACGGAAAGCGCCACGAAGCGCCGCTCAAGCGGGTCGAACAGAAATTCCCAGGGGATGTGGACGAGCCCGGGCGCCGCCGACAGCCGCAACCGGATGCGCAGCCCTGCGCCGTCGCGTTCTGCCAGGCTTAAGCTCGCCCGGTACGCCCCAGCCACGTCGCCCGTCATCGTCGCCTGGAAGAGCTTCGAGCCAAATTCGCGTACGCCGGTCAGATCGCTCGATTCCAATCGCCGCGTGCTGCGGCTGCGTTGGCCGAGGCGCAGGATGAAGTTCTCGAGCTCAAGGTCGGAGAAGGGGAGCGTGACCTCGGTTTCGGCTTGGCCGCCCGGCGAATCCAAAACGCGCACCCGGTAGCTGGCACCGTCTGACTCCATCTGCAAGTCGAAATTGAGGTACGGGCGTTCGGTCAATCTGCGCTCGGCGCCAAATTTAGCGAGGTGGCGGCATCGTACCAGAACGGTCAATCGCCAAATGTAAAATCCTCACCAGATTGGCCCGGCATCCGAATCTCCTGTATTCCCGCCACCGTTCTCGGGCTATTGTGGGGCCACTCTGCGACAGGAGACTGCTCGTGCCCGGAACGCTCTTTTTTGTACACGGCACCGGCGTCAGAAAGCTGGATTACGAAGCAACGCTCGAGGACGTCCGCAAGGGTTGCGCAGGCCACGCGCGCTTCGCTGATGTGGCTATCGCGGATAATTGCCCCTGGGGCGAAGACCTTGGTACCAACGGTAAGCTCGTGGAACTCACTCTCCCGCCAGAGGACCGGACCCGCGCGCTCGAACCGGTGCTGACACCCGCCGAGCTTGAACTCGCGCTCTGGAGCGTCCTCCTGGATGACCCCCTCTTCGAACTGCGCATCGCCTCACAACAGCCTGCCGGGCAGGGTCCGGCGATCGGTCGCCAGCCGCCCGATGTGGCCGCCGCCGCCGCCCTCGCGCGAATCGCCGCCACCCCTCCAGCGACGCCCGGCGTTGCCGCTGGTCGCCTGTTGGCCGGTGCAAAAGCGGTGGCCGCCGCGCCCGAACTCGCCGCCGCCGCCCTCGCCGCGGACAGTGCCGATGACCCTGAACTGGCTCAGATCGTCGCCCGCGCCGTCGTCGCTTTCGCCATACGGCCTGTGCCAGGGGAAGTGACTCGGCCCCCCGCCGCGCTCGACGGGAGACTGCGAGACGCAGCAGTCCAGGCCGTCGCCACAGCCTTCGCCCCCACGACAAGAGGCCTCCGCTCGTGGGTGAAAGACAAAGTGACGGACACCATCAAGGGCATCGCAACGGACAAGCTGATTGACCGCCGAGCGGGCTTAACTGGCGGCGCGTTGCCCACCATCGGCGACATCTTCTTCCACCTGCGGCGGGGTGACGCGTTCATCGACTACGTGGCCGAAAAAATGCAACCGTGGCCACAGCCCATCGTCGCCGTCGGCCACAGCCTGGGTGGCGTCATCCTCGTCGACCTCTTGAGCCGCGCGACCCACCCGCTCGTTGCGAAGCTGGTCACCGCGGGCTCGCAGGCTCCTCTCTTCTTTTCGATGGATTCGCTGGAAACGCTGCGGCCAGGCACTACCCCTTTGGCGCCGTTCGTCCCGTGGCTCAACATCTACGACCGCGCAGATTTCCTCAGCTACCTCGCTGGCGAAGTGTTCGGCGCGAATGCAGATATCAAGGACGAAGAGGTGCGTTCCGGCGTCCCCTTCCCCGATTCCCACAGCGCCTACTGGAAGCAGCCCCGGACGTTTGAACTGATCGCTAATTTCTGGCCTTAGGAGCATCAACTTGGCGGACGCAACGAGGAGCTGGGCGCTCGTGGTCGGCATCGACCGCTACAACGACGGCATTGTGCCGCCCCTGGACGGCGCCGCCGCTGACGCCCTGGCGGCGGTCCAGTGGCTCCTCGGGCTGGGGGTCCCTGACGCTCAGATCCTGCTCCATGCGGTCGCCTCGCCGGCCACCGCGCCTGGTATCGCCGCGCTCGGTCTCCCCCGCAATTCGGCCGCCGCCACGTTCGACGCTATCGACGCCTCATTGGTGACCTTGAGTGAAGCCGACGGCGAGCGCCTCTACGTCTTCCTTGCTGGCCACGCCGTCTATGAGCCTTCCGAAGGCCGCCTCTTCCTCTGCCAGGATTTCGCCAACCGAGGATCGCTGGCAACCAAGACGCTCGGCATCGATGCGCTAGGCCGTTACCTCCTCAGCTACCCCTTTCGCGAACAGTTCCTGTTCATGGATGGCTGCCAGAACTTCTCCTATTCGCCCGCCGTCCGGCGGAGGTTCCGCACGGCGCTCGACGGGACAACGGTCACACCAGACGAGGCGAACAACGGCCTGCTCACGGTTTTCGGGGCGTCCATGGGTGAACTGGCCCAGGAACGCAACGGGCGAGGAGCGTTCTTCGGCACGCTGCTGCCCGTGCTCGAGCCTGCGCTGCTCGCCTCAATGCCGCCTCAG
>JBBQGT010000123.1:0-9001 GCA_038323265.1 Tepidiformales bacterium
TCGAGGTCTAGCGTGCCGTCGTCGCGCACTTCGGCGTAGCGCAGGTTCGCGCCAACGCGCTTCGCCAGCATCTGCCACGGCACGATGTTCGAGTGGTGCTCCATCAACGAGAGCACGATTTCGTCCCCCTCGCCGACATTCGCATCGCCCCAAGCGCGGGCTACGAGGTTGATCGATTCTGTGGTGTTGCGGGTGAAGACCACGTCTTCGGGGTTGGTCGCACCGATGTGGGCCGCAACCTTTAGGCGCACGCCTTCGTACTGCTCGGTGGCGCGCACGGCCAGCGTGTGGATGCCACGGTGGATGTTCGCGTTCGAAGTCTCGTAGTAGCGCACCAACGCGTCGATCACCTGGCGCGGCTTTTGGGTTGTCGCGGCGTTATCGAGGTAGACGAGCCTGCGCCCGTTCACCTCCTGCTCCAGGATCGGGAAATCGCGCTGAATGCGCACGATATCCAGTCTCGCCGGGGCCATCACGGCACCTCCACCTCGACTGCGCCCGCCTTCACGCGGGTTGGATACGAACGCACCGGGCGGACTGCGGGCAAGGCGAGCACCTTGCCGGTGCGCACATCGAACCGCGCTCCGTGCCGCGGGCACTCGATTGCAAAGCCTTCCAGCGTCCCCTGATCCAGAGAGCCGCCATCGTGCGTGCAGATGTCATCGATCGCGTGGAAGCCTTCGCCCGTGTTGCAGAGCGCGATACGCCGCCCGCCCGCCTCGACTACCGTCGCCGTGCCGGCGGCCAGATCCTGCGCCTTCGCGACTTCAGTCCAGGGCATTACCGGCTCTCCAGCTTCGCGTCGAGGATTTCCGTCAGTTCTTCGCGGAGCGCTTCGTCTTTCACGCGTCCCAGCACCTGGCCAAGGAAGGCCCGGACAAGCAGCGCTTCCGCGTTGGCGTGCGGGATGCCGCGGGTCTGCAAATAGTAAAGCTGCTCTTCGTCCACAGGGCCGGCGGTTGCGCCGTGGGATGCGCGGATGATGTCGTTTGTGAGGATTTCGAGCACCGGGTCGCTGTCCGCCTTCGCGGTTTTGCTCAGCAGCAGGTTGCGGTTCTCCTGGTTGGCGTCGCCGTTGTGCGCGCCGAGGCCGATGCGCGTCAGACCGTAGTAGACGCTCCGCGAGTGGTCCGTGAGCGCCGACTTGTACATCAGGTCACTGCGCGTATCCGCGCCGATGTGGTCCTGTAGGGTGAAGAAGTCCGCATGCTGCGAGCCGTTGCCGTAGGTGACCGCGAGAAGTTCGCTGGAAGAGCCGCGCCCTTCGAGCGAGCATTCGATGTGACCCTTGACGACCTGGCCACCGGTAACGAGGTTGAGGTTCCAGAAGGCCGAATCGCGGTCCGTCACCAGCCGCTGGTCGAGGAAGACCTGCGTCTTCGCGCCCCAGCGGTGGATCGTCACGTAACGGACCTCGGAGGCTGGACCGGGGATTACTTCGACGACCGGCAGGACAACGATGTCGCCGTCGCCCGAGCGGCAATCTTCGACTACCGTCACGCGGCTGTTCGCCCCTGTTACGATGAGCGTATGCGGAGCGGCCAGCTGCTTTTCGTTCGAAAAGTTACGGCCAATGCGCACGGCTTCGGCCGCTTCCGTATTGGCGGCGACGTCAACCACAACAACGTCCCGCAGGAAGGCGTAGTGCAGCGCGTCGAGGCGGCTACGGCCCGCGGTCACGGCCTTGCCGAGATGCTTCTCGGCGGTCGCAACTATTTTCGCGTCGCCGTCCGCAAGGTTTGCCACAGCCACGCCCGTTGCCGCGCCGCTGAGCGTAAGCTCACCCGCGGCCGGCGTGTAATCACCGAGCTGTAGGCCACTGATGTCCAGGTACTTCCACGGCCGTTCGCGCCGCGAATCGGGCATGCCGAGCTGGCCGGCCAGCCGCACGCCTTCAGCGCGGAGCGCCGCCAGCCATGCCGGGTCTTTCGTATCAAGGCCGATGCGCCGGCTTCGTTCCTCGATCGTCCCTGTCGCTAGGGGAGTAGTCATCTGTGTTCCTTTCGACCCGCGGGCACTAGTCATTTCAAGAGGCCTGGAGGTGGTTGACTCAGCCTTACGCTCCCGGCCCCGTCGGCGGTGCTATTGCCCTCCGACGGGTACGAGCGTGAGCGTTAGCCCACGGCCCCTTCCATCTGAAGCTCGATGAGCCTGTTCAGCTCCACCGCGTACTCCATCGGGAGCTCCTTGACGATCGGCTCAACGAAGCCGTTGACGATCATCTTGGCGGCGTTCTCTTCGCTCATCCCGCGGCTCATGAGATAGAAGAGCTGGTCCTCGCCCAGCTTCGAGACGTACGCCTCGTGCTGAATGTGGACGTCCGCGGCGTCGATCTCCATCGTCGGGTAGGTGTCTGAGCGCGACTGTTCGTCCAGCAACAAGGCATCGCAACGCACGTTGGATTTCACGTTCTCCAGTCCGTCGTAGACCTTCAACAGGCCGCGATAGCTGGTGCGCCCGCCCTGGCGGCTGAGCGACTTGGAGATGATGGTCGACGTCGTGTTCGAAGCGGCGTGGATGACCTTGCCGCCTGCGTCCTGGTGCTGGCCTTCGCCCGCAAACGCCAGCGAAAGAATCTCGGCGTGGGCCCCTTCGCCCATCAGGTAGACGCTTGGGAACTTGGTCGTCAGCTTCGAGCCGAGGTTGCCATCAACCCACTCCATGACTGCGTTCTCGTAGGCCGCGGCGCGCTTCGTCACCAGGTTGTAGACGTTGTTCGACCAGTTCTGGATCGTCGTGTAGCGGACGCGGGCGTCCTTCTTGACGATGATCTCGACCACGGCGCTGTGCAGCGAGTCGGTGCTGTAGGTCGGCGCCGTGCAGCCTTCGACGTAGTGAATCTGGCTGCCTTCGTCGGCGATGATCAGCGTGCGCTCGAACTGGCCCATGTTCTGGGTATTGATGCGGAAGTAGGCCTGCAGGGGGATGTCCACCTTCACGCCCTTTGGCACGTAGATGAACGAGCCGCCGCTCCAGACCGCGCTGTTCAGCGCCGCGTACTTGTTATCGCCGGGAGGGACGATCGTCGCGAAGTATTCGCGGAAGAGCTCTTCGTGCTCCTTCAGCGCCTGGTCGGTGCCGAGGAAGAGGACGCCGAGCTTCTCGAGGTCTTCACGGATGTTGTGGTAGACCACTTCCGAGTCGTACTGTGCGCCCACGCCGGCCAAGAACTTCTTCTCCGCTTCGGGGATGCCGAGCTTGTCGAACGTGTTGCGGATGTACTCCGGCACATCGTCCCAGGAGCGCTCATCGCGGTCCGTGGCACGCACGAAATAGTGGATGTCGTTGAAATCGAGTTCGTCGAGTTGCGGCGAACCCCACGAGGGGTTCTCCTTTTCGTAGAAGAGCGCCAACGACTTCAGACGGAAGTCGCGCATCCACTGCGGCTCGTCCTTCATGTCCGAAATCATGTTCACGACATCGGTGGTCAGGCCCTTGTTGGCCTTGAAGAACGCCGTCTCGTCGTCATGGAAACCGAACTTGGTTTCGTAGTTGTCGCTGTTGATGAGGTTGGTGGCGGTAGTCATGGAATGCCTCCTAGGCCTGCGCGGAAGCAGCGAGGGCCGCTTCCATTTCGTCGTAGCCGGTAACTTCCAGCTCTTCCGCGAGTTCCGGCCCGCCGGAGCGGACGATTCGCCCGTCGATGAGGACGTGGACGAATTGCGGTTTCACGTAGTTCAGCAAGCGCTGGTAGTGCGTAATCAAGAGGAGGCCCATCTCCTCGTTCATCAAGGCGTTCACGCCTTCTGCGACGGTGCGCAGGGCGTCGATGTCGAGCCCCGAGTCTGTCTCATCGAGGACGGCCATGGACGGCTCGAGCATCGCCATCTGGAGCATTTCGGCGCGCTTCTTTTCGCCACCGCTGAAGCCATCGTTCACGTACCGGCGAGCGAAGTCCTGGTCCACCTTAAGGATGTCCATCTTGGCGAACAGGTTCTGGCGAAACTCGCGAATCGGCACGTCCGTGCCGCGCACGGCGTTCACGGCCTGGCGCAGGAAGTTCACCATCGTCACGCCGGGGATGGCCACCGGGTACTGGAAGGCGAGGAAGAGACCCAGCCGGGCGCGCTGGTCAACAGGCAGCGAGAGGAGCGACTGACCCTTGAAGAGCACGTCGCCGCCGGTCACTTTGTAGCTCGGGTTGCCCATCAGGACGTTTGCGAGCGTGCTCTTGCCGGAGCCATTGGGGCCCATGATGGCGTGCACTTCGCCCTTATTGATGGAGAGTGAAAGCCCTTTCAGGATCTCCTTGTCGGCGATACTCGCCCGGAGACTGCGAATCTCCAGCAGTGGTGTCTTACTCATTGGGACTCCTTACCGTACTTCAATCAGTTGTGGTTCAGATTCGCGTGAGCCGCGAACCAGGTACTCGCAGATTGGCGATCCATCGACAATCCGGTTGAGCTGTTCGACTTGCAGGCCGAGGAGCAGCTCGATCGCCTTGCGGTCCGTTTCGCAGGGCAGCTTCGAAATCTCCGCGGCTTTGTGATAGGGGCAGGCCCCGTTCACCAGGTGGAATCCGTCCGGCTGGGAGTTCCAGCTATCCAGAATCCCGTCTTCTTTGAGGCTCTTCGTGACCTGCGCCACGCGCTCGGCGTTGGCGCCTGAGACGGTGCCAACCATGTCTGGCTGATGCCGTGAGGCGAGTGCCTGCGCAACCGAAGTCATCACCGAAGCGATCACTTCGTCCTGCTCGCCGAGCGAGCGTAGCATCCGTTCCAGCAGGCCTGCGTAGGCCGCCGGGACAGGAGTGGTGGCGGCATCGGTCGCGTGGTAGGCGTGGTACGGGCGGCCGGTTGGCTGCTTGACTGCTCGCACGTCCACCAGGCCATCGGCGCGCAGGTTATCGAGATGCCTGCGAACAGCAACGGCGGTGATGCCCAACTCCTCCGCGAGATCCTCCACCCGGAGCTCTCGGCGCTGGATGACGAGTTCGAGAATGCGTTCACGCGTTCCTTGCATGTACCCATTGTACGACGGACGCCAGACTTTTTCCACTTTAGTGTTATAAAAGTCGTCTATACCGGAAGAGGACCCAGGACTCAGGGCCAGGCACCCAGGATCGCAACGGCGTTGGAGCCCCGCGCGCTACAATCGCCCATCGCAATTGGAGGTCGCAGCCATGCAGATCGGCATCATGCCGCCGCTCTTCTCACCCATCGCCACGCCCGATTACCTGATGGCCGTTGGCGCCGCCGCCGACCGCCTCGGCTTCTCCTCGATTTGGGCGCCCGAGCATGTCGTGCTGTTCGATGAGTACGACTCGAAGTACCCGTACACCGACGACGGAAAGCTGGCGGTCGGACGGGATGCGGGAATCCTCGACCCGTTCAACGTGCTCGCCTTCCTGGCCGCCGCAACGAAGAACGTGCGCCTTGGGACGGGCATCGCCCTCGTCCCTCAGCGGAACCCGGTCTACACCGCCAAGCAGGTGACCACGGTCGACCGCCTTTCGAACGGACGGGTGGACTTCGGCGTGGGCATCGGCTGGTTGCGCGAAGAGTTCGACGCGCTTGGCGTGCCGTGGCCTCGCCGCGGGCCGCGTACCGAGGAGTACCTGGAAGTGATGCGCCGCCTCTGGCTGGACGACGTGTCCTCGTTCGAAGGCGAGTTCTACTCCCTGCCCAGTTGCCGCCAATCGCCCAAGCCCATCCAGACGCCATACCCGCCGATCATCTTCGGTGGCGAATCCGATGCCGCTCTCGGCCGCGTGGCTCGGAAGGGGGACGGCTGGTACGGCTTCAACCTCACGCCCGAAACTGCTTTCGAACGCATCGGTACCCTTGAGAAACTTCTGGATGCTGAGGGACGCAAGCTTTCCGACGTCTCAATCAGTGTGCGGCCAGCTCCCGGCTTCTTCACGCCAGCGCACGCCGAGGAGTTCAGGCGGATGGGCGTAGACCAGCTGATCCTTGTCATTGGCGGGCGCTCAACCGAATCAGTCATCGGCCGGATGGAGGCGATCGCCGCGGAGCTCATCAGTCCCGTGGCTGCTGGCTGAGGCTTCGCTCGAAACAATCCCCGTTCAGGCGCGTTCGCGGTAGACCGGTACTAACTCCGTGAGGATGCCGTTCACGCTCTTCGGGTGGAAGAATGCGGCCGCAAGCCTATTCGGGTTTGATGACGGGCCGATGTCGATTCGCCGCAGCCCGGCCTCTTCGAGCCGGCTCGCCTCCACCGCCACATCGGCGCAGGCGTAGCCGATGTGGTGCAGGCCCGGGCCGTTTCGCGCCAGGAATTTCGCCGTTCCACTCGTCGTATCGGCGGGCACCAGCACTTCAACGCGCGTTTGGCCCGCCCCAACCTTGATGAAGTAGTTGTTCGTGCGCTCCGGGGCGAAGTACACGCCGTCCGGAAGCGGCGAACGCTTCTCATCCAGTTCCAACCCAAGTTTTTCGAGTAGCACCTGGCGCGCGTCATCCCAGGTTGCGGCGACGATTCCGATGTGGTCGATTTCAACGAACATGCGGCCCTCCAACGCGTCGCACGATACGCCGCTGAAGCCCGCCGGTCAGTGGCCCGGCACGACCTCGCCGGGATGGGTCAATGGGTCCTCGCTGGCCTCGATGGTGGGGAGGGCGGGAACGACCGTCGGCTCGCGCCGAACGGCCCGCGCGAATTCCGAGCCCAAGAGCAAAATCGAAGCGTTCACAAACATCCAAAAGAGAAATCCGAGGGCCGTCCCGAAGCCTGCGTAGATCGCCGTGTCCTTGGAGTAGGGCGCCGCATCGATGAAGTAGGCAATGCTGTTCTTGGCGATTTCGAACAGCACCGTGGCAAAACCGGCGCCGGCGAACGCCTCCGGCCAGGCTGGGCGCGAGCTCGGCACGAAGCGGTAGAGGAGCAGGAACATCACGAACGAAACGATGGCCGGCAGCAGGAACGAGGACATCCGCAGTGCCAAGTTCGAGTTGAGGTCCACGGGGCCGAGGGCAGTCGCACGGCCAATCACTAACTGAGCGAGTGCCGTGAGCCCAATCGAAAGCAGGATCAACATCCCCAGGGCCGGCACCAGCGCAACGTCCACCAGCTTCCCCCGCCAGTACGACCGCGATTGCTTGCGGTGACTGGCGACATCGAGGCCGCGCCGCACCGCCGCGAAGATGCCGCTGGAGGACCACAACAGGATCAGCACGCCAAACGAGATACCGGCGATCGACACGTCCTGGGCACGCTGCACAATCGTGTTCACGCTCGCGCGCACGGAATCGCTCTCCTTAAGCGGGATCTGCTCGAACACGAAGTTCGTGATGTCCTGGCGATTGGCGAACAACCCGAAGGCGGAGAGAATGATGAGGCTGAGCGGGATGAGCGAAAACAGGGCGTAGTAGGCGATCGCCGCGGCGTATGTGCCGCAATGGTCGTCCATATAGAGCCGAATCGTCGTCCCGATGACGTCGATCGGCCGCCGAATCGGCGAGGGGACCTTCGCCCACCGCCTGCGTACCGCAACGCCCATCGGCTACACCCGGCCCTTTGGTACTACTGGCTTCCCCATGCTCACATGATCGTGCACACCCGCGGTTGTGACGAGTCCCCAGAACTGGAGACAGTCAGCGCGCCACCTGCGCCACACTTTCGATCGCGGCGTCCCACAGCGGCGCCACGCAACTCCAATCGAATCGCTCGATCGAGTGCCGCAGCGAATCGCCGGGTGGTCGCACGGCCACTAAAGCTCGAAGCTTCGCTTCAAAGTCCGCCTCGTCTTCGAACAGGCACGCGCCGTGAAGGGCGGCCGGGACGAATTCCGGATAAGTGAAACTCGCTGGGGCGCACGGCACGCAGCCGCAATAGAGCGCCTCCACCATCCCCACGCCGAAGAACTCGTGCCTCGTGGTGCTGACCACGATGTCGCTGCGCCACAGCAACTCGGCGTACTCGGAACGAGTAGGGACGAACCCGAATTGCGCCACGCGGTCTGCCAGCCGTTCTGCGAGCAAAGGCAACGCCGGGCTGGGGTTGAAGCCCGCTTCGCCGACGATCGCCAGGCCAAACACCAGCCCTTCGCCCGCCAGCTTTTCGATCACTCGCGCGAACATCTCGGGCGATTTGTCGAACTCCCAGCGGTGGTTCCAGAGGATCAGCGGAGGCGCCCCGGGTTCGCGCTCGACTCGGTGCGCGTCCAGCCCCTCCAACTCCACGCCGACCGGCAGCACCGCACTCTTGGCCTCAATCTGGGCGATCGCCTCGGGCACAAGCCAGTTGTTTGGCTGGTCGGCGAGCGTCCGCAGCGCCCCGAGAAAGTCGCGCCGGTGGTACTCAGAGTTGAACGCCACTCGGTCCGCTGCCAGCGCCGACATGTAATTGATCTGCCCAAACCAGGAATTAAGCTTCGTGCCGCGGATTCGAGGGTAGGTGAATTGGTTCTCGTGCAGGTAGTACACCACAGGCACGCGTCCGAACCGCGGCCGGGTGAGCGCCAGGAACGCCGGAACATCCAGCATGTCCGTGGCAATGACGATGTCGAACTCGCCGCTCAATTCCCGCGCGGCGAACGCTAACTCCTGCGCACCGCGCCGCATGCGCCGCCGCCACTCGCCTTCCGGCAACGTCAGCAGCACAACCTCATGTGCCGAATGCCGTTTCAGCCCATCGGCAAAGGCAGCATGACTCCCGCCGTAAAACGGCTCAATGAACAGCACGCGCATGGGGCAAGCCTACAGCGGAGTGTCGGAGTGTCTCGAACGTCTCTATGCCTCATTGGTTCAAAGATGAACTACGAGAGCCCAATCGCGCGCAGCGCGTCTTCGAACTCGCGGTCGTCTTCGTTCACGACCTTGTACTGGCTAACGCAGTGGCCGCCGTACTTCTCCACCAGGTACCAGTCGTCGTCGATGATAAAATCCGGGTAGGGCCGCACCTTCGGATCCTTGTCGAACATGCCGTCGACCCATTCGCCGAGGCCGTGCATGTGCACCACGCGCTCAACGTGCGCGAGGCCCGACGCGCTCCACACGTACACGTCGTGGCCCGCTTCCTTCAGCCTCCGCATCGCATCGTG
>JBBQGT010000124.1:0-8997 GCA_038323265.1 Tepidiformales bacterium
AGGGATGGCGCGCAACAAGGGTCAGTGTAAGCTCCCGTGAATCGAGCGGGAGGGAACGCGTGACGGGCGTGGCGACAGTTGCCGTTCGGACTGAAGTTGAGACGCCTGCCCGAGGGTTCAAATACCTGGTCGGCAGCGAAGGCATCTCCGTCGCTGGCGACTGGGTGCTTTTGACCGCCGCGGCAGTGACGGTCTTCAAGGAGACCGGCTCGACGACGGCCGTGAGCATCATGCTCGGCCTTGCAGCCGTGCCGACCGTTTTTCTAGGCCCAATTGCCGGCGCCGTCGCAGACCGCTTTGACCGCCGCAAGGTCATGCTGCTCGCAGACATGCTGAGCGCCGTCGTGTTGCTCGCCTGCCTGGCAGGCGTGGCTGTGGGCTTGAAGCTCCCCGCCGTCTACCTGGCAGTTGCCGCCATTGGCGTGATCTCGACCTTCGACCGTCCTGCGAGTGAAGCCATACTCCCCCGGCTGGTGGCGCGAGATGGGCTAGGGCGGGCCAACAGCAGCATCCGCTTCGCCACGCGGCTCGCGCAGATCGCCGGGCCAGCCGCGGCCAGCGGCCTGCTCAGTACCGGCGGGCTCTCGTTGGTGTTGGGCGTCGACGCAGCCAGCTTCGTGTTCTCGGGGCTCCTTGTTTTGGGGATCGATGCCGCGGTCAGTCGACCGGTCGGTGACGGGGGCTCGCACTCTCCATTGCGCGCGGCAGCGGCGGGTATCGCCTACGTGCGGGCTCGCGGACGGCTCCTGATGGTCATGCTTGCGATCGGCGTTGTCAGTCTCGTCGGTCCGGTAGTCAATGCCGGCACGATCACCCTGGTCTCGGAGGAATTACATCTCGCCGATAGCCGATACGGGATCTTGCTCGCCGTCGAAGGGGCGGGAGCTCTCCTGCTCGCCCTGGCGTTCCTCGGGCTGGGAAAGCGGTTGAAACTCCTCCCTACCGGTGCTGGCGCGTTGATCGTCACTGGTGCATCCGCGATTCTCCTGGGGGTTTCCCCAAACCTGCTCTGGGCCAGCCTGGCGATGGCGCTGCAAGGCGCGGGGGTTGTTGGGCTACAGGTCGGCTTCGCGAGCTATCTCCAAAGTGAAGCGGAGGACGCCTTTCGCGGCCGCGTCATGAGCCTCGTTGCGGTCGTCGCCTCCTTCGCCGCGCTTGTTGGGTTCGCAGGCGCCGGCCCACTCGTGGATATTGTCGGGGTGCGCACCGCCTTTGGTTTTGTCGGGGCCGTGATCATGGTCATTTCGGTGCCCGTAGTAGCCCTTGCCTTCCGCGTGGCACGGGCTGAGCGGACCCCTCCCGCCACAGCCTGACACTGCCCGCCAGCTTGCGGTACAGTCGCCCAATACCCCGCAGGAGTTGGCATTGGACGCACTCGAAGGGCTTACGGTGCTCGATCTGACCTCGCACATCGCCGGCCCGTACAGCACCAAGCTGCTCGCCGATTTAGGCGCACGCGTGATCAAGGTCGAACCTCCGGGAGGCGACTCCGCGCGAAGGCTCGGCCCCTTCCTGGGCGACGAGCCAGGCCAGGAACGCAGCGGGACCTATCAGTTCCTCAACACCAACAAGGAGTCAGTAGTCCTCAACCTGGCAACGAACGACGGGCGCGAAGCCGCCTACAGGGTGGCGGCGATGTGCCAGCTCGTGGTAGCCGGGTTTTCGCCACGTCAATCAGAAAATCTTGGTCTCACCTACGAACAGCTCCGGGCGCGCACCGACGCCTGTGTTGTGGAAATTACGAACTTCGGTTCGAGCGGCCCGTACCGCGACTACCAGCTTTCGGACACCGTCCTCTTCGCGATGGGCGGTGAAATGTACAGCCACGGCACACTGGATAGGGCCCCACTCAAGCTGGGCGGCACCGCGGCCCTCTTGCAGTCGGGAGCAATGGGTGCGCTGGCTGCGATGGGCGCAGTGCACGCCCAAGAGGTCCACGGCATCAGCCAGCGCGTAGAGCTCGCGCTTTTCGACACGCAGATCAACAGCATCGACCGCCGCAGCGCAGCGATTCTCGGCTTTCGCTTCTCCGGCCGCGTGCAGCAGCGCGCGCCGGGGAGCGGCGCGGGCATTGCCGGCGGCATCTACCCCACTGCCGATGGCTACGTCGAAGTGACCGCCTCTTTCGGCAACTACTGGCAACGGTTTGTTGAGATGATCGACGACGACGCCTTGCGCGACCCCAAGTGGCTGGACCCCATGACCGCCATGAATCCCGCTGCGAAAGAGGAAGTGGATGGCATCGTCTACCCGTGGATGCTCTCGCGGACGAAACAGGAAGTCTGGACCGAAGCACGCCGCGCCCACGCAATGGTCGCCCCGCTCTTCAACGCCAGCGATGTCTTCAACGACGCTGTATTCCGTGAACGCGGCCTGTGGATCGAAGTGGAACACAAACTGCTCGGCAAGTTCCCAATGCTTGGGAGGCCGTACATCTTCGAAAAAACGCCCTGGCGCTTGCGCCAGCCCGCGCCGATGCTCGGCCAGCACACCGATGCACTGCTCGCCGAGGCTGGCTACAGCCGCGCCGAAATCGCCACCATGCGTCAGTCGGGCGTCGCCGCTTGAGCGCCAACCTGCCGCTCGCCGGCGTACGAATCTGCGACTTCAGCGCCGTCTGGGCTGGCCAATCGGCCACCATGTACCTGGCGGATATGGGAGCGGAGTGTATCAAGGTCGAGAACCCGTTCATCTGGAACCCAATGACGCGCGCCGCTTCGCCGCGCATCACCGCTGCGATGGCCGCAGTACTCCCGCCGTGGATCGCCGGACATCCGAACAGCGACCCGGGCCCACGCCCATGGAACAACAGCCCGGCGTTCATCCAGGTGCTCCGCAACAAGAAGTCGTTCACGGTCGATAGCCGCCGGCCCGAAGGTCTGGAAATCGTCAAGGCGCTGCTTCGCATCAGCGATGTCGTAGCCGAAAACCTCGCCCTCGGCACCCTCGAGAAACTCGGGCTCGATGACGACGCGATCCGCCGTGAGCGGCCAGACGCCATCATCCTCCACATGCCGGCGTTCGGGCGGTCCGGGGCCTACGTTGAGGGACGCGGCTACGGTGCGCACATCGATAGCGTCGCCGGTTCTACGGTGCTCCGAGGGTACGCCGACACGGCGCCCGGCGACAACGTGCAGATATTCGCAGGCGATTTTTGGGGCGGTGCGCACGGATCCTTCGCGGTGATGGCCGCCCTTCGGCACCGCCGCCGTACCGGAGAGGGTCAGGTGATCGAGTTGGCCCAGGCCGAGAGCACCGCACAGATGTTCCCGCAATCGGCGCTTGATGCTGCCTGGAACGGGCGAGACGCCGTCTCCGTCGGGAACCGAAGTATCGAAGGCTTCGTGCCGAACGGCACCTTTCGCTGCAAGGGCGACGACCGCTGGATCGCGATCAGCTGCCGCGACGATGCGGAATGGACTGCGCTGGTCCAGACCATTGGAAGCCCCCCGTGGGCCCTTCGCAGCGAATTGTCGTCGTTGGCCGGACGCGCGGCGGCCGAAGACGAGATCGAGGAACGGCTTGCCGAATGGACCGCGGGCCAGGGCTCGTACGACTTGTTCCACTGCCTCCAGTCTGCGGGCGTGACCGCTGGACCCGTAATGAATGCCCGGGACGCCGCCGAAGACCCGCACCTTCGCGAGACCGGCGCTTGGACGCTCCTGCCCGCGACCGCTGACTACCCCGAAACAGATTTTGGCGCACCTCCCTACCGGTTCGAGAAGTCAGACGTGGGCATTCGCTCATCTCCCGCGCTCTTCGGCGAACATAACGACTACGTCTACCGCGAACTGCTCGGCCTCAGCGACGAAGAGTTCGAACGCCTTCAGGCGGCCGGCCATATTGCAACGACTTACGACCCTGATGTGGTGGCGCGAGCGTGATCGCCGGCGCGGAACGGCTGATGTTGGCACCGAACGGCGTCGAGCTTGAGACCTTCGTTGCGGGACAGGGTAGCCCCATCGTGCTCTGCCACGGATTCCCCGAGCTCGCCTATTCGTGGCGCCACCAGGTAGCGCCATTGGTTGACGCCGGCTACCGCGTGATTGTGCCGAATCAGCGTGGCTTCGGGGCCAGCAGCGCTCCGCAGGAGATCGAGGCCTACGACCTGGACTCGCTCGCGGGCGACATTGTGGGACTCCTCGACGCGCTGGGTGAGGAGCGCGCGGTCCTTATCGGACACGACTGGGGCGCGCCTGTGGTCTGGCACACCGCCCTGCGCCACCCGCATCGCGTGCTCGCGGTCGCCTCACTTTCCGTGCCACACGCCAAGCGCGGCCCCGTGTCACCGCTCCAAGGGATGCGCGCAGCGGCTGGGCCGGGCTTCATCCACTACGTCGACTACTTTCAATCGCCAGGGGTGGTGGAAGCGGAGTTCGAACAGGACGTGCGCTCCGGCCTGCTTGGCTTCATGTGGTCGATCTCCGGCGACGTGCCGAAAGACGAGCGGTTCCGGCCCATCCCTGCGGGCGGGCGATTCATCGATTCGGTCACCGTCCCGAAGCTGCTCCCCCCGTGGCTGAGCGAAGAAGACCTCTCGGTCTACGTCGACGCGTTCGAGGCTTCGGGCTTTCGCGGTGGCCTGAACTGGTACCGCAATGTGACGCGAAACTGGGAACGGTCAGCCGACCTGGCGGATGCGCACGTCTCGCAGCCTGCGCTTTTCATCTCGGGCTCTCGCGACCCCGCGCGCAATCCCGCAGCGATCGAGCGGCTACCGGAGGTTGTGCCGAACCTGGTGGCCTCACACATCCTCGACGGTTGTGGGCATTGGACGCAGCAGGAACGCCCGCAGGAGGTGACTCGCCTCTTACTGGAGTGGCTGCAGACACTTGGCCACGGAAGCTAAAACGGAGGAACTCATTTCGCCTCGCCCAGCAGCGCTCGCCGAAGCAAGAGCAATGCCGTGGTTACCGCCCGCCGCTTCACGGCGGCACGCCCGCTGTTCATCGTGATTGAAAGCGAGTGCTCCGTTCCCTCCGGGGTTGCAACGCCAATGTGCACGGTACCGGATGCCACGCCATCGACCGCGTCTTCTCCGGCGACGCCCGTAATCCCGATTCCATAATCCGAGCCAAGCCGCTCGCGCACGGTCCGGGCCATCGCCTTCGCGGTTTCGGGCGAGACCACACCAAACTCTTCGATCACTTTCAGAGGCACGCCGGCGTCGATCTTCTGTTGCGTTTGGTAAGTGACCAGGCCGCCCTTGTAGTACTCGGATGCTCCGGGGACATCTGTGAGGACGCTGGCCAGCAAGCCGCCCGTGACTGACTCCATGGTCGCGAGCGTTGTGCGGCGCTCATGCATCTGATCGGCGATGTAGCCTTCCATGGTGTCCTCATCGCGCCCCCAGATGGCGCTACCGAAGAGGGCAACCATCTCCTGTTCGACCGGACGAATCAGATTCCATGCTTCTTCGCGGGTGGCGCCTTTTGCGCCGATCCGCAGGTGGACGCCATCCGCACGGGCGTAGGTGCCTATGCCAATGCCGGGTGTGTCGTAGAGGGGCTTCGCCATCTCATCGACAGTGCCTTCGCCAATGCCCACAGTCTTGATCGTGAGCGTGACAAGCACCTGGCCATCGGAGCGCAGGTCGAGCTCTGGCTTCACTTCGTTCGTCCACATGCGCTCCATTTCGGGCGGGACACCGGGCATGGAAAGGATGACCCGGCCGTCGCGTTCCACCCACCAGCCTGGCGCCGTACCGCGAGGGTTCGCGATCGCTCTGGCACTCGGGATCAGCCATGCCTGTTTCACATTCGATTCGGGCATGGGGTAGCCGCGGCCAGCGAAAAATGCCCGCAGCCGCGCCTCAAGCTCAGGGTCCACCGAAGGCGTTTCGCCCAGCAGCGCTGAGATGCCTTCGCGAGTCATGTCGTCCGCCGTTGGGCCGAGCCCGCCGGTGGTGATGATCAGATCCGAACGTCCCCACGCCCGCTGAAAGACATCACTGATGCGACCCACGTTGTCGCCCACAACGGACTTGTAGAGCAGATCGATGCCCAGCTCCGGCAATTGGCGCGCGATGTACGCGCTGTTCGTATCGATGATCTCGCCGAGCAAGATCTCTGTGCCGATGGCGATGATTTCCGCTTTCATTGCAGCCGAGTCTAGGCTGCACAGCGGCGGCTGTGAAATCAGCGGATACACTGCGGGGCGTGAGTGCCGCGCGCGAGTCAATTCAGGTGCCCGTTGGGTCCGCTCTTGTGGCAATGTTTCGCTTGCTGCACCCATTTCCGTCGTTCCTCGTCGCGGGCCTGACGATTGCCCTTCTCCGCGTCGCCGATTCGGATGCCGGCATCGCGCTGTATCTGCAGCTCGGGCTGGGGATGCTGCTCTACCAGTTTTCCATCGGTATCGCGAACGACGTAGTGGACGCCGCAGACGATGCCCGGGCGAAGCCCTGGAAGGCATTGCCTCGCGGCAGCGTCTCCCGACAGAAGGCGGTGTTGGCGGCGGCGGCCTGCGCCGGCGGCGGCCTGCTCGTCACATTGGGACTGGACTCCGGCGTATGGCTCGTGGGCCTGGCAGGTTGGCTCTGCGGCATGGTCTACGACGTCTGGCTGAAGCGGACGCGGCTCAGCTGGCTCCCCTATTCAATTGCTTTTCCGCTCGTACCAGTTTGGGTCTACCTTGCTGCAGACGCGTGGCGGCCCCTTCTGTGGTGGGTGTTTCCGCTCGGCGCGGCGCTTGGGCTTTCGCTGCACCTTGCCAACCAGTCGCCGGACATCGCAGCAGACCGCGCGGCCGGGGTTCGCGGGGCGGCACAGACGCTGGGCAGTGCACGTTCCCGTGGCGCGGCAATCGCCATGTTTGGCCTCGCGGGCGCAGCCGCGGTTAGTGTCCTTGCGTTCGAATCCAGTGGGCGGGCGGCCTTGGCGGCGACCGATGTCCTGTTCGCGGCGTTGATGGCCCCACGAGCCACGCGTTTCTTCGGCCGTGATGGGCTTTTTGGGCTGCTCTGCGCCGCGACGGCCGTGTTGGCCGTCGTCTTTCTGTCGGCGATCTGAAAGCAATCGCGGATCACCGCCAGGGCAGTCCAGCCGCCGTCCTTACAAGTTCGGCGTGCACCGCCGCGTTTCCCGAGATAGCTGCGCGAGTCCAGATGGTCGCCGGGCCGCCTTCCCGATCGCTCACCGCGCCTCCAGCCTCGCGAACGAGGAGCAACCCGGCAGCAATGTCCCATGGCTGGAGGTCGGAATGGACATAGGCGTCCCAGCGGCCAGCGGCGACGAAGGCAAAGCCAAGCGCGGCACTACCCATGGCGCGGATGGCCTGCACGCCCGGCCAGAGGTGTTGAGCAAGCCCCAGTTGATAGCCGGCCCGATCGTTGTCGTAGCCCAAGTCGATGCCGATCACCCCATCCTGCACGGACGGAATTTGCGAGACTGTCACCGGCGTACCGTTGAATTTGCAACCTTCGCCAGCGATGGCGCTGGTGGTCTCGCGCAGCAGCGGATGGCTTGTGAGCGCGATCACGGGCTGGCTCGCAAAACAGAGCGCGATGCTAAAGGCGAAATGCGGGATGCCGCGCGAGAAGTTTTTGGTCCCATCCAGCGGGTCGCAGACCCACAGCCAGCCCTCGGAGCGCGTCGAACTCGCTGTCTCTTCGCTCAAAACCGCATGCGCAGGATATTCGCGCTGAAGGATTTCGAGGGTCCGTCGCTCGGCTTCGAAATCCACTTCCGTAACGACGTTGCCGCGTCCCTTAGTCGCAGAGATGCCAGTCCTACCGAAGCCTTCGCGAATCACATCCCCGGCCGCCTCGGAACAGAGACCGGCAACCTCAAGCGGAGTGCGGCCAGATGCCGAACTTGGCAGTACCGGCGTCACGATTTGGACTTCTGCTTGCGGTATTCCCGCGCCGATTCTTCGAGTGCGGATGTCCACCGATCTTCGGCGACGAACTGTGCAGTGGGCAGACGATCTTGGGCCACGGTTTCGCGCGGTCGAAGGTCCTCGGGTAACAATTCCGCGGCTCCTGGATGACCAACGGCGAAGACTACGAGGATGCGCACGTCGGCAGGCACGCCGAACGCCGCACGAACAGCAACTTCGTCGAAGCCAGCCATCGGGTGCGCGGTCAGTCCAACCGCGGTCGCCTGGGCCATCAGGTTCGCAGCAGCAATGCCCCCGTGAAACGCCGAGAGCTCGCGGATCGTGCCATCGCTGTTCTTCTGAGGAGCGTCGTGTGCTGGGATGACAGCGAGAGCAAAGAGGAGCGGCGCGGCCGGCGCCCACTGGCGGTTTCCGTCGGACAGCGCGCCCAGGAGGGCCGTTCGCGCCTCGACCGATCGCGCTACGAGTATGCGCGTCGGCTGCGTGTTGCCATGGCTCGGCGCAACGGCGACCGACTGCCAGAGCAACGCTTCGTCCCGGGCGGACACCGGCCCTTCAGCAAACGCGCGGCGCGCCCGGCGTTTTCCCAGCGCCGGAAGGAGTTCGGCCACGTTTGCACCTCCATAAGGCAGCGGGCGATTTCAGCGTCAATCGTACAATCGCCCCATGACTACGTTCATCGGCCTGGACCTCGCCTGGACGCCGCACCACGAGACCGGCGTCTGCGTGCTCGAAGAATCCGGCAGTGGCGTGGTCCTTCACGAACTGCATTGCGCGATCAAGTCGCCAGAAGCTTTCGCGACGTTCTGCGAGTCGTTTGGCTCCGACGTTGTCGTGGCAATCGATGCCCCGTTGATCGTGCAGCCCGGACGCCGCGGGGAAGCGCAATTGGGCAGCGTCTACGGCAAATACCACGCGGGCGCCTACTCCGCGAACTTGCCGTTCCTCACCAAAATGAACGGCCTGGCGGGTCCCCAACTCGCATGCCTCCTCAAGGCGAGCGGATTCGAACTCGATCCGGGCAAACTGGCCACGCACGCTGCGGGCCGCTTCGCGCTCGAAGTGTTCCCGCACCCCGCCCACGTCGTGCTTTTCGACCTTCAGCGCGCGATCAAGTACAAGAAGGGCCGCGTTGCTTGCCGTCGAAAGGCGCTCGGC
>JBBQGT010000125.1:0-8978 GCA_038323265.1 Tepidiformales bacterium
GCAGACGGCGCAGCCCGTGCCGCTGCTGGAAGCGCCCTGCGCCTGCGGCACGCCAACTTGCCGCGGGACGATCACCGGCGACGACTGGCGGCTGCCGGCGGTCCAGGCGCAGTATGCGGGGCACTTCGCGCCGTTCATCAACGCGCGGATTGCACGCGCTTAAAGGTCCTGTCTGGAGACCGAAATCCACCGAGACACCAAGAGGGTCTGAAACAGCTCCTCCAAATCTTTGTGTCTCGGTGGTTCCATTCCCGGCCACTAGGCCGTCCCTACTCTTCGCCGTCTTCGTAGTATTCGATCCCCAGGTGGGTGATCTGTTCTTCGCCCATCATGTAGCGCAGCGTGTTCTTCAGCTTCGTCTGCTGGATGAACAGTTCGTGCTCGGGGTAGAGGTCAGCGGCGTGCTGGGGGCTCTTGAAGTAGAACGAAAGCCACTCCTGGATGCCCTTGAAGCCGGCCCGCTTCGAAAGGTCAAAGAAGAGCGCGAGGTCCAGCACCAGGGGGGCAGCGAGGATCGAATCGCGGCAGAGGAAGTCCACCTTGATCTGCATCGGGTAGCCCAGCCACCCGAAGATGTCGATGTTGTCCCAGCCCTCTTTGTTATCGCCGCGGGGTGGGTAGTAGTTGATGCGCACCTTGTGATACATGTTGCCGTAAAGCTCCTCGTGGAGGTCCGGCTGGAGGATGTATTCAAGTACGCCGAGCTTCGATTCTTCCTTCGTTTTGAAGCTCTCCGGGTCGTCAAGCACTTCGCCATCGCGGTTGCCGAGGATGTTGGTGGAGTACCAGCCGGCAACGCCGAGCATGCGCGCCTTGAACATCGGGGCGAGCACCGTCTTGAGGAGCGTCTGGCCCGTTTTGAAGTCCTTGCCACCGATTGGCACACCGCGGTCGTTCGCCAGTTTGACGATCGCCGGGATATCGCAGCAGAGGTTGGGGGCGCCGTTGGCGAACGGCACGTCCTCCATCATGGCGGCGTAGGCGTAGAGCATGGAGGGGGCGATCTGCTGGTCGTTCGATTCCATGGCGGCCTCGAAGTTTTCGAGGTTCATGTGCTGTTCGCCGGGCTCCATGAAGATCTCGGTGGAGGCGCACCAGACGATGACGATGCGGTCGCAGCCGTTCTTGGCTTTGAAATCGCGGATGTCCTGCCGGATCTTTTCGGCCAGCTCCAGCTTGTTGGGGGCGGACTTTACGTTCACGCCCGTGAGGCGCTTCACGTAGTACTGGTCGAAGACGGCGGGCATGGGCTTGATGGAGCTGAGGAAGTCCTTGATCGGCTCGATGTGTTCGTGCTTGTCGAGCACGCCGCACTTGAGGGCCGCTTCGTAAGCGTTGTCCGGGATCGGGTCCCAGGCACCGAAGACCAACTGGTCCAACTCGGCGAGGGGGACGAAGTCTTTGATCAGCGGGGAGCGTTTTTCAGTTCGCTTGCCGAGGCGGATGGTGCCCATCTGGGTGAGCGATCCAATCGGACGGCCGGTGCCCCGGCGCGAATTTTCGACGCCCGCAATGAACGTGGTGGCGACCGCGCCGAGTCCGACGAGCATCACACCCAGCTTGCCGGCGGCGGGCTCCACGGGGCGGGCGTTTGTGGCTACAAAATCCTTAGGTTCCAAAACAACACCTCGATCGCGGGCGAGCGTCATCAGGACCCGGTGCCATTGCGCCGGGATCCTGCCTGTTTTCGCCCAATGTTGAACGGTGCTCTGACGCCTGCCGAGGAGCGCGGCCAGGGCGCTCTGTCCACCAAAGCGCCGGATGACCAATTCGGCGGAGTTCGTCGGCTCACTGTTCACGCTTGCTACCTTAACGAATTTTTCGTTAACAGGCGAGTAAGAAAGACATCGTACGGAGTACCGGAGTGTCGGAGCGACAACGAGCCGAAACCAACTCCGATGCTCCCGATTCCGGATACCCCGATACTGGCTAGCGAGACGCCTAGAGGCGGTAACCGGTAGAGTCGAGCCACCAGACCCAAACCGAGGAGCTGCTCTTGCCCACTGTTGATGTGCCCGCACCCATGGCCGGGAGCGTGAAGGAATTAATCGTCGCCGTTGGCGATAGCGTGAGCGCGGGAGATGAACTGCTGGTCATCGAGTCCATGAAGATGGAGATCCCGCTGGAGAGTCCGGTGGGGGGCACGATCGCCGAGATCCTGGTGACGGCGCCAGCGACGATCGAAGAAGGCCAAGTGCTGGTGCGAGTGTCGGTGTAACGGAGTGTCGGGGTGGCAGGTAGTTCGACCCGACTCCGATACTCCGGCACTTTGCCCAGTGTCCGTCGCTCGAAAACGGTAGAATCGCCGGATGCCAGACGAACGGCCGGTTCGGCCGAAGAACGCTGTGGTCATCCTGCTTGACAGTCTGAACCGGCACATGCTCGGTTCGTATGGTGGGCGAGAGTTCGCGACGCCGAACCTGGACCGCTTTGCCAGCCAATCGCTGCGCTTCGAAAAACACTACACGGGGTCGCTTCCCTGCATGCCGGCGCGGCACGATATCCTCTGCGGTTCGCTCGATTTTCTCTGGCGGCCGTGGGGTTCGATCGAGCTCTGGGACCGCAATATCTCGGCCTACCTGAACGAGGCTGGCGTCACTTCGATGCTAATTTCGGACCACCCGCACCTCTTCGAAACGGGCGGCGAAAACTACCACACCGATTTCACCGCCTGGGAGTACCTGCGCGGGCACGAAGGCGACCCCTGGAAGACTCGCCCCGACCCGAGCTGGGCGGGTGCGCCTAGCTTTGGCCGGCCATGGCTGCCGTACGACAACTCGCGCGGCTACTTCCGGGACGAATGGGACTTCCCCGGCCCGCGCACGATGACCGCCGCGGCAGAGTGGATCGAATCGAACGCCGGGGTGCACGACCGCTTCTTCCTGTTCGTCGATGAATTCGACCCGCACGAGCCGTTCGATACGCCGGACCCCTACGCCAGCATGTACGACGATTCGTGGCAGGGGGCGCATCTCATCTGGCCCCCGTATGCCGTAGCGGCCCAGCAGCGCGGCATTCTGGACGAGCGCCAAGCCCACCAGGTTCGCGCCCAGTACGGCGGCAAATTGACGATGATCGACAGCTGGTTCGGCAAGGTGATTCACGCGCTTGAGGCAAAGGGACTGTGGGAGGACACGGCGGTCATCGTCTGCACGGACCACGGGCACTACCTGGGCGAGAAGGACATCTGGGGGAAGCCAGGCGTGCCGGTCTACGAACCGCTGGGGCACATCCCGCTGATGGTGCGCTGGCCGGGCGTCGAGGCTGGCGCAACCTCGGCCCTCACCACCAGCGTCGATATCTTTGCCACGCTGGTGGACCTTTTCGGCGTGACTCCGGAGCACGTAACGCACGGGAAGTCGCTGCTGCCGCTCATCACCGGCGAGGTCACGCAGGTCCGCGAGTGGGCGCTTTCGGGCATCTGGGGGCGCGAAGTGAACCTGGTGGACGCGGAATGCAAGTACACGCGCGCCCCAGCTGAGCAGAACTTTCCGCTCTCCATGTGGTCCAATCGCTGGACGACGATGCCCACGCGCGGCGCGAACGGCAACACGCTAATGCCGCCGCCCGATGACCGTGCCTACCTTGACCGCATGCCGGGCTCGACGATCCCAGTCATCCGTCAGCCGTTCCAGGCGGGGGATTTGTTGCCGTTCTGGGGCTATGGACGGTTCAGCGGCAACCACCTCTACCGCCCGGAGCAGGACCCAACTGAGGATGAGAACCTCGCTGGTCAGCGACGCGAAGGCGAGATCGCCGACAAACTGCGCCAGGCGCTACAGGAAGTGGAAGCGCCGGGCGACCAATTTGCACGCCTTGGTCTGGCGTAGAACACCGGGGGCAAACCGATGGCCGACAGATGGAGCGACGGAGGAGCGTACGAACGCTACATCGGGCGCTGGAGCCGGCTGGTGGCGCGCGAATTTGTGGCGTGGCTGGAGCAGGACCAGGGGCTCGAGTGGCTGGACGTGGGCTGCGGGACCGGCGCGCTGACGCAGGTCGTGCTCGATGTCGCCGAGCCCGAGGCTGTCAAAGGCGTCGATGCCTCCGAGGCCTACGTCGAGACGGCGAGCCGCGCGGTCAACACGTCGCGCGCCGATTTCGCGGTCTGCGACGCAAGGGCGCTGTGCGTGAAGAGCGCGAGCTATGACGTGGCCGTCTCCGGCCTTTGCCTGAACTTTGTGCCCGATCCCGTGCAGGCGGTGGCCGAAATGGTGCGCGCCGTGCGGCCCGGCGGCACGGTGGCGACGTACCTGTGGGACTACGCGGCGGGCATGGAGATGATCCGCTACTTCTTTGAGGCAGCCGTGGCCGTCAGGCCAGAGGCGGCCGAGCTGGACGAGGGCCGCCGTTTTCCGCTTTGCCAGCCAGATGTGATGCGCCAACTTTTCGAGGGCGCGGGACTACAGCATGTGGTGACGCGCCCGATCGACGTGCCGACCGTGTTCGAGAGCTTTGAGGACTACTGGGAGCCGTTTCTGGGCGGGCAGGGCGCGGCGCCGGGCTACGCCGCCTCCCTAGGCCCCGACGAACTGGAGGACCTGCGGCGCGAACTGCGCAGCCGACTGCCGCGCGGCGTTGATGGCAGCATCTCGCTTCGCGCGCGCGCCTGGGCAGTCAAGGGACGAAGTATCGGAGTATCGGGGTAGGGAGTATCGGAGTCAGGCTGCACTCCGACACCCCGACACTCCGACACTCCGACACTCCGACACTCATGTAATAGAGCGGTAGACGTCCATGGTGGCGGCGGCGGTGCGCTCCCAGGTGAAGTTGGCGACGTGCTCGCGGCCGCGCGCTGCCCAGTCCTCCTGGAGTGCGGGACTGGTAGCCAGTTCGGCCACGCGGTCGGCGATTTCGGACGGGGCGCGCCGCGAGACGACGATGGCCGCGCCGCCGGTAGCCTCCAACACCGCAGGGATGTCCGAGACGATTGCGGGCGTGCCGCAGTTCATCGCTTCAAGCGGCGGCAAGCCGAAGCCCTCCATTTCGGAGGGGAAGACGAGCGCCAGCGCGCCGGTGTAGAGCGCGGGCAGATCGGCGTCTGGGACGTGGCCCGCGAATACGACGCGGTCGGTGATGCCGAGCCGTTCGATTTCGCGGCGATAGAGCGGATCGAGGACGGGCATCGGTTCGCCGCAGAGTACGAGCTGCAGGTCAACGCCGCGTCCGCGCAGTTCGGCGAGGGCGCGCATCGCATCGACGGCGCGCTTGTTGCGGTTCCAGATGCCAACGCAGAGCAGGTAAGGCCGGTCGATGCCGAGGCGCGCCTGGACGGCCATCACTGCCTCATCCGAAGCCGTGCTCATCGTCGCCCGCGGGGCGAGCGGGGTGACGGCGATTCGGCGCGCGGGCACGCCCAGCAGGCGGGCTACGTCGTCGGCCACGGGGGTTGAGGGGACAACGATCACGGTGGCGCGCCGGGCGGATTCGATGATCAACCGCCAGTAGCTTTTATTCAGCGTCCCCCGAAAAAGCCGGGGCGCGGTCATCGGCGCGAGGTCGTGAATCGTCGCCACACGTGGGGCGCGGCTCAACACCGGCACGGTGAAGTGCACGCCGTGGTACACGTCGATCGCGTGGCGCTTCATCCAGCGCGGCGCTTCGAACTCGGTCCAGAACTGGAGGCGGGCAGCGGCGGCGTGCTTGCGACCTTCCGGAAGCCGGATGGGCGGCGTCAACCGTTCGGCGCCGGCTGGATATGCGTCCGGCGAGGCGAAAATCACTTCGCAGTCGTCTCGCGTTGCCAAGGCCTCGCCCAACTCAAGGCCATAAAGCCAGATCCCGGTGGGATTCGAGGGCATGGTGCAAGCGTTGAGGAGGACGCGCAGTCGCCGGTCTGTCATCCCGCCAGACTACCAGCGCTGGCACCTAGTGTCGGAGTGCTGAGGAGGGAGTATCGGAGTCATCTGCCACCCACTCCGATGCACCGTTGCTCGGACCTCAGGCGATCATACGGTCCCGGATTATCGCGTAGCACTCGCAGGAGGCTGCTTCCAGCCCCGGCCGATCGAGGACGGTGACGTTGCCGCGGGTATAGGTGATGAGGCCGAGATTCTGGAGGGCACTGGCGGCGATTGAAACGGAAGGCCGCCGCACGCCGAGCATCTCGGCCAGATACTCCTGGGTGAGCAGGAATGGTGTGTGGTCCATCCGGTCGTCCGTGGAGAGGATCCAGCGCGCGCACCGCTCGGTGAGCTTATGAGAAGCGTTGCAGCCAGAAGATTGAGCAAGGAAATCAAAGAGCGCGGCGGCGTAGCGATGAACCAGGCTCTTGAAGTGAGGCATCTCCTCCAGGTGTGTGAGGAAAACCTCGCGCGGGATGCGGTGGGAACCGTCCGGCACCTGTACCACCCAGCGCGCCGTGGCCATGGTCTCACCAAGGATGACGGGCATGCCAGCCATCCCTTCTTTGCCGATCGTTGCCGCCTCAACTCCAGCGCCTTCGCCCATCAGGGTAACGAGTGAGACCACGCCCCGTTCGGGGAAGTAGACGTGGGTCATCTCCTGGCCCCTGGTGTAAAGCACATCGCGCAGTTCGAACGGATAAGGTTCGAGGTCTGGCCGAAGCCGATCGAGCTCGACGGTGGTCAGGGCGGCGAGGATGTGATTTGTGGGCCGCGATTCAGCCGGAATCGCGAGGGGATAGGGCAAAGGGACTCTCATCCGCCGGTCCGTGATTCGCATAACGGTGTCCGGCTGTCACCTACCATATCGCCTACTCGACGCCGTCTGTCGCCTATCCCACATCCTCTTTAACGGCGATTCCGTGACAGTTTCCCAGCCGGGGCTAACCCCCCACCCGCCTGTCAACCGTGGCTAACAATCGCCAAGCCTATCGAGCGCCTCGTTCGGTCGCCCCAGAGGCGGCGTACTCGTTTCCATGCACTCCGCGAGCCGCTACCGGAGCGTTCGCGCCAAGAAGCGACGCAGCGCCAGCCTTTCGTCCCTCAACACGATCTCAACTAGCGATCGCCCAATCCGTCTCCTCTAAGTGCGTCCACAGGAGGGCAGGGTTCTTGTTTCACCTTTTCCAATCCCCGGCTTTCATTCGCGATAGGCAGGAAGCGAGCGGGCCGTTACCTCATGGCTTGCGCGAAGCCAGAGCGTACATCATCGGGATCTGGGCCACGCCCTCGGGGGCTGTGTAGGCGCGGTCGTGCGCCGGGTGGGCCACCATATCCGGGACGGCTTTGAAGCCGTTGGTGTACGGGTATTCGCGAAACACTTCAAGCGTCAGGCCAGCTTCGATGAGTGCCGTCACTACCTCGCTCACCGGCCAGGCGAACTCGTGTACCGGCTCGGGATTTTCGAAGTTCTCGATTCCCGTCTCGTAGCCTGTCTCGGTCTGGGCGGAGAGCGCCACGTAGTCGCCAATGCCCTCTTGCCAGGTTTGCGCCTCGCCGCCGCCGAAGTACGGGTACTTCAACGCCCATCCGGTATCGTCTCGCATATTCAACACCGGGTGAAATTCAACCGTGACAAAGCGCCCACCGGGGGCCAGCAGCCGCGCGATGCCCTTTGCCCAGGTACCGATGTCCGAAAGCCAGTTGGTGGCGCCGTAGGAGCAGAAGGCCAGGTCGAAGCTCGCGGGCTCCACCGCCTCCAGCCAGTCGTAAATATCGCTGCGCACGAAAATGGCCGGGACGCCAGACTCCGCGGAAAGCCGCTGTGCAAAAGCGATCGCCTCATCGCTAATGTCGACGCCGGTGACCTTCGCGCCGAGTTGTGCCAGGCTGAGTGAATCCTGCCCGGCGTTGCATTGCAGGTGGACCACCCGCAGCCCGCCGATGTCGCCCAGCAACTCACGCTCCTCCGGGTAGAGCTTGTTGCCGCCGCCGCGGTAGTAGGACGCCTGGTCTCCCTTGTGGCTGTTATGCGCCACGGTCGCGTGGTTCCACGACCGACGGTTCTGCTCGTTGATCTCTCTGTTCACGCTGGCCATCGGCGCAGTCTACCGGGACAGGGGACTCAGGACTCAAGCTGCTCAACACGTAGCACTCCGGCACTCCGGCACTCGGGACTCCGGCACTCCGGCACTCCGGCACTCGGGTACTATTCCGCCATGGCACCGTTCGAAACCGGACTCTTCTTCCTCCCCTCTATTGGCACGCGCGCCGAAATGGAGCGCGGTATGGCCGGCCGCAACAACGACCTCTACCAGCAGATGCTCAGCGACATCGGCGAACTGGCGATTGTGGGCGACGACCTGGGCTACGACGCGATCGCCTTCACCGAGCACCACTTCCACATCGAAGGTTTCGAGATTTCGAACAACCCGGTGCTGCTCGACACTTATGTCGCGGCGCACACTAAGCGCATCCGCGTGGGGCAGCTTGGCATCGTGCTGCCAGCCTCCTCGCCGCTGCGCGTGGCGGAGGACATCGCGATGCTCGACCACATTAGCGGTGGGCGGGCGTTCGCGGGGTTCGCCCGCGGCTACCAGCGGCGCTGGGTGGATACGCTCGCCCAGCAGTACCACAACGTCCACGCCGCCCCCTCCAAAGACCGCGACGAAGAGGTGGACCGCGTGAATCGCGCCGCCTTCGAAGAGTTCTTCCAGATTGTGAAGCTGGCCTGGACACAGGACACCTTCAGATTCAACGGCCAGTTCTGGCAGATTCCGCCCGCCGGCGTGCCGTGGGACCTGGAGGCCACGCAGCGCATGGGCCGCGGCGTGGAGGGCGGCTTCGTGCGCGAAATTGGCGTTGTGCCAAAGCCCCTGCAGCAACCGCACCCGCCGATCATGCAGCCCTTCAGCTTCAGCGAGCCCACTATCCGCTGGTGCGCGCGAAACGGCGTCCAGCCCGTGCTCGCGCCAATCAACGACCAGCTCGAGGAGTTCCTCTTCGACGTCTACCACGAAGAGGCGAACGCCGCCGGCCGAAACGTCGCGCCGGGCGAGGGCATCGGCGTCCTGCGCGACGTCATCGTGGCAGACACGGACGAAGAAGCGTGGCGGCTCTGGCGAGAGTCGGGTT
>JBBQGT010000126.1:0-8970 GCA_038323265.1 Tepidiformales bacterium
GTTTTTGGTGCTGATCCACCATTTCACCAACTTCGCCCAGTTGCCGCTGATCTGGCGGTGGGCGGGATTCGGGACAACGGGCGTCAGCTTCTTCTTTGTGCTCTCGGGCTTCGTGCTGACGTGGTCGTTCGTGCCGAGCGATACGGCGCCGCGGTTCTATTGGCGGCGGTTTGCACGCGTCTGGCCGCTCCATTCTGTGACGACGCTGCTGGCCATCCCGGTGTTCTATATGTGGCGCGACGTCCCGATGGACTGGACAGGTGTCATCCTGTCGGTGTTCTTGTTGCATGCCTGGGTGCCCACCGTGAGTACGTATTTCGCCGGCAACCCGGCGTCGTGGTCACTTTCTTGCGAGCTCTTCTTTTACGCGATCCACCCATTCCTGGTGAGACGAACGCTGGCGGCAGCGCTCGCCGTACTCGCGACGGCGACGGCCGTGGTGCTGGTGGCGCTGTACGTGGTGGCCGATTTGGCGATCGACTGGCCGGCGCGGCTTGCGGGCTGGCTGCTGTACGTCTCGCCGCTGTTCAGGGTAGGCGAATTCCTGGTGGGTATGGCGCTCGCGTCGGCGATTCGGCGGGGGGTGAGAATCCCGATCGGCATCATCCCCGCGGTGGCGCTGCTGGGAGGCTGGTTCGTGCTGTACTACAATGTCGCGCCGCACCTGGCGGCCACGCTTCAGATCGCGATCGCGGACCTTAGTTACCCGGCCATGGCGGTGCTTTACGGGCTGCTCATAGCGGCGGCGGCCCAGCGCGACCTGTCTCGGCGACCGTCTCTCTTGCGTTCGAGACCGATGGTGCTTTTGGGGCAGTGGTCGTACGCGCTCTACCTTGTGCACGCCACGATCATTTATGCGCTGATCGAACTGATCGGCGTGCGCAGCTACTCGGTGCTGAACGTTGGCTGGCTGGTGGTCATTTCAGGCTTGGCGGTGGGTGCGGCAGCGCTGCTGTACTACGGAATCGAGCACCCGATTGAAGGCCGCTTGCGCAGGATGCAGCAACGTGAGCCGCAGGAGCCTGAGCTTTCCAAGGCGGCGGTTGGCGCTGGCGCGGCGAGCTAGAGTGCTGCAAAACTGCGTCACCGAGCAGTAACCCACGCGGGTGGGCGGGAGTGGTAGACTACGGCGATTCCACGCGGCCTGTTTGGCCGACGCGCTGAACCTGTAGGAACCCGCATGCCGCAATCGACCCGGACTCATGCCGAACCAACGAAGAACACCGACGCGAAGAGCGCGCGCCCGCCAACCGAGGCCAACGCGGAGCCTGCGAACGAGATGCTGAGCCTACAGAAGACCATCGGCAACCAGGCCGTGTTGCGGCTGCTTGACCGGGGCGCGCGCCCGGCTGTTGTGCAGCGCCACCTGCAGCCAACGATCGTCAATCCCCTCGGGAAAAAAGCGGGGGGCAGTGCGTCCCTGGGCGAAGTCAAGATGACTGACGCCCAGAAGAAGTACAACAAGATCCGGGCGGTCCTTGAAAAGAGCACGGTCGGCAAAGCCGCTCTAAAGGTCATCGACGACTACAAAGTAACGGTGGACGTCGCCGCGCCGGGGCCCGGATCGGTGTTTGCAGGTCCCGCGCCGGGCAAGATCCTGCTGGAATCGACGGTCCCGGTGGACGAGGCAGCATTCATCCTTGTGCACGAAGCGAACCATGCAAAGGCATCGAACGAAGGCAAGACGGCGGACGTCACCGCTCTCGCGCGCGACGTTTATGTGAAGACGATGATCGATGAGGAGACCGAGAGCACGGTGCTTTCGATCCAGGCAAAGCGAGGCATGGGCTTTTTTGCGAAGCTTTCGCTGAACGCCACGCCGGTGATGGAAGAGCGCTATACGAAGGCCTACGACGACGCCTACAAGGCGGCGAAGACGGCGAAGAAGTCGGGCGCGGAGGCCGAGACGGCGGCGAAGAAAGCGGCGTGGGACAGCATCAACGCCGCCTTCTACGATGGCTCGCTGGTCACCTCCAACACCCTCGAAACCTATGGGGTTTACTACGGCAGCTTCTGGGACAAGGTAAACACGCCGCCCCCGGTAGCGGTGATCTGAGATGCCGATCACGCGCGAAGGGATAGAGCCGGCTCTGAAGAAGGTGCGCCCGGATATTGCCGAGCTCATCCCGGACCGGAAGATGACGCGGATTGAGCCGGTATCCTGCCCGGGCCTCTCGCGCTATACGATCCTGAGCATCACGCACCTTTCGCCCTACAAGCCGCTGTTGCACTTCATCGGCTACCTGGAAGGGGCTGAGGCGATCATCCTGAGCGAGGACCCCGAAGCGTTCAACGCGATGGCGAAGGCCGACGGCAGGGTCTCCATCGCCTCAACGAAGGACGCCGCAGAGTACGCCGAGGCGTTTCTGACCGTGACCCGCTCGCTTTCGAAGGCGACGTACGTGGTGAGTAAGCTGGCAGACGTCAAGTGGATGCCGAAGCTCGATGCGGCGGACGTTGCGAAGCGCGAAGCGTTCGAAGCGGAGCACGGCAAGGAGATTGCCGCGCCGAAGGCAACTGCCAAGGGCGCTGGCTTCGAGGTTGTTGCTTACCGTGTGGTTGAGCAGGAGATCCAGCTTGCGACCGTGCATGTGGCTAAAGACGGCGAAGTGACGGCAGAGTTCGAGCCGATTGCCTCGCGGCTGCCACTGGTAGCGGGCCACTAGAGTTTCGGCGACATCGGGCTGTTGGTGGTGGACGCGCGAGGGCCGCACTTTGGTGCGATGAAGTGTGGTTCGAAAGCAACGAAGAGCAAGAAGCCCTGCGGGTACGACATAGCCAACTGCCCATACGCCAGCCATGCGTCGGATTCGGCGGCGCCGGCGCGACACGGCGCCATTCTGATTGGGAACGCCAGCGAAACAGCCCAACCTGATGGGGCGGCCGAGCCTCCAACGCGCGGCGTCCCAGAGGCCGTCGCTGGACGCGATTTGCGGCAGATGGCCTGGTGGACGGCGGGTGCGCTGATCGATGGGACGATGGAAGCGCGCGACGTTTCGGCGATGTGCACGTTGATCCGGACGCTACAAGCGCTTGGCCCGGAACCGGGGGACCGTGAAATGATCTTGCGCCAGGTCGAGCTACGCGGCGTGGTGATGAACGGCTTTCCGCCGCGCGACGAAGACGAGTGGGCGCTCGCCGAGCGAGTGTTCGACGCGGACGCGATCGCAGAGTTTCACCGCTGGGACGAAACCGGCCACGGATGGTGAAACAGTGGGCTCAGGCGCCGACGCCGACCTTCGTTTCGGCGCCGGGGGCCCGAGTGGCGTCCATTACAGCGCGCGTCTCCGGGCCTTCCGCCAGGCGCGCGGCGACCAGCGAAAGCAGGTAGCAGGGGATGAAGTACATGAGGCCAACCACGAGCAGGACTTCGATGGCGTTCCCGTTGGCCGGGTTTTCGTAGATCAGACGGCCCCGCCGGATCAGTTCGAAGACGCCGATGATGGACGCAAGCGAGGTATCCTTGAAGAGCGTGATGAGCTGGCTGACGAGGCCAGGGGCCATGCGCCGAAGGGCCATCGGCACGGCGATTTCGCGCATCGTCTGGAGGTAGGTGAGCCCGAGGGCGCGGCCTGCTTCAATGACTCCCTTGGAGATGCTGAGGATGCCAGCACGCATGATCTCGGCCACGACGGCGCTGTTGTAGAGCGTGAGAGCAACGACGGCGGCCCAGAAGCGGTCGATGCGGCCGGCATCGTCTACCAGGTTATCGCCGAAGGGGATGTTGAGCAGCCAGCTCATGTCAATCCGGCCGCCGCCGAAGAAGACGAAGAAGAGCAAGAGGAGGAGCGGAGTAGCGCGGAAGCCTTCGACGTAGGTTGTAGCCAGCCAGCGCACGGCACGCACGGGGGCGAGGCGGGCGACGGCCATCGCCGTTCCAATGACGATGCTGAGGACGATGGCAATGGCGGCCATCTTGGTGACCAGCCAAAGAGCCTTGAGGAGGAACTCCCAGTAGACCCACTGCTTGAAGACCTCCCAGTTGCCGGGCAGGTGATCTAGGAACGCGACCCAGAGATCCGTCATCGCGATGACCTCCCGACGCGGTGTTCGAGGCGGGCCGAAGCCCAGGCCAGGGGCAGCGTGAGCGCGAGGTAGAGAATGCCCGCGGCGGTAAATGCTTCGAAGGTGAGGAAGTTGCGCTGCTGGATGTTATCGGCGGCCTGTAGCAGCTCGGTCACGCCGATCACGGAGACCAGCGCGCTGTTGCGGAAGAGGGCGCTGAAAATGCTGGTGAGCAGGGGGATGGCGATGCGGACGGCCTGCGGGACTATGACGTAGAGGCGCGTCTGCACGTAGTTGAGGCCGAGTGAACGGGCCGCTTCGTTCTGGCCCTTATCTACCGAGATCAGGCCGCTGCGCAGCGCCTCCGAGGTGTAAGCGCCGGTGTAAAGCGTGAGCCCGAGGAGCCCCGCCTCGAACGGCGAGAGCAACCAGGTGACCTCGCCGTAGAGCGGCAGGTCGAATCGTGGAAACTTCGGCAGGGCGAAGAAAAAGAAGTAGAGCTGGAGCAGCAGCGGCGTGTTCCGAAACGCCTCGACGTAGAGCCCGGAGAAGAAGCGCAGCAGCCAGAAATCGGAGGTACGAAGAAGGGCGACAATCCCACCGAACAGCGTCGCGAAGACCATCGAAAGGACGGTGAGTTCGATGGTCAGCCAGTAGCCGTCGCGGAATTGGCTAGGGTTGTCCTGGATGATTTGGACGACGTCCCGGGCGAACTGAGCGAGCCCTACGATCCAATCAAGCAGCCCGGAGACGAAGAAGACGAGCATCATCGAAATGATGCCCGTCGTTCGTTATGACTGGTTGGAAGAGGCCAGAGGGGCTGCCGCGGGGCGGGGCTTTCGCTCCACCCCCATGCCGACAGCACTCCGGCGCTCAGCTTCATGCGCTGGTTACGGGGCTGCCGGCAGCTTGGTGCGCGCTTCGGCGGCCTTCGGCAGGCCTTCGAACTTGCCGAGGTACTGGTCGTAGATCTTGTCCCAGGTGCCATCCTTGAACATGCGGTCGAGCTGGGAGTTGATGTAGGCCTGCATATCGGTCTTGCCCTTCTTCACACCGATGCCGTAAGGCTCATCCGTGAAGAGTCCACCCACGAGCTTCACGCTCGGGTCCTTGTCGGCGAAGCCGAGGAGGATGACGTTGTCGGTGGAGACGGCGGCCACGCGGCCGTCTTTCATGGCCTGCACGCAGGCCGAATAAACATCCAGCAGGAGGAGTTTCGCCTGCGGGTATTTGGACTGCAGAGTTTGCGCCGGGGTGGAGCCCTGGACCGTGCAGACATCCTTGCCCGTCAAGTCCGAAGCAGACTTGATCTCGGTGTTTTCCTTCTTCACGAGGATCGATTGGCCAGCCTGGTAGTACGGCTTGCTGAATTCGATCTGGCTTTTGCGTTCTTCGTTGATGGTGAAGGTGGCAATGACGACGTCGACCTTATCTTCCTGGAGGTAAGGGATGCGGTTCTTGGAGATAGCCTCTTCGAAGACCATCTGCGATTCGCTCAAGCCGAGGGACTTGCCGATCTCCTTGGCGATGGCGATGTCGAAACCGTCCAGCTTGCCGCTGATGGCATCTTTCACGCCGAAGCCAGGCTGATCGAATTTGACGCCGAAGGTGATCTTCTTGGCGGCGACGATCTTGCCCATGGTGGAATCGGCGGCGAATGTCGGCGCCGCGGTAGCAGCGGCGGCGGAGGTGGTGGCGCCCGCCTTGGGGGTGGACGTGGCATTGGTGTTGTCGTCATCGTCTCCGCAAGCGGCTGCGAGCAGCGCGAAAGCGGCGAAGATGGCGAGCAGCGCCAACAACAACCGGGGTTTCTTGGTCAAAACAATTCCTCCCTGTGGTGGGACAGTAATGTCCCCTGACGTTACGAGTACGCGCGAGAGCCCGTCCTCAGTTCCCTTTCACCCGACTCAGTGAGTGATAATGCGGCTGAGAAACCGCTGGGTGCGTTCACTTTTGGGGTGCTCGAAGACCTCGACGGGCGTGCCGGCTTCTTCGACAATGCCATCGGCCATGAAGAGCACGCGGTCCGCGGCTTCGCGGGCAAAGCCCATTTCGTGGCTGACAACGAGCATGGTCATGCCATCCTTGGCGAGGTCGCGCATGACATCGAGCACTTCCTTGATCATCTCGGGGTCCAGGGCGCTTGTGGGCTCGTCAAAGAGCATGACGGTGGGCAGCATGGCGAGCGCGCGAGCGATGGCCACGCGCTGCTGCTGGCCGCCCGAGAGCTGTGTGGGATAGGAATCTGCCTTCTCGGGGATGCCGACGCGCTTGAGCAGGTCGCGGCCACGAGCCTCGGCGCGGCTGCGGCTCTCCTTGCGCACTTTGCGCGGCGCCAGCGTGATGTTGTCCAGCACGGTCATCTGAGGAAAGAGGTTGAAGGACTGCTGCACCATGCCAACGTGCGAACGCAGTTCGTTCACGTCCGTCTTCTTGTCGTGCACGGAGATGCCGTTGACGAGGACTTCGCCCTGGTCGATCGCCTCGAGTTTATTGACGGTGCGGAGGAGCGTGCTCTTGCCCGAACCCGATGGCCCAATGACCACAACCGTCTGGCCCTGGTGAATGTCTTCGGTGATGCCTTTAAGCACCTCGTTCTTGCCGAAGTGCTTGTGGACATTGCGGAACTGGACGGCGGTTTCGGGCGCAGAACTAGTCACAGGACGTTAGTATAGCCCGGCGCTGACTAGAACTGAGTGCAAATTCGCACATTAGCGGCTGCCGCCTTTGGAGCCTCGCTGCGGCGAGGAGTGCTTAGTGCTTAGTGCTTAGTACTGACGAATCCTTCCGGGGCCGGTCTTTGCGTCGAGCTTAGTCCTGAGTCCTAGCTCGCCTGGAGGAACTCCACCCAGTTGCCATCGGGGTCTTCGACGATAGCGATGGTGACTCCGGGCCGGAATTCGCGCACGGGGACGACGACTTTGTAGCCTGCGGCGGCGCAGCTATCGGTGAGCTCCTGGATGTTGGAGACACTGATCGTCCAGTAGCGGTAGCCAGTACCGCCCTGGATGCCGCCGGGGGCAGACCTGGCTTCGGGAAGCGTGCCGGGGGCGATGACCTTGATGAGGCTTGTGCCGCACATCAGGCGGTGCATGATGGAGCCGCCGCCCATGGGCATTTCGCCTTCGTAGGTGAAGCCGAGCGTGTCGCGGTAGAAGGCGAGAGCCTTCTGGGCGTCAGTGACGACGATGCCGAGGTCGATAGAGTCTTTGGTGAGTTTGATGCCCATGGGGCGCCTCCGGGGGTGTAAGTAGGCGGAGCATACGCGAACTGAGCGGGCGGGGCGAAGAGCGAATGGCCGGCGCGGGTGGCGGCGCCTGGTTGATCTGCATGAGCCGGGCCACCGCTCGCTGACGGTCGCGGCTCTGATTCACGCGCGTAGCGGGGATGCAGGAAGGCCCCGCTTGCGCGGGGCCTTTCTGTTTTGGTTCGGTTGAGCCGGGTTAGCGGCTGCGACGAGAAACGGTTACGCCACCCACGCCGAAGGCGAGGGCGCCCATCCCAAGAATGGCGAACAGCCAGATGGCTGCCGACTCACCCGAGGTACCGGTGTTGCCGGTAACGGGGGCCTTGGGAGTGAGAGCAGGCTTGGTGGTGGCGCCAGGGGTGCCAGCGCCAGGGGTGGCGCTGGGAGCCGCGGTCGCCGTGGCCGTTGTAACGGTCAAGTTGACGGTACCAAGCTGGTAGTTCGCCCACTTGCCGGTCTCGTTGGCAAGCTTGCCACCGACGTAGAAGGTGACCACGGCGCCATCGGTGCCGCAGTTCGGGTTTGCACCCGGGTCCAGTGCCGGCGAATCGAGCGCGTAGCGGGTTTCGCCGCTGGCGGTGAAGGCCGAAGCCACGCCGCAAGTCGTCGTCCCGATCTTTGCTTCGATCGTCGTGCCAGCGGGGGCGTTGGCGCCGTCAACCTTGACAGAACCAACGAACCTTGACGGGGGATTCGGGGGAGATTCGGCGGAGACAGTGGTGGCCGTGAAGGCGCCACTGAGTCCGAGGATCAACACACCGAGCACCACAGCAAGACCGCTACCGCCGAGCATCTTTATAACTTTGGTCATATGCCTGATTGCTCCATTCCTGTTGTTACGGCCGAATTCAACGAGTGGCCCCGCCTTGCCCTTCCCTCCCCTCCGAAGAGGGGAAGGAGGGACTTAGCGAAGGTTGCTAGTTGACGTTGGACGCGACAGTCCAGGTGACGGATCCGGGCCCAGTAATGGCGATCCAGAAGGCCTGGCCCGTCTTGAGAGAGGTCAGATCGTTCGCGCCGGGCACGTTAACGCCCGTCGGGAAGAACCCGAGCCACTGCTGTGCGCTCTGGTCCCAGCCGTAGATGGCTGTGACCGAAGCCGAGATGTCATTGCCGCCAGGGTTCTTGCCGGTGGTGCCGGTGCCCTTGATGGCGTCGTTGATGCTGATGTTGTCCGCGCCGGCCCAGGTAACCAGGCTCCAGCGGAAGTTCAGCGTGTAGGACGTGGTGTTCTGAAGATCAACGATCTTGTCGAACCCGATGTTGCCTTCGTCGTCATGAGCAATCGCGAGGATGTTCAGGATGCCGAGGAGGCTGTTCGAGACCTTGATGAAGGCCTGGCATTCGTCCACGGAGCCGGCGGGAGCCAGCGGCGAGTTCGGGAATTCCAGGATGCCGGTGACAGCAGGATCGTTCAGCAGGGTCGAGATCGTGGTCAGGCCAGTAGCGAACTGCTTGCCGTCGTTGATCCCGGTCGTGCCCGAACCGCTGGTGCTGATGATGATGCCCTGGCCCGAGTCGATCAGGAAGTCAACAGTTTCGGCAGGGTTGCCGTTGAACTTGTCGAACGTCGAGCTCGAAAGGACAGGGTGGAGGCTGATTGCGCCGAAGCTGGCGGCGCTGCAGAAGCCATCGCGGTCCAGGGCGTGGAAGACGATGAACTTCTGGAAGTCGACTCCGCCGGATTCAATGGTTACGTCCTTGTAGCCGCCCCACGT
>JBBQGT010000127.1:0-8870 GCA_038323265.1 Tepidiformales bacterium
GCGGACGCCGCCCATGACCTGCGTCGCGACACCGTACTCACGCTCGAGGCGATGGGCATTGAGGTGGAGTACAGCCACCACGAGGTTGCGCCCAGCCAGCACGAGATCGCCCTGCGCTATACGGACGCCCTGACGATGGCCGACGCAGCAATGACCTACCGCCTGGTCGTGAAGGAGATCGCAAGCGCGAACGGCGTCTACGCCACGTTCATGCCGAAGCCCGTGAAGGACCAGAACGGCAGCGGCATGCACGTCCACCAGTCGCTGTTTAAGGGCGAACGCAACGCCTTCTTCGACCCCGAGGACCCCTACCATCTGAGCGCCATCGCGCGCGGCTATATGGCCGGGCTGCTCCACAATTCGCGGGCACTGACGCTGGTCACCAACCAGTGGGTGAACAGCTACAAGCGGCTGCTGCCCGGTTTCGAAGCGCCTGTCTACCTGAGTTGGGCGAAACGCAATCGCAGCGACCTGATCCGCATCCCGGAGTACAAGCCCGGGCGCGAAACGCACACGCGCATCGAGTACCGTTCGCCGGATTCGGCCTGCAACCCCTACCTGGCGTTCGCCGTGATGCTGGCCGCCGGGCTGGATGGCATCGAAAACGAGCGTCAGTTGCCGCCGCCCGTTGAAGAGAACGTATTCGAAATGTCGGCTGCGGACCGCGCCTCGCGCGGAATTGCGATGCTCCCGGGAAGCCTGATCGAGGCGATCGAGGCAGCCGAAGCTTCGCCCTTCCTACGTAGCGCCCTGGGTGACCACACGTTCGAAAGCCTGATCGAAAACAAGCGCATCGAATGGGAACGCTACCGCCGCCACATCACGGACTTCGAACTGGCCGAATATTTGCCGATTTTGTAGGCGGTAGAGGATGGGCGCGCGACGCGGAGCGACCGTGTAAAGCTGGGCGGCGCACCACTTGCTAACGCGCGGTACTGACTTTGGGCATCGGGCTGTCCTACGACTCGGTGTCTCTGTGGTTCGAATCCGCGTAGGCTTCGACGCATGCCAGATGCCAGCCTCGTATTCGTCAACGGCCGGGTCCACACTGTGGACGCCAACAACGCTTTCGCGGAAGCGGTGGCGGTCAGCGGCGAGCGCATCATCGCGATCGGAAGCAACGCGGCAGTGCGCCCCTTGGCCGGGCCGGGAACGCAGGTCGTTGACCTCGCGGGGCGGAGCCTGACGCCCGGTTTCATCGATGCCCATTGTCATATCGGTGGCCTCGGCGGCTCGTTCAGCGCAATCGATTGCAAGGCGCCGGGTATGGGATCCATCCGCGCGTTTGCCGAGGCGGTCCGTCAGCGGGCGGAAACGCAGCCGCCCGGCACGTGGATCCGCGGCCGGGGCTACGACCAGACGCGGGTGACTGAGCAGCGTCATCCCAACCGGTTCGATTTCGACGCCGTTGCGCCGGACCACCCGGTGGTCTTCACGCGTACCTGCGGGCATATCGCGGTGGGGAATTCGAAGGCCCTGGAACTGGCGGGGATCGACGACTCGACACCGGATCCAGCGGGCGGCCGGTTCGACCGCGAGGGTGGCCGCAACCTGGGAGTGTGCTACGAAACGGCTCAGGCTGCGTTGCAAGCCGCTGCCGTCCTGGCGCCAGAAGAGGTGCGCGAGAACATCCTGGCGGCACAGTCCGCATACCTGAAGGCGGGAGCGACCTCGGTGCACGATGCCGGCGGCCTCGTCGGTCCGGGGTTCGTACAGATCCAGGGGCTGCACGAAGCGGGTGAGTTGCGCCTGCGGGTGTATGCCTTCGGTACCGATGGCTTCGGTGGGCGGCCGGGCAGCGCGCTGGTGCAGAGCGGCGTACACACGGGGTTCGGCGATGATCTGCTGCGCATTGGCGCTTATAAGGTGGTCACCGATGGCTCCACCAGCGGGCCCACCGGGGCAACGCGCGAACCCTACGCCTCCAATTCCGATGACAGCGGAATCCTTTACTGGGAACAGAAGGAACTGGACGGCATGGTTGAAGCTGCCCATCGCGCAGGCTTCCAGGTGACCGTCCACGCTGTCGGCGACCGGGCGATTGAGAACTACTTGGACGCCATCTCGCGAGCGATGGATGTCTTCCCTCGCGAGAACCTACGACACCGCATCGAGCACTGCGCGATCCTCGCGCCGGACCTGCGGCCACGCGTGAGGCGGCTGGGCATTGTCACTGCCATGCAGCCAGCCTTCTTCTGGGAGTTCGGCGACGGCTACATCGTGAACTACGGACGCGAGCGGGCGAACTGGTTCTTCCCGGTGAAATCCATGCTCGCGATGGGCGCGACCGTCGCCGGGAGCAGCGATTCGCCCGTCACCGACTTCCGGCCGCTTTTTGGCGTTGAGCAGGCGATGACCCGCGCCACGAGTGGCGGCGATTGCTGCGGCCCAGAAGAACGCCTGGACCTGCCCACGGCCCTGCGCCTGCACACCATCAACGGCGCGTACGCCTCGTTCGAAGAGGACCGCAAAGGCAGCATCGAAGTGGGAAAGCTGGCGGACCTTGCGGTGCTCAGCGCGGACCTTACGCGTGTGCCAGTGAACGAGTTGCGTGACCTGCCCATCGCGATGACCGTCGTGGGTGGCGTGGTCGACTACGAGGCGTAGGGCTCGCCAAGGTTTCTCGCGCGGCCGCGTCGCGTTCCGCTTGAGGCTCTCCCCCCGCCCGCGTACCCTTCAAACCGTGCCCGAAGAATCCCTGATGACCGACGACGTGCGCGCCCTGATCGGCCAGGCGCACCCGCTGATGAACGTCCAGGTGACGCGCCGCGCCTACCAGCGCGCGCTCGATGTATACCTCGAACACCACGACTACGGTCCCCCGGACGGCGCCGATGTGCCGGGCTACGTGATCGAGGCGCTGGACTCAGAGACCGAGCCGCCGAGCATCCCTGCGCTCCTGCCGCAGTCGCTGTTGATTTCGAACGAATGGCAGTTCGAACGCCCCCTGCGCATGGGCGAAGAGCTTGAGATGACCCACCGCATCGTCGATATCTCCGAGCGCTTCGGCGGGCGGTTTGGCTACAGCATCGACTTTCGCAGCGAGGTGGCGCTGAGCGAGCCGGCCAGCGGCGCGGTGGTGGCGCGCAGCGTACGGACGATGACGCAGTACAGCGCAGCTGATGCTCGCGATGGCGGCGAGCGATGAGCGCGCCGGTGTTCGCGGAGCTGCGCGAGGGCGACGAACTGACCCCTCTGGAGCTGCGCCCGAACCTCGGCCAGGTGATCCGCTACTGCGCCCTCAACTGGAACTTCCCGCCGTTCTTCTACGACGCGGAAGCGGCCAAGAAGGTGGGCATGCCGGGCACGATCATCCCCGGCCCGTTGAAGGTGGGGCTGATCTATCGCGCCGTCGAAGCGTGGCTGGGTGACGCGGGATTCGTGCGTCAGGTGCGGGCCGCCCATCGCCGTCCAGACCAAACGAACCGCCCAATCACGGTGGTTGGCCGCGTAGCCCGCGTCTACGAAGAAGACGGGCAGAAGCGCGTGGACCTGGAGATGGGTATCATCAACGAAGCGGGTGAGCCTTCTGTGCGAGGGTTTGCGGTGGTGCAGTTCCGCTGAGAAAGCCGATTGTTTTCGCTCAGCGACTAGCTTGGCAACGTGAACCTGTCCCGCCAACTCCAAGTGCTGCCATCGCGCTTCTTTGCCGCTTTCCAGGGAGCGTCGCTGTGCCAGCAGCGGAGCACCGAGAGGGCTGGTTCTCCCCATGGGTGAAGTGCCACGCTACGCCCTGTATAAGGGTGGGATGAAGCTCAGCCAGTTCTCCGGCTACGTCCGGTTCTGGATCGCTTCAACCGTTTCGGCCTTCGGGACGTACATCACCACTGTCGCCATCAGCGTGATCGTGGTGATCGGGCTCGATGGCGGGGCAACAGATGTTGGCCTGGTGAACGCCGCACGATGGTTGGCTTATCCCCTGCTGGGGTTGCTGGCCGGCGCCTGGGTGGACCGCCACCGCCGCAAACCGATCCTGGTGGCAGGTGACTTCGGCCGGGGCCTGGTACTCGTCTCGGTCTCTGTCCTCGCTCTCATCGGTAGGCTGACCGTGCCGGTGCTGGCCGCCCTGATGCTCCTGTTCGGCATGCTCTCATTGATCAGTGACGCCGCCTTTCAATCGTTCATCCCCCAGCTGGTGCCTCGCGAACTGCTGATCCACGCCAACGCGCGCCTGCAGCAAAGCGAATCCGTGGCCCAGACCACCGGGCCAGCATTGGCTGGTTGGCTGGCACAGGTGATCACCGCTCCGGCGGCGCTGCTCGTGGATGCGGCCTCATACTTCCTTTCCGGCTTGGTCGTCGCCAGCATTCCGGATGGGGCAGCACGAACGATGAAACCAGTCACGACGGCCAGGCTAGGCCAACGGATTCGCGAGGGCCTCCAGTGGGTCTACGGCCATCCACGTTTAGGCCCGCTCGCGTTGAGCACACATCTTTGGTTCATCTTCTTTAGCATGTTCGGCGCCGTGTTCACCGTGTACGCTCTTCGAGAGCGCGACCTCGGAGCGGCCGGCTTGGGGGCTGTACTGGCCTGTGCCGGCGTTGGCTCTGTGATCGGAACCGGCGCTTCGAGGCGCATCGGAGAAGCGATCGGCGTGGGGCGCACGATTATCTTCGCCCGCAGCCTCTATCCGGCCGCCTTTGGCATCATCGGCGCGGCCGGCTTCGCCCCAGTTGGCGGTTGGGTGGGGTTCGTCGCGATTGGCCTCGGCCAGTTCCTCCTCGGCCTCGCGCTCGGCGTCGAAGGGCCTCAGCAAATGGGGTACCAGCAAGCAATCACGCCGGACCGGTTAATGGGCCGAATGAGCGCCACAATGCGCTCCATCAATCGCGGGATGATAGTGTTGGGTGCGCCTCTGGGCGGTGTCATTGCCGAAGCAATCGGCAACCGCCCGACAATCTCGATCGCCGCCGCCGGTATGGTGCTCGTAGTACTCCTAATGGCAGGCTCCGGCCTCCGGGATGCGCAAATCGAGGATCAGCTCTCTGAGGACGAGGCAACCGCAAACTGATCCCGTCCCCTACTCCTCCATACACGCCGCCCGCAACCCCACGCGGGCGAAGAAAAGAGGGCGACCGTCGATGTCGATACGGGACCATCAACGAAGCGGGCGAGCCTTAAGTGCGGGGTTTGCGGTGGTGCAGTTTCGGTAGTTTTTCGAACCGGCTGTTTGAACCAAAGAGGCACAGAGATGTTTGAAGTGGACCGCGGGCGGCTCTGCGCGCCCTTGACTGTGCCCGGGCAGCGTTGCCCTTGCACACACGTGCGCTACTGTTCTGACGATGGTGCCGCCATGCGGTCCATGTCTCTCCTCATCGATCGCAGGCATTGGTAACGCTTCTCCACCAACGCCGGTAGACTCCGCGCATCTATCATGATGCGCGGAGCCGCCGGCTCGGCGCGAGGAGACTGACGTGGACCCACAGGTCAAGGCACTGCTGGAAATGATGGCCGCCGCGAGCGCGGGCGCGCCGAAGATGACGGATCTGCCGGCAGCGGAGGCGCGGGCGAACACGGAGGTTGGCTTCGCTGGCTTCAACGCAGGCGCGCCAGAAATCGGCAGCATCATCGATCGCACGATCCCCGGGCCAGTGGGCGAGATCCTGGTGAAGGTCTTCACGCCGAAAGGCACCGGGCCGTTCCCGCTGCTGGTCTACCTGCACGGCGGCGGCTGGGTGATCATGAGTCCGGCGACGCACTCCAAGCTCTGCGCCGAACTGGCGGAGGGCGCGGGCGTGGTGGTGGTTTCGCCGCACTACCGGCTGGCGCCCGAGGACCTGCCGCCGGCTCAACTCGATGATTGCGTGGCGACGGTCAATTGGGCCGTGAAGCACGCTGCCGAACTGAATGCCGACGGCAGCCGGTTCGCCATCGGCGGCGACTCAGCGGGCGCGAACCTTGCTGCTGCGGCCTGTCTTCGGCTCCGCGATGAATGCGGACCGCAGGCGAAACTCCAGGTGCTCTTCTACGGCGCCTATGCGCTGGACCCGAACACCGAATCCTCGCTGAGGAATGCCGACGCCCAGATCCTGCCGCGCGAAACGATGGTCTGGTTCATCGACCACTACCTTTCGGGTGGCGCGGACGTCAAAGACCCGTACATCGCGCCGATCAACGGCGACCTCCACGGCCTGCCGCCAGCGCTGCTGATGGTCGGCACGCTGGACGTGTTGCTGGACGATTCGAAAGCGTACGCCGCGAAGCTAAAGGCGGCTGGCGTCCCCGCCACGCTGACCATTTATCAGGATATGCCGCACGTCTTCATGCAGCTCACGGCCATGCTCGATGGCGCGAAGAAAGGCATGGTGGAGGCGTGCGAGGCTCTGAAAGCGGCTTTGAAGTAGGAACTGATTTTTGACGAGAGGACGGCTTGCGAACTCCAACCGCCCATCGGGCCACCGCTGTCGCAGAATGTGGTGACATCCAAAGCCCGCAGCTATAGGATGTGGCGCATTCGGATCGGGGGTAGACAGTGCATGGCTGAGGGTGGCGGTCCCGCGCTGGTTCTTGCCGGATTCGGTTCATCGAGCCCACTGCAGCTCACAGTGGAATCGCAGCAGATGGCTGTGCACATCGGGCGCATTCTATCGTTGGGTCTCCCCCAGGTGCTCAAATTGCAGCTCGGCCGCGAGGGCGTCGAGACGATCGAGCTAGACGAAATGCTCGCCGGAAAGCCGTTTGCGGAGGGCTACGCCGCAGTGGGCCAGGCTGTCCTTGCGCGGGCGGAGAAAGATCCGCCTGCGATGTTCATTTCGCAGGGAAGCCCGTTATTTGTAAACGCCATCACGCGCTACCTCGCCGTAGAAGCCAACCGCCTGAAGCTCGCGGTCCGCATCTTCCCTGGGGTTTCGCCGATAGATGTGGTGGTTGCCGAGTTTGGAATTGACGTGGGCAGATCCGGCCTTCAGACGATGACTGCGGGAGGAATGACAGCACGGCCTATCGCCGTTAACCCGCACGTCCCGCTGCTCCTCCTTGAGCTCGCCGGACTTGCCGCCGAGGGCGGATCGGCCGAAGCGTACGGTCCGCTCGTGGAAACGCTGCTGGGCGCCTATCCCGCGGACCAGCCCATCACCCTTATCAACACGGCCGGCAACGGGAGCATCTCCCGGCTCACGGTCACCTTAGCCAGGTTTGCCGAGCTGCTCACGAAGATCGACAGCTCATCGAGCCTGTTCGTCGATATTCGTCGTCAGTCGATGGCCGGATAGAACGGTAGAGGAGTGTCCCCATGTCTCTGTTCAGTGTCTTCACCGATGCGTTCAAAAAGGCTGCGAACAGTCGGGCGGACGCGGCCCAAAAAGCAATTGACAGCGGAGCAGGGGGAACGCTGGGGTCGACGCCCCAACCAGTGGGCGGGAGTTTCAATCCGCTCAGGCCTGCTCCAGGGTCGCCGTCCAGTTCGCCGCTCGATCATTTCAAGGCCGAAGGGATAGAACCGCCCGACGCCGGGGGCGATGTGACGGAAATGCGCCGTCCTCCTTCGGACTTCAAAATCGAGGGTCTGAAGGTCGCGGGCGACCCGGACGCCGGGGGCGGCGTGACGGAGATGCGCCGTCCACCTACGGACCTCAAAATCGAGGGGCTGAACGTTGCAGGGGATCCCGCCGCCGGAGGCCAGGTCAGCGAGGCCAAGGGAAACTTGGACAGTGCATTCACGCGGCGGCTGCGCGAGAGCCCCGACTTTAAGGCTGAAGGTGCCACGGACCTGAAAAGCAGCGACCCGGAGGAGGGAGGGGAGTTCCACCGAGGCGACGTGCTGCGCGCGGCGGAGCCGGGCGGCGCCCGTCCACTCGGTTCCGAGCACAAGATCGAAGGCGCCCCAGACCTAAAAAGCAGCGACCCCCAGGAGGGCGGTGAGTTACATCGGCCCGACGTGCTGCACGCGACCGCGCCAGGCGTGGGCCGGCCCGTGGGTTCTGAGCACAAGATCGAAGGCGCCCCAGACCTGAAAAGCAGCGACCCCCAGGAGGGCGGAGAGTTCCACCGAGGCGACATGCTGCGCGCGGCGGAGCCGGGCGGCGCCCGTCCACTCGGTTCCGAACACAAGATCGAAGGCGCCACGGACCTGAAAAGCAGCGACCCGGAGGAGGGAGGGGAGTTCCACCGAGGCGACATGCTGCGCACGGCGGAGCCGGGCGCAGGCGGCGGCCGCCCCGTCGGGTCCGACTATTTCAACGTCAAGATCGAAGAAACCGGGAGCCCCCTTGCGCCGGCCGGACCGGGTGGCACGCCAATCCCGTATCCCAACCTCGAGGCTGCGCCGGCGGGAGGTGAGTCCGGCGCCGGGGACCTTATCGCGCGCAAGGCAGGCGGGGGCCAACACGAATTCCTGAAGGTCGAAATGAAGGAGGCTTTCATCACGCGGGATGCACCCACCGGAGACGCGCACCCAGGAGGCGTCAGCATCCCGGGTGCGGAAGACCACTACCAGTCATCAACGCTTCTTGACCTCCACCCCGAGCCTGCGGCCGGGGTGCACGAGATGCTGCCTGGGCTCGCTGGGGACCTTCCCGACGTTCCGGACCTGGACCTGGACCTCGACGCGGACGTTGACGCCGACACGGACGAAAGCGACCTCTGAGCCTCATGGTGGAAAGGCTCCCGACCCTGGGAACGCGACCGTGGGCGTTCTGGGCACCGAGCCGGGCCGAGGCGATCGAACCCGCGCTGGACCTTGCGGGCGTCGCCGCTGGCACGCGATTCCTCGACCTGGGAAGGCAGTGCGACTGTGGTCGACGGCTCGGGCGGAAGTGGCAGTAGCGGGGTGGGCCAGACTAGCAGCGGAGGCGCGCCAGCTTCGACCTCAACGCCCCCAAAGGGCGGAGGTGCGGGTTCCAGCGCTTCCTCCACTGTGACGAAGACGCCGT
>JBBQGT010000128.1:0-8778 GCA_038323265.1 Tepidiformales bacterium
GAGTCGGGGCCGTATCTCAGTCCCCGTGTGGCTGACCATCCTCTCAGACCAGCTACCGATCGTCGCCTTGGTAGGCCATTACCCCACCAACAAGCTAATCGGCCGCGGGCCCCTCTCGTAGCGCCGGAGCTTTTACCACCCGGTTTCTCACCGGGGGTGTTATGCGGTATTAGCTCGCCTTTCGGCGAGTTATTCCCCACTACGAGGCAGGTTACCCACGTGTTACTCACCCGTCCGCCACTAGCCCGAAGGCTCGTGCGACTTGCATGCCTAATACATTCCGCCAGCGTTTGTCCTGAGCCAGGATCAAACTCTCCGAAAAAAACTTCCAAAACCAGCCAAAAACTGGTTAATTCCGTTGTAACGGGTTCCCAGACGATTCTCTATTCGTCCGCTATCCAGTTGTTAAAGTGCGCCGGCCCCTGTTCAAGGCCCGAACGAGAAGACTAGCGGCCGGACGCCGCCGTGTCAACCAACCCATGGGGATGGCACCGTGCTCAGGGGCTCGCCCGCACTCGCTTCGGAGCCCCATCTCTCGACGGTCTAGTAATCTTACAGCCGAACGCTCTTGGAGCCAAGTAGCGCGCCGAGGGCGAGTCCACAGCCGGTCAAGCCAAGAGCCACCATCCCCTCACGGACGCCCCCCAGCGCGATAACTGCACCCACTAAGAGCGGCCCAGCGACGCTCCCCAGCCCTTCGGCGAAAAAGAGCCAGCCGAGAGCGGTGCCGGTGCTCGTCCGTTGGTCTGCGTGCGAGACGTCCAGGAGACTGGCGTTGAGCAACGGCTGCGCCCCTCCTAGAGCGATGGCGAAGGGGATGGTGACCAGCGCGAAGAACAACTCGTCCTCGACGCCCGCGATAACGAGGATGGCGGCCGCTGCGACGGCGTAGAGGAGTGCGACTTCGCGCAGGCGGTTTCCATGCTTGGAGCGCCGGCCGATGACGACCATCGAGGCTGCGCCGGCCAACCCGGCAGGGACCAGGAGGACGCCGGCCTGCAGCAACGTGAGATCGAGCGTGCGGAGGACGAAGGGGCCAAAGACGGCGATAGTGGCCGTCACCAGCACGAAGTGGGCGAAGATCATCGTCCCGGCGATGATCTTCGTGCGGTGCTCCATAGGTGGCGATGCGTCCGTTGGCACGGTGACCAGCGGCGCAGCGGACTCGGCCCGGCGGCGGCCGAGGAAGAGCCTGGCCATCAGGCCAACCGATACGCTGGCCAGCACGAGCCCCACGCCGAACGCCAGCCGCCAGTGGCTCGTCTCACTGATGAGCGCGGCGATGCCCACCCCGGTGCCGGTAGCGGCGATGCTGGTCAGCCCCATGTAGGCCGTGGCCGAACCCCGTCCTTCGGCGTCTCGGGCGTCGCCTAAGGCGTGAAAGAGGATCAGCCATGAAACAGCGATGCCGGTGGATAGCAGCGCAACGCCGCCGAGGAATCCGCGGGCGCTGGCCGTCGTGACGATAAGCGCCAGCCCACTCGCTTCGATACCCCAGACGAAGGCGATAACCGTCCGCATACGCACGCGGTCCAGGATCCATCCGCCCACCGGCGCGGTAATGAGCTTGACCAGACCGTAGATGCCCAGGGCGTAGGCGGGGTAGGCGCTGGGCGCCTGGCGGATGTCGATCAGGTAGGTGTTGCTGTAGGCGATGACCACGAGCGCGGTAAGGGCGTCGATCGAGAAGACAGCGGCCAGCAGCAGCCGGAGCGACGGCGTCCACGCTCTTCGGTTAGAGTCCGCAGCTTCGAAGGGAGTCCCGCCGGGCGGATTCGGGTGGGCGGACCCGGTAAGCGATCGTGCCATCGTCTCCCCTGAACTCTTCCTCAGCCAGGCCGGATTGCTGGAGCGATTCGAGCATGCTGAGCTCGCTCTCGCGGAAGCGTTGCTTATAGTCGCCGCTTAGCACCACGTGGTCGACCTTTTTGGTGGCGAGCAGGCAGGTATACGCCTCGACGTTGGCGAAACGCTGCCGATGTTGGCTCTCAGTGAAAAACTCGTTCGAAAGAGTCGCACCGGCCTTCATGAACTGGACCATGCCGTCTTCCTGGTTGTTCTTGACCATCACGCGATAGGAATCGCCCGGGACGATCGGATGCGCGGCAAGGTAGCCTTCGAACCGCGGCTGGGAGCGTTGCCAAAGCCCCGAGGGCGGAACCCAGGCCAGCACTGCGATCGTGATGAGGCCCAATCCAACGATGAGCTTGCCCTGGTGACGAAAAAAGCTGGCGCCCATCGCCGGGAGGAGGAGCGGCAGCAGGACGATCGAGAGGCGCCGCGTGTTATCCAGAAAGCTTAAGGCGATGCGCAAGCGCGTGGCGTCTCCAAGCACCGGCGTTGAGACGAAGAGAAAGACGGCCGGTGAAGCGACAACGACAGCAGCTCCGGCCACCAGCGCCCACTGCCTCGGGAAACTGCGCTGCCCCGCCCACTCCCAGAGCGCGTAGAGCGCGAGGGCGCCGATGCCCATCATTGGGTGGCTGGCGACCGCGAGCGTTAGCAGCACAACCGCGGCCACGGTGCGCTTCCTTTCGAACGCGGCCGCGCCAAAGAAGAAGAATGCAAAGGACCACATCGTGGTCAGTTGGAACTGGGTGATGCCATTCCAGAGTAGAGGGTTGAGGAGAAACACAGAGAAGAGCAGCGGGTTCTTCATCTCGGGCCGGAAGCGCCACATTCCGAGCACCAGGAGGACGACGCCGAGGACCATTGAGAAGGTCACGATCAAGTCGCCGAAAACGGGATAGAGCAGAGCGTTGGGCAGCCACGGGATGATGCCGTAGGGAAACATCACGGCGTCGCCGTTCTCCAGTTGGCTGATATGCCAGGGCCATTCGTGCCGCGTGAAGATTGACTCCGAGAGGTACCAGACGTGCGCGTAGGAATGCGCGCTGTCGTCACCGAGGTAGAAGGTCTTGGCCAGCATTGCGAGGAGGGCGACCACCGCCAGCACCACGACCACGGGCGGGACCCACAGCCAAGCGCTCTGGCGGAACCTGGCGGGCGATTCCTTCCAACAGGAGAGGCGGTACCAGGCGAGCGGCATGCAGACCGCATCCACAGCTGCGTCGTAAAGCCGCGTGCGCGTGCGGCCAACGGGGATGTTAATGCGGTAAGTGTTGTCCACCTTGTAGCCCAGGCGCGTTAGAAGGACGGCGACCTCGACGGTTTCGCTGTACTTGTAGCCGCGGTAGTACTCCTGGGCCTCGAGCAGAGGGCCAACGCGAAAGACGCGGTAGCCGCTTTCGATGTCCGAGAACTTATGTCCGCCGGAGACCGTGCCGATCCAGGTCATCACCGCGTTGCCGAACTTCTTGTAGGGCGAGTGGTAGCCCATGTCGCGGTCGCCGATCACGCAGACGACGTCCTTCTCGATGAGGTGTTCGATCATGCCGTCGAGCGCTGCCGGCTCGTGCTGGCCGTCGGCGTCGATCGAGAAGGCGATGTCATCAGCACTGATTTCGCCGCGGGCGAGCATCGCCCGCACTTCGTCCCAGCCCGCTCTTAGGGCAGCGGAAAGACCGCGGTTCTCAGGGAAGTGGATCACCGAGACGCGCTCTTTGCCTCGCGCCCAGCAATCAACGATCGGCCCGGTGTCGTCGTTCGAGCCGTCGTTGACGATGATCAGGCGGTCGATGCGCGGGTAGAGGTCATCGAGGACGCCCTCGATGGTGGCCGCCTCGTCGTAGGCGGGCATGACAGCAATACGCGCGGGCCGGGATGTCCCGGCCCGCGCGCTAGTTTCTGGGTGGCTCGCTGGCTGCACTAAACCGCCGAAAGCTGTTCGGCCCATTTGGCTACGAACCAGTTGAGGGTGGTTTGGAAGCCCTCTTCAAACGCGGTCACTGGCTCCCAATCAAGCACGTCCTTGGCCCGTTGGCGGGAGACCACGCGTCCCTTGTAGTCTCCACCACGCGCCTCGGTGCGAATGATGCCGGCGCTGGTGGGGACCATGCGATTAACCGCTTCGGCCAGTTCGAGGATCGACACTTCGCGCGGCCCCTCAAGGTTGAACGTGCCGGTCGCTGTGCGGTCGAGAACACGCACGTGGGCATCGGCCAGGTCTTCGACGTAGATGAAGTTGCGGTACTGCAAGCCATCGCCGGCGATGGTCAGCGGCTCGGCGTTCATCGCCTTCTTAATGAAGATCGGCATCACCAACTCCTCACGCATGCGAGGGCCGTAGGGGATGCCGTAGCGCAGCACCGTAACCGGGAAGTTATAGAGCTTGCCGTAGGAGTGGGCGAGCATCTCGCTGGCGATCTTTTCCGCCATGTAGAGGTGGCTGACGCCTTCTGGATTGAGCGGAGTGCTCTCATCGACTTCCATGGCAGTGGTGGATTCGTACACCCAGACCGTGGAGGCAAGGACGAAGTGCATGTTCCCCGCCAGGCGCGCCGCCTCGAGGATGGCGGCCGTACCCATGATGTTCAGGTCGACGGACTCGGCGGGCATGCGCGCGATGTCGTTGACATTGGCCATGGCCGCCAGGTGGTAGACAGCATCGCAACCCTGCAGGGCGGCGACCACTTGCGAAAGGCGGGTGATGTCGCAGGGCTGCCAGGCAACATCGCCGCGGTGCGGCTGCGCGCCATCGAGGACGCGCACCGAGTGGCCCGCCTCCACCAGCTTGTCGACGACATGGCTGCCAATGAAGCCGGACCCACCGGTTACTGCGATATTCATGCGGGCACTCCTGCGGGAAGTAGTTGGGCGATGCTTTCGATGACGTACTTGGCGTCGTCCGGCGTCATACGGGCACTGACGGGTGGGCAGATCTGGCGGGCGCAGACGGCGTCAGCTCCCGGGTACTCGCCGCGCTTGAACTGTTCGAAGATCGGCTGAGCGTGGATCGGCAGTTCGTAGACTTCGCCGCTCAGGCCAACGTCGAAGCGCTCGCGCATCTGCTGCTTGAGTTCCTTGCGCTCCACGCCTTCGGGCAGATAGGCGATGAACTTGTAGAAGTTGCTTTGATCCAGCTTCTGAGCCGTGGGCAGAGAGAGGCCGCCGACGCGCTTGATCGTCTCTTCGTAGGCGGTGGCAACGGCGCGGCGGGTGGCGATGAAGTCATCGAGGCGCTTCAGCTGGACAATGCCAATGGCCGCGTGTACTTCGCTCATGCGCCAGTTGTTGCCAAGGCGAGTGTGGAAATTGCTGGTGAAACCGGCCTTGCCCTGGTCCCGATAGACGCGCGCCTCTTCGGCGATCGACTCGTCATCGGTGACGATCATGCCGCCCTCGCCGGAGGTCATGACCTTGGTGGGGTAGAACGAATAGGTGGAGGCGATGCCCCAGTCCGAAGCGTCGCGGCCATCGAGCGAAGCGCCGTGAGCGTGGGCCGCATCGCACATCAGGAACATGCCGCGCTTCTTGCATTCGGCCTCAAGCCGCGGAAGCTCAGGCGTGACGATGCCGCCGATGTGCACGATGACGACGCCCGCGGTCTTGTCCGTGATGCGCGCCAGCACGTCATCGACGCTGATTGCCAGGGTCTCGCGGTCAGCGTCGGCCAGCACCGGGGTGCCGCCCGCGTGAGCTACGGCTGCCGCCGTGGCGAAAAACGTGTTGTCCGGGACGATAACTTCGCGTCCTTCGATGTTCAGGGCGCGAAGGACGATTTCGATGGCGCTGGTGCCGCTGCTCACGGCGACGGCGTATTTTCGACCGCAGCGAGCGGCGAACGCTTCTTCCAGGGCCTGGCCGTGCTTGCCGAGCGTGAGGCTGCCGCTGCGCAGGCTGGATTCAATGAGCGAAAGGGCTTCCTTGATGTCGTCTTCGCTGAAGACGATGGAAGCTGCGGGGACTCGCATGGTCACCTCATGGTGCTGATTTGCCGGGCAAGGGGTCTCGCGACGGTCCGTGCCTCAACAACCGCAGCCTGTCACCGGCCCCAAAAGCGTTTCCCAAGCAACCCTGAACGTTGACTGAATTTGCTACGTAAGTAATGGGAGCGTGACTTTTGCCGAAGCGCCGCCGCCTTCACGGGCGCTAAGGTCGAAAGCGCCCTGGTGGTTACGGACGATGCGATCTGCGATGGCAAGCCCGATGCCGCTGCCCTCGGGGAACATTTTACGGGCTTCCGCGCCGCGGTAGAAGCGATCCTTGAGGTGTTCAGACTCTTCGCTGCGGAGGCCAATTCCGTTGTCCGCCACTTCGACCACAACATCGCTCGCCGAGCGGGCGGCGGTGATGTGCACGGTCCCACCTATTGGCGTGTAGCGTCGGGCGTTCTCGAAGATGCTGACGAAGAGGTCGTTTATCTGGTGCGAATCGCCAGCGATTTCGAGGCCGCCTTCGATCTTCGAGGTGATCGTCAACCCCGGTGAGGCCACGCGGGCGCCCTCGACCAGACTATTCAGGACGTTCGAAAGCTCAACCACCTCCCACGCGGTCTCCGAGGCGTCGCTCTCCCTGGCGAGCAAGAGCAACCCGCTGACGGCGCGCGACATTTTCTCCAGGTTGACGCGAGCTTGCGCCACGACTTCGATGCGCTCCTTGCCGTAGACGCCCTGCTCCAGCATTTCGATGTCGCCCTGGAGGACGGCAAGCGGGGTACGCAGGACGTGTGAAGAGTCGGCAAAGAAGGCGCGCTCCCGGGCGAGCACCTCGCGCTGGCGTTCGACCAACGCGGAGAAGGCGCCACGAAGCTCGCGCGCCTCGCGGCTGCCGGCTGCGGAGGGCGGGATTGCCAGGCCGAATCCGGCCGCTGCCGTGGCCCGCGCGGCATCCGTGAGGTCACGCAGTGGCCGCGATTCGCGCACCGAAAGCCAGACGGTGCCCACAACTGCGATGCTCATGCCGAGCACGCCGGCAACTACTGCCACGGCCATTAGGCTCTGGAGCGAGTCATCGACCTCGGGGATCGGGCTGGCGGCGACAACGTAGCCTTCTACCAGGCCATCAGGGATCAACGGGTAGCGCACGGCGCGCAGCTTGGAGTTCCCGAGCTTGAACGTATAGAACGAGATGCGGCTAGAGGGGCGGCCACCAAGCACTGCGGGGATCTGTGCGGTACCCAGGTTCGAAGACCGCGCCGTCACCACGCCGGGGCTGTCGACCAGCTCCACGAACTGGGCGGCAGATGAGAGCTCTTCGACGACGGTCTGGTTGTTGGCGCCATTCTGGCCAAGCCGAAGCTCCACAGTCTCGACGAGACCTTGCAAGTTATCATCGATGGACGTTTGAAAAGTGCGTTGCGCGTAGTAGAGAGTGACCGCCACGACCGCCGAAAAGGTGAGGAGAAAGAGCAGCACGAAGGAAACGCTGAGCCGGGTGGCCAACCGGTCCGGATACCTCAACGGAGCACGAACCCAATACCGCGGACGGTCTGGATAAGTCGCCGCCCGCCGCCCGCTTCCAGCTTCTGGCGAAGGTTTGTGGCGTGCGCGTCGAGCAGGTTGTCGTCCACCGATTCGCTGCCGGGCCAAAGCAGGGACATCAGCGTTTCGCGGGTGAAGACGCGATTGGGCTTCCGCGCCATCACCTCCAGGAGCGTGAATTCCTTGGGCGTCAGCGGCACAGCCTGCCCCTCGCGCGTCACCATGTGAGCGTCCACATCGAGCACAAGGTCTTCGTACGAAATGGTGCTGGGCGAGGCGGGCCGCCGCCGCAAGACGGCCTCGATGCGCGCCACAAGCTCCTCCATCGCGAAGGGCTTGACCACGTAGTCATCGGCGCCAGCCCGCAGCCCTTCGACTCGGTCGCTAACGCCATCCCGCGAGGTGAGCATGATGACGGGCACTTCCGCCATCTCTTGCAGCTGGTAGCAAAGGTCGATGCCGTCGGCGTCTGGCAGCAGGAGGTCGAGCACGACGAGGTCCGGGATTTCACGGGAAAAAGCCTTCAGCGCCGAATCACCGTCCGCACAAGCGACCACTTCGTAGCCGCGGCGTTGGAGCCCGCGCTGGACGATGGAGAGGATGTCGGGGCTGTCGTCCACGACCATGACGCGGACGGCCCTGCGATCGACGGGGACGGTCATTTGGGGCTCCTGCGCCGTATGTTAGGCCGCTGGGGAAGGGGCGTCATAGGCAAGTGCCCGTCACGTGGTAAACGTCGAACTGTTCAGACGGGGTGCTTCGCTCAGCGCAGCCTCCGCGAACCATCTGATCGAGCAGGTCGTGCTCGTTGGTAGCGTAACGGACGTCGTAAGTCCGGTAGATGATTACGTAGTCCACGTGGCGCCTCGCAAGGAAATCGCTGTAGGCGGAAGGCGTGGGCCAACTGCGGCGGCTGATGCTTTCGGGGAAGAATTCGGAATCCAACCGGCCACCGTGTTGGATCAACTGGTACATGCCGACTTTGCCATCTGCCACGCGGAGCAGGCGGTACGTTGCGCCCGGCTGGAAATCGGCTGATTCGAGAAACGGGACGAGCTGTTCGTTCGCTGTACGGGTGAGCGCGCCCCAGCCGTAGCCCGTGTCGCGGATGGGAATGAGGACGACGTTCAGGACCGCCGCAATGGCGATCGTCCCCCAGAGCCAATCAACGCTGCGTTTGCGCATCAGCCACAACGCCAGCAAGGGTGCAAAGACGACTCCCGCGCGTAGACCGACGGTGCCCACGAAATTCTCCAGCAGCGTGAGCGTCGAACTGTCTTCGACGACGGGCGAAATAAGTACAAGCCACGTGGCGGGAGCGGCGATGACGAGGGAGGCGAGATAACAGAGCAGATAGCGGCGTTTGTCCGCCTCGAACGGGAAACGACCTAGGAAGAGCAACCCGGCCAGCGGTAAGACAACCGCAGGGTGTGTGGCCTGGGCCAGTCCCACGAAC
>JBBQGT010000129.1:0-8771 GCA_038323265.1 Tepidiformales bacterium
CCGGCGCTTGAACGAACGCTGCCGAACGGGTTGCGAATTATCGTTGTAAACACCGGCTTCCCCAACCTGGTCTCCTTGCAGATCCCCGTGCAAACGGGTTCGCGCAACGAAGTTGAGACCGGCAAGAGCGGCTTTGCACACTTTTTCGAACACATGATGTTCCGTGGCACTGAGCGGTACTCCGCGGATGCTTACCAGGAGATCATCACGCGCACCGGCGCGCGCCAGAACGCCTACACCACGGACGACTACACCAACTACCACATCACCTGCGCGAAGGAAGACCTCGACCAGGTGCTCGAACTCGAAGCCGACAGGTTCATGAACCTCTCTTACTCCGAGGACGACTTCAAGACGGAAGCGCGAGCAGTGCTGGGCGAATACAACAAGAACAGCGCGGACCCGTTGAACAAGCTGATCGAAGTCCAGCGCGATCACGCCTACTCCACGCACACCTACAAGCACACCACGATGGGCTTTATCCGCGACATCGAGGAGATGCCGAACCAGTTCGCCTACTCCCGCACGTTTTTCGAACGGTGGTACCGGCCGGAGTACACCACCGTCATCCTGGCGGGCGACCTCGACGTGGAAGCAGCGGCGACGCTGGTAGAGAAACATTGGAGTGCGTGGTCCGCAGGCAGCGGTGAAACTGAAGCCATCCCCCGTGAACCAACGGCGACTGCTCCGGTAGTCGCGCACGTGCCGTGGACGAGTTCGACGCTGCCCTGGGTGAGCATCGGCTTCCATGGGCCAGCCTTCTCGGAATCCGAGCCGGAGTTCTCCGCGCTCGACGTGCTTCTCGACCTGACGTTCGGCGAAACGTCCGAACTCTACCAGCGACTGGTTGAGCGGGAGCAGGTGGTGGACGAACTTTTCCCCTACCTGCCGTCCTCCCAGGATCCTGGACTGTTCACCGTGTTCGCACGCGTCACAGAGACCGGCAAGGTGGCGTACGTCCGCGACCAACTCGCGGACGCGTTTGCGGCACTGCCGCAATCCACGACCGATACGACGAGGCTGGAGGAGGCGAAAAGCCATGCTCGATACGCCTTCGTGCGGACGCTCGACAACTCGGAGGCGATCGCGTCGACGCTTGCCCGGTACGTGCGTTTCCGGAGGTCGTTCGAGACGCTCAACAACCTCTACGCGGTCTATGACTCACTCACTGCTGAAGACGTGCAGCGCGTCGCCGAGAGGTACATCACTGAAGCGAACATGGTGACTGCGACACTCGCCAGCGAGGCGTTGCCAGCCTCTATGAACGCTGCGCCGCAGCTACGTCCGCCGGCATCAAACGCTCGCCAAGCGGCCGTTTCGCCAGCCGTGGTGCTGCCGAGCGCTTCCGCGTTGGTGCGTTTTAAGCTGCTGTTCGAAACGGGCTGCGCGTTCGACCCGCCGGGCAAAGAGGGCCTTGCGCAACTCGCGGCTTCGATGATCACCGAGGCCGGCAGTTCGCGGATGCGGATCGATGAGATCAATCGCGCACTCTTCCCGTTCGCCGCCAGTTTCGGAGCGCAGGTCGACCGCGAGATGACGACGTTCACCGGCGTCGCTCACCGCGACACGCTGGACGCGTTCCTTGGAATCGCTCTTCCACAGCTGGTCGAACCCGGCTATCGGGAGGAGGACTTCGCGCGGATCAAAACGAGCCAAACAAACGCCCTTATTCAGGACCTGCGCGGGAACAACGAAGAAGAGCTGGGGAAAGAACGCTTGCAGGAGTTGCTCTTTGCTGGCTCTGCGTACGGCCACACCGCCCTGGGCAAGGTAGCCAGCCTGGCCAACATCACGCTCGACGACGTTAGGGCGTTCGTTACGGAGCACTTCAGCCAGGCGCGGCTCACTGTTGGGCTCGCAGGCGACGCGCCCGAATCGTTCAGCGCCGCGCTGACCACCCAGCTGGCTAAGCTTCCCGCGGGGGTTGCAGCGCCGAAATCGAATCTGGCGGACGATGCGTCATGCGGCGGGCTGAAAGTGGAGATCGTCGAGAAAGACACGCGCGCGGTGGCGATATCTTTCGGACATCGCATCGCAGTGACGCGTAGTCATGCGGATTTCGCGGCGCTCTGGTTGGTGCGCGCGTGGCTCGGAGAGCACCGTGCTTCGAACGGCCGGCTGTATCAGCGACTCCGCGAGGCGCGCGGCATGAACTACGGCGATTACGCCTACATCGAGGCGTTCCCTCGCGGCATGAATCAGTTCTTCCCGAACCCGAACCTGGGCCGCCTGGCGCAGATCTTCGAGATCTGGATTCGGCCCGTACGACCGGAGCAGGCGGTGTTTGCCCTCAAGGCGGCGCTGTTCGAACTGCGGGCGCTGATCGCCATCGGGATCAGCGAGGAGGACTTCGAAGCGACGCGACAGTACCTCAGCAAGAACGTCTTCGTGATGACGAAGACACAGGACCAGCAACTCGGCTACGCACTCGATAGCCGCTGGTATGGCCTGCCGGAGTTCACGAACTGGATGCGCGCCGAACTCGCCTCCCTGACGGTTGGCTGCGTGAACGCCGCAGTGCGCGCTCACCTTTCGGCCACGAATCTCACCGTTGTGATGGTTGCAAGCGGCGCCGAGGCACTGAAGGCAGAGCTCACATCTAGCGCGTTCAGCCCGATCTCCTACGACGGGGCGCGCCCGCCGGAACTGCTCGCGGAGGACAACATCATCGGCGCGCTCGACCTCGGCATTTTGCCTGATCGCGTGACCATCACTGCGGTCGAAGACGTCTTCGCGTGAGCAGTTAGCGCGAGAGTTGAGCCGCCAGAGCTGGCGCCTCGGTCACCGGCAACTGGCAGACCATATCTTCGCAAACGTAGGCGAGGGCTTTTCCGCTCGCCTCGCGGCCCTCGAACATTGGCAGCCCGCGCCCTTCGGTCGACGGGGCGATTGCTAGCCACGGGCGGAACTGCCGAGCAATCTCGGCTTCGAGCGGCTGCCGCTCCGCAGGCGCACCCACAATCGCCACTTCACGGTGGGGCGCGAGCAGGAACTCGACTGCCTGCCAGAGCGACCCGAAACCGGTGGGCGCCTGCAGTAGATGGTCGTGTACCTGGTTGATCACCTCATTGGCCAAATGCTCGCCTTCGGGGCGGACGTAGTAGCGGGCGATCCAGAGCGACAGGAGGGCCATCGCGCCGTTGCCGCTAGGCGTTGCCGCATCAAAGAACGACTTTTGACGGACGATGAGCGCCTCTCCGGATGCAGACGATTCGAAGAATCCGCCCTGCTCGGCGTCGCGGAACTCGCGAATGGAGGTTTCGAACAGCTCGCGCGCCCACTCCAGGTGTTCAAGGTCCCCGGTCAGTTTGAACAGTTCGACCAGGCCCAGCCCGACGTAGGCGTAGTCTTCAAGCAGCCCTTCGACCTTCGAAACGCCGGCTTTGTAGGTGTGCAACAGGCGCCCTTTGCGCCACGCCTTTTCGCGAAGGAAAAGGGCGTTGTGTTCGGCAACGTCCCGGTAGCTGGGGTTCTGGAGCACGCGAGCGGCTTCGGCGAACGCAGCCAGGGCGAGTCCATTCCAGGACGTGAGCATCTTGTCATCGAGCCCCGGCTTCACGCGCCGGTCGCGGGCGGCCAGCAGCACGGTGCGCATCGCTTCCACCTTGTCGAGCAGCGTTGCAACATCCAGGCCGAATTGCGCGGCGACTGCTTCAGCATCCTGCCGGACCGAAAGGACGTTGCGGCCCGTAAGTTCCGGATGGTGAGGGTCAGTGAAGTTGCCGGTTGCACTGACGCCGAACCACGCGGAGAACAACGGGGCGTCCTCTCCCAGCACTTCGGCGAGCTCTGCCAGAGTCCAAACGAAATACTTGCCCTCGATGCCTTCGCTGTCGGCGTCCTGGGCGGCGTAAAAGCCGCCCTCGGGATCGAGCATTTCGCGTTCAAGGTAGGCGAGTGTTTCGCGGACTATACGTTCGAAAAGCGGGTCGCCGGTCAGTTGGAAGGCATGGAGGTAGACGCGCACCAACTGTGCGTTGTCGTAGAGCATCTTTTCGAAGTGCGGCACCATCCATGTCTGGTCAACGCTGTAGCGCGCGAAGCCGCCGCCCAACTGGTCGTACATACCGCCGCTGGCCATCTGGCGGAGCGTTTGGAGCACCATCTCGCGCGCTGAAGGCTCAGCTTCCGCGCGGACGGAATGCGCGAGCAGGAACTCAAGTCCGGAAGGGCTCGGGAACTTCGGCGCCAGGCCAAACCCGCCCCATTCTGCATCGAACGATTCGGCGTATAGAGCGGCCGCTCGCGCAGGTAAATCCGCTGTAACCTGCGCCTCGCCTACGGCGACTCGCGCGGCTGCCTGGCGAATGTGATCAGTAATGGCCTCGGCCGACTTCACGATCTGGTCTTTTTCATCGAGCCATTTTTCGTGCAGCGTTTCGAGTACCCGCGGGAACCCGGGGCGGCCATGGCCGTCGCTCGGAGGGAAGTAGGTGCCGGCGTAGAAGGGCTTGCCGTCGGGGGTCATGAAGACCGTCATCGGCCAGCCGCCCTGGCCGGTGAGCGCCTGGACGGCAGTCATGTAGACGCCATCGATGTCCGGCCGCTCCTCGCGATCCACCTTGATGTTGATGAAGTACTGATTCATCAGTCCCGCGATTGCGGGGTCTTCGAACGATTCGTGGGCCATGATGTGGCACCAGTGGCAGGCGCTGTATCCAACCGAGAGCAGCACCGGCTTGCCTTGCGTCCGCGCCGCCGCGAATGCTTCATCGCCCCACGGATACCAGTCCACGGGGTTCTCGGCGTGCTGGAGCAGGTAGGGACTAGTTTCGTCCTTCAAGCGGTTCGGCATGCGGCGTTCCTCTTACTTACCGTACTGGTTTGGCGTTGGCTGAGCGAGAGTGCCGTTTGCGAACAGAACATTCGTTCGGTACCATCGTGTGATCAGGAGGTGGCCAATGGACCGTGCCGCGATCAGGGAGTTGTACGACTACACGGAATTCGCGTGGGAGCGGATCGCCGCCACAATCGATACGCTGCTGCTATCCCAGTTCTCCGAGCGCATTCCGAGTTCTGGGTGGCCAGCACTCCGCGATTGCTTCGAACATTTCGTCTCGGCGTATGACGGGTGGATCAACGGCGAATGGGCGTTGGACCTTGGGAAGCTGATGTACACCAGCCCCGAGGCGCTGCAAAGCTGGGAGCAGATGCGAAGCTATCGTCGAGACTGCCGCACCGCATTCCTCGGCGCCATGGAGTGTTCGGACGCAACCCTGTACGGGAAGCGCGAGTACCGCTTCACGGAGGTTCCCGAGAGACTCAGCCGGGCCGACGTACTGACCAACCTGTTGATTCACGAGCGCGGCCACCACGGTGACCTGAATACGCTCTTCCACCAGTTGGGCATCCGCAGTTTCGTAATAGACTACCGCTACTTCATTACCCGACCCGGGGACTTCGTGATGGACGACGACGCGTGATCGTGCCAACACGGCCAGCCGGGCAGGAGCTACGCCGTGCCCGCTGACCTCGTCATTCGCAATGCCCGCATTCTCGATGGCTCCGGAGGGCCAGGGTTCGCCGGCGACGTTGAGGTGAGCGAGGGGCGCATCACGACCGTCGGCACGGCTGGCGCAGGGAAGCGCGAAATCGACGCCAAGGGCCTGGTCCTCTCGCCGGGGTTCGTGGACACGCATTCGCATGACGACGGCGCGTTCATCCGCTACCCAGGAATGGAGTTCAAGCTGGCCCAGGGTGTGACATCGGAGGTCAGCGGTAACTGCGGTTCGAGCACCATCCCGAACGAGCCGGGCCGGAAGTTCATGCCCGGCGATCTCGCGAGTTCGAAGAACGCCAACTGGACGGACCTAAATGGCTACTTCGCGGCCTGCATGGCGCAGCGGCCAGCGATCAACAACATGATGCTCGTCGGCCACAACCGCGTGCGCGCCTACGTGCTGGGCGTGGAGAAGCGGCTTGCGACGGCCACCGAGCTCGCGGAGATGCGCGGACACGTCCGCCAGGCGATGGAACAGGGCGCCTGCGGATTCTCGACCGGCCTGATTTACGAACCGGGGCGATACAGCGACACCAACGAAGTGGTCTCCCTTGCCGAGGAGTGCGCACCGTTTGGCGGTCTCTACGCCACTCACATGCGGAACGAAGGCGACAAGCTGCTGGAAGCGGTGGAAGAAGCCCTGACGATCGCGAGGTCGGCCGGCATCGGCTTGCACATCTCGCACCACAAGTCGGCCGGCAAGCGCAACTGGGGGCGCATCGGCGAGTCGTTCGCACTCGTCGACCGCGCGGAAGCCGATGGGATGAGTGTGACCTTCGACATCTACCCATACACGGCCGGCAGCGGCCCAATGTGGCAGTACGTCAACCTCGAAAAGCTCGACGTCGAGTGGGCAACGAACGTGATGATCAACAGTTGCCCGGATGACACCACGCTCGAAGGCAAGATGATCCCCGAAATCGGGGAGGAGCATGGCTGGGATGTCGCCGAGACCGTCCGGCAGGTGCTCGGCACACCGCGTGGCACGAACGTGATCTGCACGCACTTCATCATCGATGAGGCGGATATCGAAACGAACTTGCGCGACCCACGGGTGATGATCGGCTCCGACGGCATCCCAGACCTCAACGGACGGCCACACCCACGGCTCTACGGCACCATGCCTCGCGTGCTGGGCCAGTATGTGCGGGAGCGCGGCATCATCACGCTGGAAGAGGCGATCCGTCGGATGACGAGCCTCGCATGCGAGCGTTTCGGGATGGCGGGCCGGGGATATGTGCGCGAAGGCTACTGGGCGGACCTCGTCCTCTTCGATCCCGACACCGTGCGGGACACTGCCACCTACAAAGAGCCGAAGCAGGAGCCCGTTGGCATCAAGCTAGTAGTGGTGAACGGCGAAATAGCCTACGAAGACGGCAAGCACTCTGGCGCTGGCGCGGGACAGATGTTGCGCTACCGGCAAGACGCCTAGGGACGGCCTGGCTGGCGGGTAATTTCTCACCCGGTGGGGTGCTGGCCTATAGTCGGCTAACACCCATTTTTATCGGAGCCCAACTTTGCCCCAGATGCCCGCACTTTCGCTCGCCGCCGTCGCCGGCCGCCGCAAACAGACCGTGGAACTCGCGCAGGAGATCGAGCGACGCGGCTTCCAGGGCATTTACTGCGCCAGCTTCGGCGACGGTATTGGCCTCTGCCTCTCGATCGCCCACGCCACCAAAGAGATTCGCTTTGGCACGGCGATCGCGAACATCTACGCCCGCAACGCGCTCGACATGGGCCAGGCGGCCTCCTACATCCACGAAATCAGCGACGGGCGCTTCTACCTCGGCATCGGCGTCAGCCACGCCCCGGCCAACACGCGCCTGGGTGCAGAGGTCGGCAAGCCGCTGACCGACATGCGGGAGTACGTGGCGAAGATGCGCGAAGGCGCCCAGCAGTGGGGTGCTCTCCCGCCAATCGTGCTTGCAACCCTCCGCAAGAAGATGGTGGGCCTCGCCGTTGAGGTGGCCGAGGGCGCGGTTTGGGCGAATGCCTCGCGCTCGCACATGGCGGATTCACTCAGCGCCATACCGGCCGGCAAGCGCAATGGCGATTTCTACATCGGCGACATGATCCCAACGTGCATCGACGACGACCGTGACGCAGCTGCGGCCGTGATGCGGCGCACGCTTTCCGGGTACGTGATGTTGCCGAACTACCGCAACTACTGGAAAGAGGCCGGCTATCGCGAGGAGATGGAGGCGATCGAAGCGGCCCTCGCCGCGGGCGACCGCGATAAACTTCCGAGCATGATGACCGACCGCTGGCTCTCCGATTCGACGCTTTACGGGTCGGTGGGCGAAGTGCGCGAAGGCCTGGAGGCGTGGTTCGCCGCTGGCGTGAAAACGCCCATCGTCGTCCCGTCGTCGACAAAAGGCGGGCAGATCAAGGCGTTCGAAGAGATCTTCGCGGCCTTTGCCTAGAGGCCAGGCGGTCTCTCGTGGCTGAGATCAACCTTGACGCCGAACTGGCGATTGCCGTTGCCGCGGCCAGGGCAGCTGGTGCTGAGGTGCTGCGGCTGCGCAACGAGGGGGTGCGTTACGGCCGCAAAGAGGGCTGGGAACTCGTCTCTGAGGCCGACATCCTGGCAGCGGAGATGCTGCACGAAGCGCTCACCAAGCCGTTTCCGGACAGCGGTTGGCTGAGCGAAGAGCACACGGACACCGACCACCGGCTGGACAAAGAACGCGTCTGGATCGTGGACCCCATCGATGGCACTCGCGAGTACCTGCAGGGCATTCCCGAGTATTCGATCTCGATCGGGCTGGTGATCGATGGGTCGCCCGCTCTTGGCGTGGTATACAACCCCGCGGCGGACCGCATGTCTGCGGCAATCTGCATCTGGGCGGAGGAGCGGCCCGCGAAGAAGCTGCTGCCAGTGACCTTCGAAGCGCTGGTGGGCCGTGGAGAAGCGCAGTACAACAACATCCCGCCGCTGCCCCGCGGAGCGACCTCACGCGGCGTAGGCAGCGTCGCCTACCGGCTGGCGCTGTTGGCCGAAGGCGAAGGCGACCTTGTAGTGACAGGTACCGGGCGGAGCGAATGGGATGTCGCCGCGGGAGCGGCACTCTGCCTGGCGGCTGGACTGCGCGTCACCGGCGTCCTGGGCGAGCCGCTCAGGTTCAATCAGCCAGAGCCGTACATCCGCGGCCTGCTCGTCGCCCAAGCTGGCCTGCACGAGCATATCTCGCGCTTCTTCGACCAGTTCCGCGGCTAAGCGAACGTCGCGCCGCTTCGCTGCGAATTCTCTACAGTGATTGCAACAGACTTC
>JBBQGT010000130.1:0-8752 GCA_038323265.1 Tepidiformales bacterium
GAAGTGGCCGCCGGGCAACTCACGCGCGTGGAGATTCGCGATATGGAGCAGCCGGCGCAACGGGAAGTGGGCGTACACGTCGTCCGCAACCGCATTCTCGCGCCGCCAATCCGCGATTTCTTGCGGCTGCTCACCGCCGAATACGGCATCGCCAACCCGTTCGATAGCCACCGCTCGGACAGCTAGCGCGCTGCTCAGCGGTGCACCGCGCGCCAGCGCGTGTCTCAGACAGGTGGCCTTGGTATGCTCTCGGAGTGACCTTCGAAGAGATTGTGGAACTGGCTGTCTCACGCAAGCGGGACATGCCGCCGGGCACGTCGACCACCGCGCTGTTCGAAGGCGGCGCGCACGCGATCGGCAAGAAGCTGGTGGAAGAAGCGGCCGAGAGCTGGATGGCGGCCCGCTACGAGGACGACTCGAGCCTCGCACTCGAGCTTTCACAGGTGCTCTACTACGTGGCCTGCATGATGGCGGAACGGCGCATCGCCCTTCCCGAGGTCTACGCCCGGCTATGATCAAAGTCGCCCTGCCCAACAAAGGCCAGCTCTTCGAACCAACCGTCGAAATCCTCACTTCCTGCGGCTACAAGCTGAGCAAATCGCCAAAAAGCCTGAGCAGCCTGGACCCCGAGAACAATGTGGAGTTCTACTTCCTGCGGCCTGGCGACATCCCACTTTATGTCGCGAGCGGCGTGCTGGACGCGGGCATCACGGGCAAGGACTTCGCCGCCGAAAAAGGTCAGAAATCAGACCCGCTACTGGACCTCAATTTTGGCTTTTCCAAGCTTTGTGCGGCGGTAATGGACGATTCGCCATACCGCACCCTCGACGAGGTCTCTAAGCTTCGCATCGCCACCTCCTTCCCCACGATCACGCGTAACTACTTCAACGGCCGCACCCTCGAAGTCGCGGAGCTTGAAGGCGCGGTCGAGATTTCCGTCCGCCTGGGGATCGCCGACGCCGTCATCGACGTTGTGGAAACGGGGAACACGCTTGAACAGGCGGGCCTCCGCATCGTCGGCGAGCCGCTCTTCCGATCGAACGCCGGGTTCTTCGCTCAGCCTGGGCATGAGGAGCACGACGACGTGCGCATCATGCGCAGCCGCCTCGAAGGCCGGCTCGTAGCGTACGAGTACCGGATGGTCGAATACGACTGTCCGGTGGATCTCGTGGGGGCGGCCACGAAGATCACGCCCGGCATCGAATCGCCCACCATCACTACCCTTCAAGACCCTCGCTGGCTCTCGGTGAAGGCCATGGTCAAGGCGAATAGCGCGAACCACGTGATGGACGAACTCTCGCGCATCGGCTGCAAGGGCATCCTGCTGACGACTATCGAGAGCGCCCGCATCTAGCGTAGCGCCGCGTAGAATCTGGCTCATGACTGACTTCGCCCTCAACGGGCTCCAGATCTGGGATGGACTGGCTGACGCCCCAATCCGGGCTTCGCTTGAGCTTCATGACGGCCTGATCGCGGCGATCACGAGGACTGCATCTGCTTCCGGCGCCACCTCCCAAGGCCTCGATTTCGCCGGCTGTACGATCCTGCCTGGCCTAATCGAGGGGCACGCCCACCTCTGCTTCAACGCCGCTACCGATTGGCGGGCGGTCTACGACGCGGACACGCCCGCGACCATGGCCCTACGCATGGCCCAGAACGGCCGCCGCATGTTAGAAGCGGGCATCACCACCGTCCGCGACCTTGGCGCGCCCACCGGCCTGTCCATCGAAGTGCGCGAGGCGTTCGCCAGCGGCCTGGCGCCTGGGCCACGGCTACTCGTCGCTGGCGCGCCGATCACCACCACCGGCGGCCACTGCTGGTTCATGGGCGGCGAGGCGGATGGCGAACTGGGCATTCGCAAAGCGGTCCGGGAGCACGTCAAAGCAGGCGTCGATTGGATAAAGGTGATGGCCACCGGGGGCAACATGACTCCGCGCACCAACACCTTCGCGCCGCAGTACACGGCCGCCGAGCTTCGCGCCTGCATCGATGAAGCGCACCGGCTGCGGCGCAAAGTGACCGCCCACGCCCACGGCAGCGAAGGGATTCGCGTAGCCACCGAGGCGGGGGTCGACATGATCGAGCACTGCTCATTCACCAAACACGGGGGCTACGACTACAACCCCGAGGACGGAGCGCACATCGCCGCGGCGAAAATTGGCGTTTCGCCGACAGTCTCCATCGGCTACCTGCGCTGGCCGGATGATGGCCTCCGCAAGCGCCGCGCCGAGGTGATGCGCGACCTGCTGGCCCAGGGCTGCAACGTGCTGATGAGCACCGATTGCGGCATCCCCGGCGTGCCCCACGAGGCGCTTGGCGCGGCGATCAAGGTGCTCGCCGATATGGCCGGGCTGAAGCCCGTCGAAGCACTTCGGCTCGCCACCAGCAGGTCCGCGGAACTGCTGGATCTCCCCGATCGCGGCGTCATCGCCCAAGGCCGCCTCGCCGACCTGTTGGTCGTCGAAGGCGACCCAACCCAAGACCTCTCGGCGCTAGAGCGCGTTCGCTACGTGTTCAAGGGCGGCGAGCTCGCGTTCGCCGCGAGAGGGCGCTAACTACCGCCCCCGGGTGAGCCGAGCGCAGTCCTGAGATACACTCGGCTTCATGCTCTCCTCGATCGTCCTCGCCGCCGGGTTCTCCTCCCGAATGGGCCGGCCCAAGGCGCTGCTCGAGTGGGGAGGCGAGCCGCTCATTGCCTACCACGTCCACCAACTGCGCGAAGCCGGCGCCGACGAGATAATCGTTGTCCTTGGCCACCGCGGAGACGAAATCCAGCGCGGCATGCGCGGACACAACCTGGAGTGCCGCGTGATGCTCAACTCGCTCTTTCAGCTGGGCCGGGCAAGCTCACTTCGCTTGGGCGCCAAGGCCGTGAGCCGCGACGCCGACGCGATCATCATTACGAGCGTTGACCAGCCGCGCCCAGCGGAGTTCGTGCGAAATCTTGCGGCCGCCTACAAACCGGCGCGCTCTGGTGTTCGACCCGTCCACAACGGCCACCACGGCCACCCGATCGTCCTCAGCGGAAACTTGCGCGAAGAGTTGATGGCCGCCACCGAAGAATCCGACGGCCTCCTGGCGGTCGTCCGTGCCCACGAAAGCGAACTGGACGACTTCCCGACGAGCGACGACCTCCTCTCGTTGGACATCAACACACCGGACGATTACCAGGCGGCGCTTCGCCGCTTCGGTTTCGCTCGGTAGATCGTGTCTCCCGGCCCAGGGTCCCTTCAGCCGCCCAAGGCGGTGATCTTTGACCTCGACGCCACGCTGATCGACTCGCGTAAGGCGTGGCAATACGCGGTGGAGGAATCAGTGGCGGCTACCTGTGGCAGGCGAGTCGATGTGCAGCCCCTGATCGAGGAGTACCACCGGCGTCCATGGATCCACGCCCTCACGTTGCTGCTGCCCGAGGCCGGGGAGCGCGCGCGCTGCGAAACCCTGTGCTCGGAAATTTCGCGCAGGAGCGGGCTGAAGAAGCTGCTCGTGCACGAAGGCATTGGCATGGCGCTAGACGCCTTGCGCGGGGGTTGGATGGAGATCGGCGCGATCAGCCGCCAGCCGCACGGCCTTGCTCTCAAGCAGAGCCAGTCCACCGGACTCGACCGCTTCCTCGCTGTGTTAGCCGCAACGCCTGCCGGCGAAACCTACGACCCGGCAGCGCGGCTAACCCAGTGCCTTGCGTTTCTCGAACGCGACGCCAGCGACTGCGCCGTGGTCTCCGGCGATCCAAAAGACCGCCGTGCCGCCGAAGCGGCGGGCTTTCGCATATTTTTCCCGGCCTGGGTAGCGGATCCTCCGCCGGGCGCGGTCACGATTGGCTCGCCGGCGGAGATCCTCGCCGCTCTGGTTGGTTACCCGCGACCCGCTTAGCGGGCTACTACGGTGGGCTCCACCAACTGGTGGCAGCCGGGGCAGTACGTCTTCGTCCGGGCGGAAAGGAAGTGCAGGTCACAGGCGGGGCAGGCCACCATTGTTCGGTTCATTCGTTTGGTTCTCCCACTAAGTTCTACCTTGAGGTTCGTACTCGCAGCGTTTGCTCGCTACGGGCACTTGCGTATCTGACCGCTGGGAGAAATAGCGTCATACTATGGAACTACAGTGTTTGCCTATGTCTTCAGCCTATAGCCGCCTCTGAGCTATAGCTTTGCAATCGATCTGTGCCACCTCAGGCAACACTTGGCGGTAGCCCGCGGGCGCTTCTCTCGGTAGTCTGATAGCACAATCGCTTCTCAGGGGTACGCAACGTGGTAACAAAGGTCGGGATCAACGGCTTCGGACGCATCGGGCGCCAGGTTCTCAAGGCCATCACGGACCGTTACGGCGATTCGCTCGAAGTAGTCGCCATCAACGACCTCGTCCCCACCGAGACCAATGCTCACCTCTTGAAGTACGACAGCAGCTACGGCCGCTGGCATCGCGAGATCCGCGCCGAAGCGGACGGCATCTCGGTCGATGGCCGCCTGATCAAGGTCTTCGCGGAGCGTGACCCGGGGGCCATCCCCTGGGGCTCGGTCGGCGTCGAGATTGTGATCGAATCAACGGGCCTCTTCACAGACGCCACCAAGGCCATCGCTCACAAGCGCGACACCGTGAAAAAGGTAATTATCAGCGCCCCTGCGAAAAACGAAGACGTGACCATCGTCCTCGGCGTGAACCCTGAAAAATACGATCCGGCGAAACACCACGTCATCTCCAATGCCAGTTGCACTACGAACGGGCTGGCGCCGGTGGTGAAGGTGATCGTGGACAACCTCGGCCTTGTCAAAGCGCAAATGACCACGATCCACAGCTACACCAACTCGCAGCAGATCCTCGATAAGGCCGCCGGGACGGACCTGCGCGAAATGCGCGCTGGTGCAATGAACATCGTCCCCACCTCTACCGGCGCTGCCCGCGCCCTCAAGCTCGTTATCCCCGAGATCGATGGCCTGATCGACGGCCTTGCCTACCGCGTGCCGACGCCCACGGTTTCGATCGTCGAAATCGTCGCCCTCACCGAGAAAGACACCACCAAAGAGGCGCTCAACGACCTGATACGCGAGGCCGGCCTCGAGAAGATGAAGGGTATCCTCGGCGTCACGATGGACCCCGTAGTCTCGATGGATATGAAGGGCGACGAGCGCTCCAGCATCGTGGACGGCCAATCGACGAACGTCGTCGGCGGCAACCTGGTCAAGGTGGCCGCCTGGTACGACAACGAGTGGGGCTACGCCTGCCGCATCAGCGACCTGACGCACTTCCTCGTTGAGAAAGGCCTCTAAACCCCTACATTCGCCAACGGCCCGCCGGGGATACCATTCGTGCGAGCATCCCAGTTCTGAAGCGGTGTCGCAGTTTTGTGTCAGCGTCCGCCAGCTGCCAACCGGGGAGGACCTTTGGCCGAGACCCCCTTCGAGCGCGACGAGTCTCGCTTCCGGCCCCCTGCCGTGGTGGTCCGGGCCCGGGGCGCCGTCGCGCGCTGGGAAGTCGCCCTCGGGCTGATCCTCCTGCTTGGGCTCGCCCTGCGGCTGCACGGCATCAACTGGGATCAGCCGAGTGGCGCCCAGACTCCGCTCCAGATGCACCCCGACGAACGCTTCCTCTCGCTCGTCTCCGATCGGCTGGATTGGCCGGATAGCATTGGCGGTTACTTCGATACCGGTGCCAGCCCGCTCAATCCCTACAACGACCCTGAAACGCATTCCTACGTTTACGGCACATTCCCGCTGTTCCTGGCAAAGGGAGCGGCGACGATGGCTGGCCGGTTGCCAGACAGTTTGCTCGGCATCGACTTGCCTGACGAATACGCCGACCGCGCCGGCCCTGGCAATTCGTACGACAAGGACATTCTCTGGGGGCGGCGCATTACCGCGCTCTTCGATACGGCGACCATTGCGCTGGTCTTCGCCCTTGGCACAACGCTTTTTTCGCGGAAGGTTGGGCTGCTGGGCGCACTGCTCTACGCCCTCGCGGTGTTGCCAACGCAGCTGGCGCACTTCTGGACGATGGACCCTTATGTCACGTTCTTCGGCGCGAGCACGCTGCTCATCGCCGCGAAAACTCTGCGTGACGAGCGGAAAATCCGAAGACCGGCGCTTCGCCTGTTCCTGCTGTTCTCGCTTCTCGGGTCGTGCATTGGGCTGGGGCTGGCGAGCAAAGTCACGGCCTGGCCACTGTTGCTCGCGCCCGGGCTTGCCGTGGCGATGCGCATCGCGATTCGCGACGTCCCCCGGCTCGGTCTGCGGTGGCACGGCGAACGACCTGCGTTGCATGGCCACTGGACGAGCGACATTTCGTTCCTCTGCGTATCAATCGCCTTCGCCATGGTCGTCTTCCGCATCGCCCAGCCGTACGCCTTCGCTGGCCCGAACTTCTGGGACATGAACCTCAATCCCACCTGGCGCGCAGATATCGAGCGCGAGATCGACTTCCAGAACGGGAACGTGGACTATCCGCCTTTCGTCCAGTTTGCTGGGCGCAGTCCGTTCCTCACGCCGCTGCGGAATATCGTGCTCTGGGGCTTGGGCCCGGCGCTGGGCATCGCTGCCATCGTTTCGGTGGTAGCCGCGGGCGTGGTGCTGTTCCGCCGCCGCGAACTGACGTTCCTTATGCCGCTGGCCTTTGCGGGCGCGGTATTCGTCTTCCAGGGGCCGCGCTTCGTGGCCTTCATGCGCTACTTCGAACCGATCTACCCTGTGCTCTGCCTGATGGCCGCGTGGGGCCTGCTCGAACTGTGGCAACGCCGCAAATCGTTTCCGGCGATTCCTTCGCGCGTCCCGGCAAGGATCCGCCCTTCTCCTCGCGTGCTTTCGTTCGTGGCGGCGGCCGCCGTTTTCGCGGTCGTCGGGGCATCGGCGTTCTGGGCGTTCGCCTTCCAGTCCATCTACACCCAGGAGCATCCTCGCATCGCCGCTAGCGAGTGGCTCTACGACAACGCCCTTCCTGGCGCCCGCATCACCGGCGAGATCTGGGACGACACACTGCCCTACGGCCTGCCGAACAGGCCCAACGGCGAGTTCAAGCTCATCGAAACTGAGCCGTACACCACGGATTCGCTCCAGAAGGTCGATCAACTGATCTACGGTCGCCCAGACGACAAAGGCGCCGGCGGCCTGGTGAACGCAGACTACGTGGCGATCTCTTCGAACCGCGTGAAGGACTCCATCGCCCGCCTGCCAGCCGAATACCCGGCGATGATCCGCTACTACCAGTTGCTCGATTCGGGCGAACTCGGTTTCAAGCGCGTCGCCCATTTTCAAGTGCGCCCGACGTTCCTCGGACTCTCCATCAACGATGCTTCGGCCGAGGAATCATTCACGGTCTACGACCACCCGGAGGTGACGATCTACCAGAAGACGCTGGACTTCGACGCCCAGAAGGCCAAGACCCTCTTGAACGGCGCACAGCCCGAACGTGCGGTGAACCTTCTGCCGCGCCAGGGCCGCACCAACGGCCTCCAGTTCACGCCCGAAGAAGCGAAGATCCAGCAATCCGGCGGCACCTTCACCGACGTCTTCGACGCCGACGGGCTTGCCAGCCACCTGCCATGGCTCTGGTGGCTGCTCTGGCTGGAAATCGCGGCGTTCGCGGCTTTTCCGTGGGTATCGTGGCTCTTCCGCGCGTTGCCGGACCGCGGCTACGGCCTTTCCAAGCTGCTCGGTCTCGGAGCCATCGTCCTACCAACCTGGGCGCTGGTCGCATGGGGCGGACCGCACTTCTCGGGCGGGTTGGTCTGGACGGTATCCGGGGTTGCTGTTGTCGCCGGGCTGGGCATCGGCATTCGCCGTCGCCGTGCCTTGCGCGAGGATATTCGCGAACACTGGCACTCCTGGCTGGCGCTCGAACTCGCGTTCCTCGGTGCGTTCGCCGCGTTTTTATTGTTGCGCTACTTCAACCCGGACCTCTGGCACCACCCCCAGGGCGGCGAAAAGCCGATGGAGATCGCCTATCTCACGGCCGTCACGCGTTCGACCACCATGCCACCCTACGACCCGTGGTTCGCGGGCGGGTCCATGAACTACTACTACATGGGCTGGTTCTTCCTCGCCGTGCCCATTCGCGCGCTCAAATTGCTCCCCGAAGTGGCCTTCAACCTTGGCATACCCACCTTCGCGGCGCTTGGCGTGAGCGTCGCCTTCTCCACGGTGCACAACCTCGTCGGTATTGCAGCGCGGGCCCGCACCGGCGTGCACGAAGCCACAAGGATCTGGCGACGCCCGGCGATCGCGGCCGGCTTCTTCGGCGCGATCCTCCTCACCTTCATGGCCAACCTTGACGGTGCGCACCAGACGATCGAACGGTTTCAGGCGGTCAACACCTGGGGCGCGGCCTCCGGCACTCCAGTGCTTGGAGGCGCCGTAGGCATTCTCGGCGGCCTCTGGCAGTTCCTCGTACACGGCGCCAGTCTGCCGCCATTCGATTGGTGGCGAAGCTCGCGCGTCCACTTCGGCCAGTTCGATATCACCGAGTTCCCGTTTTGGTCACTGCTTTTCGCCGACCTTCACCCGCACCTGATGGGCGTACCGTTCTTCGGACTGGTCATCGCCCTCGCAGTCGCCTACATAGTCACCGTGCAAGCGAGTCCTGGTTCTCGCGCATGGATCCTGGCAGCGCTTCTTGGCCTCGCCGTTGGCCTGGTGCGAACGGTGCACACGTGGGACTTCCCAACCGCCGCACTCATCGCTGGAGCGGCCATCCCGCTCGCGCAACTGCTCGCACCCGGCCGCTGGCAGACACGCTTCTGGAACGCGATTGCCCACCTCGCCCTCGC
>JBBQGT010000131.1:0-8751 GCA_038323265.1 Tepidiformales bacterium
AGCGAACGCCAGCTTTGGGTGAGGCGTGAAGCCTTGGGAGTAGGAGAGCGGCAGTTCCGCCCGCCGAATCGCCCGTTCCCAAAAGCGCAAGACGTCGAGGTGCGAGATGTAGCGGACGCGCTCACCTTTGCGAAAGAGCACCCGGAAGCGTTGGACGGCCATCGAGGGCATGGTATCACGAGAGAGCCGAGAATCTGCTTTAGCGCAGGCCAATTCGTTCGAGGAAGGCTGGCGCTCCGGAGACGCGGTCATCGGGCTGGTGCTGGTTGATCTCGAGCGTGTAGCGCGGGAGGTGCCGAACGCCGGCCACGACGTAGTCCCACGAAACGTCGCCGTCGCCGGGCGTGCGATGGTCACCAATGCCGAGGACGTCGTGCAGGTGAGCTCCGATACAGCGCCGCCCGTTCGCATCGAGCCACGACCGGCGGTCCACGAAGCCAAGCCGGTGCAGCACTTCGGCATGGCCGACATCGTGCCAATATCCGGCTTGTTCGAGGCTCAAACCGTCAAGCAACGCTTCGTACTCATCGAACAACGGGATCTCGTGGTAGTGGTAGCGATTCTCCAACCCGATCGCGATGCCGTGCGGTTCGGCTGCTTGCACAAGCGCGACAAGCGATTCCCGCGCCTTCGCGAGATACGGCTCGCGCTCATCCGCCCGGCGCTTCACCACAATCTCACGCAGTTCGGCGAAGCGCGGGTCCTCCTGGTGGCCGGCGTCGAAGAGGCGTCGCATTTCCAATTCCTCGGGAAACTGCTCGGCAATATCCGTGACCGCCCCAAGGTGCACGACCAAACGGTCCACGCCCAGGCGGCCGGCCCATTCGATGCTTGTTGTAGCGAAGCCCACTGCAGCTTTGCGCTCGGCGTCGTCTGTAGAGGCGAGATTGCAGTGCGAATTGCCGCGGCCATCGTTGTGGCGAACCCAGGGGGCGGGTTGATGGACCGAAGTGACAGGCAGAATGCCCGAATCGAGAATCTGTTGGAGCTTGTCCTGACGCGTAGAGTGGGAGAGCTCGATGCCGTCGTAACCCGCCTCCGCTGCAAACCGGGCAAAGGCTGCACCGTCGTCGAAGCGGTCCTGCTGGGCGAACATGGTTGAGAGCGCGAGTGGTTTCATTTGGTGGTGTGTTCCTGCGATGCAGTTGGAGTGGACGCTGGATGGTGGAGGCTGAACCGCCGAAGGGCGAGCAGGATCGACGGTACGGCCACGGCTGCTAGAAGGCTAATCCAAAGGCCGGCCACGCCATTGGCGCCGAATACCGGCACCGCAAACCCGGCAACCACTGCCGCAAAGAGGCAGAGAGGCAGATTAATCAGGCCCGCCTCACCACGCGTGGCAATTGAGAGCACCAGCCAGGGCGCGAAGCCGCAGATCAACCAGGCGACGACGAAGATGCTGAGGAAGATGAGATCGAACAGCACCGGGCGAGCCTAGGTCACAAGGCGGGCGATATCGAAGTAGGTAACCACCAGCACGCCGCCCATGAGCAAAGCGAAGCCCGTGAGGTGGACCAACGCTTCCTTTTCGGGCGCGATACGGCGTCCGCCGCGCAGAATCTCCACGAAGACGAAGAACATTCGCCCGCCATCGAGCATAGGCAGCGGCAGGGCGTTGAAGATCGCAAGGTTGAGGCTAAGCAGCGCGGCGAACTCGATGAGTGGACGCCAACCCTCCTGTTCGATCAGGTCGCCGGTCGTTGTGGCGATGCCAACCGGGCCTGTAAACGTGGGCTGATCTTCGCCGGACGGCGAGCCGCTATTGCCGCCGATGCGCGATTGAATCTCGTTCTTGGTGAGGACAACAGTGTCCCAGAGAGAACCGACTGCCTTGGGGAACGCCTCCCAAGGGTAGTACGAGACTGATTCTGTGAACGGAAAGATCAGCTCCGCCTTCGTGCAGGTCCCGGCGTCGTCGAATTCGAGACAGCGAGAGGGCGCAGAGATGCGGATGCCCGTTGGCCCCTGCCCTGCTGGTGGGTGCCAGCGTGCGAAGACGTCGGCGGTAAGGGTCGAACCGGCGCGAGAGATGACCCAAGTCTGCGTCTGGCCGAGGTGCAGGCGGTTGGCGTAAATCAGTTCGTTTGTGTTCTTCACATCGCGGCCCTCGACTTCGAGGACACGGTCTCCGGGCTGAAGCCCCTGTAGCGGCGCTGTGCCATCGCGCATTTCACCACTGATCTTCGCTTCCGAAGCGGGCGAGCCAGCGGCCACTTCGCCAACCTGGGCCCCGGCCAGCGAGCGTTCACGGGGGACCATGAATCCCACCGCGAGCAGCAGGATGGCAAGCACGAAGTTCATGAAGACGCCGGCGAACATCACGGTGAGGCGTTTCCAACGCGGCGCAGCAGCCAGCGAGTGCGGGTCCGTCGGGTCTTCCTCGCCCAGCAACCGCACGAAGCCGCCGATCGGCAACCAGTTGAGGGTGTACTCCGTATCGCCTTTGCGCAGGTAAGTCAGCGCTTTGGGGGGGAATCCGATGCCGAACTCCAAAACCTTGATGCCGAACGCCTTGGCAGCGAGGAAGTGCCCGAATTCATGCAATACCACGAGGACAAGTAGCAGCCCGAGGAACGGCACCGCGGCACGAAGGATGGCGACCGCGTCGAAAGCAAGAAAAATCAAACTGGCGCTCCAGTGGCCAGGCCGCGCGCGTGGCGGCGGCCTTCGGCATCTGCCGCGAGCACGGCCTCAAGGTCCGGCTCCGCGGCGGGGTTGTGGCGTTCGAGAGCAGATTCAATCACGCCAGGGATATCGAGGAAGCCAATGTCGCCCCCGAGGAAACGCTCGACTGCAATTTCATCAGCGGCGGCCATCACTGCCGGATAGGTGCCGCCTCGCCGGCCAACATCCATGGCTAGCCGCAAACAGGGGAAGCGATCCATATCCGGGCGACCGAAATTGAGCGTCCCGATGGCTGCAAGGTCCAGCGCCGGGGCCGGTGGCGTAGGCATGCGGTTGGGATAAGCCAAGGCCAGTTGAATCGGCAGACGCATATCCGGCACACCGAGCTGGGCCTTTACGCTGCCATCGCTGAACTCAACGAGGGAATGGACGATCGATTCGCGGTGCAGGACGACTTCCACCTTTTCCATCGGGACATCGAACAGCCAGGTGGCTTCGATCGTCTCCATCCCTTTGTTCATCAGGGAGGCGCTATCGACGGTTATCTTTCGTCCCATCTTCCACGTGGGGTGGTTAAGTGCCTGTTCAGTGGTAACCGCCGAAAGCTGCGCCTGGTCGAAATCGCGGAAGGCGCCGCCGCTGGCGGTGAGCAGAATGCGCCGGATGGTGTGACCCTCTTCGCCCCAGAGGCATTGCCAGATGGCGGAGTGCTCGCTATCCACCGGGAGGAGCGCTCCCCCGCCGCGGAGCATTGCGGCGCGCACCAGGTTGCCTGCCATGACCAGTACTTCTTTGTTAGCGATGGCGACGGGACGGCCGGCCTCCAGGGCGCGCAGGGTTGGCGTGAGCCCGGCGGCGCCGGCGGTGCTCACGAGCAGCACATCGGTCTCGTCGGCGACGGCCATTTCGTCCATCGAAACGATCGACGCGCCGGTTTCGGCGACCGCTTCATCGAGCGCAGCCGAGCGGCTTTCGGCGGAAACATAGCGGGGCCGGAACTCCACCACCTGCCGCGCCAACTCATCGCAGTTATGTCCCGCGGCGAGCGCAACCACTCGGAACATCTCCGGCGCCTTGCGAATGACATCGAGCGACTGCTGGCCTACCGAGCCGGTTGAACCGAGCAGTGCGATGCCGCGAGGCGAGTCTTTCATGCAGCCATCGTATCGCCTCGAGTGCACCGGAGACAGTCAGCATCCTCCCTCGTTTCCACGGTATCGCGCGTTTCCATTTGCTTTGTGCGTTTGCGGGGGCGCGCCTACGATCAGGCGGTGACGCGAAGCTCGGCTCGCCGACTGGCCGAGTTGAGGCGAGCGCCCGGCAAGGCATGTATCGCGGCCGGGGTATTCATCTCGCTGGCCATTACGCCAGCGATTTTCGACCCCCAGCTGTACGACGACTTCACTCTGCCAAAGCAAGCATCGCTGCTTCTTGCGACGGCCAGCATCCTCGCTGGGCTCGCTCTCGAAGGCAGCTTCCTCCCGCGCCAGCCAGCGATTCGCTGGCTCCTGGTGGCATGGACAGTCCTCCTGATGCTCAGCTTCGCGGCCGGGGTGGATCGGCGCGGCAGCCTGCTTGGGTACTACCAATACCGCCAGGGACTTCTCACGCAGGTCGCCTACATTGCGCTGTTCCTTGGAGCGTTGAACCTGGCGAGGAGCGGAAATGTGCGCTGGATCGCCTGGGCAGGGGCGGCGGGAATCATCCCGGCATTCGCTTACACGTCGCTCCAGTCGCTGGACGCCGACCCGTTCGAATGGTGGGTCGATACTTCGGTGCAGGCGTTCGGCACCATTGGCAATGCGAACGAGCTGGCGGCATACGCGGTCCTCGCCCTGGCCTTCTGCGGTGTGACCGCCGCTTCGAAGGGGCGGTGGCTCGCAACCACGTTTCCACTCTCGGCGGCAGTCTGTTTCATCGTCCTGCAGTCGGAGAGCCGAAGCGGGTTGATCGCCCTTGCGCTCGTCGCGCTCGTCTACCCCGCCGCAAGCGTGGCGCTTGGGATATCAAGGAGCGCCTGGGCGAGGAATGGCCTGGTCGCGGCCGGAGGGCTGGCGTTTGGCGTCGTCTTGAGCTTCGGCGCGGGGGGAGTGGCGGGGACGGCTTCGCGTGTAAACACGGGACTCGGGGGCTCCGACAACGATGGGATTACTCGCGTCGCCCTTTGGGAGGGGACAGTGCCGGTGATCGCGGCGGCTCCGTTTCTGGGGTCTGGCCCCGATTCGCTCTTCCTCCAGTTCCCCAAGCACCGCCCAGACGACCTCGGTGGGGCGTTCCACGAGTACGACCTGGTGGCGCAAAGCAGCCACAACCTGTTGCTCGATGTAGCCGCTAACCAGGGGCTGCTCGCGTTCGGCACGCTGCTGGCGCTGCTGGCTACCGTCGCGGTTGTCTCGTTTCGGCGAGTCCGCAGAACGCGCGACGATGAGCAATCGCCGTTCATCGCGGCGGCTGTCGCTGGCTACCTCGCACTGACCATGCTCAACCCGGTCTCGCTCGCCGCGCACGCCATCTTTTTCGTGTTGCTTGGGGTGCTCACGGGCCGGGCAGAGCCCGCGGCAGCCGTTACAACTCGGGCGCCATTCCGCAGACCGTTACGGCTCCTGATGGCGGCGCCCGGCGCAGCCTGCCTGCTGGGAATTGCCGTGCTGCTGCCGATTGCCGACTTGAAGGCGAACGAGGGTTGGGAGTCGCATGCCAGTGGGCAATTTGCGGACGGCGCCCGAGCCTACGCGACGGCCAGCAACATCCTTCCGTTCGAACGTTCCTACGCCCGCGGCGAGGCCGAAGACTGGCTGGCCGCAGGGGTGGCGTCCGATAACGAAGCGCTGCTTCGGGCGAAGGCCGCCTACGAGCAGTTCGACTCAGACTTCGGGCTATCAAGCACAGAGGCGTTGGGCCTTGCCGCCGCGCGGCTTGGTCTCGGAGATACTTTCGAGCTGGAACAACTTATCGACCGGGCTCTGAGGCTCAATCCGTACGCGATACTTCGTCAACCGCCGGACGCCGAACGCGTCCCGATGCAGGAGTACACCGACAGGCTCCACCAGGCGGCCCGCATCGGCGGGACGTTGCGGTTCTCGACGACCGATCGCTATCTCAAGCACCCCTGGGTGTACGTCGTCCCAAACGATGGCGTGGCAACACCCTAAAACGCCCTCTGGCGGCTTCCGCTCCGCTGCGACGTGCGCCAACATGCAGCGATGCTGCTAGTGGCTGACGGAAACAACCTTGCCTGGGCTGGATTTCACGCTCTACGACGAGCGATGGGCGCCGAAACGCCGGACGAAAACGTGCGCGCGGCGCTGCTCGGGCTGACGCAGAGCGTGCTCGGATTTGCCAGCCGCAACGGCGAGCCGCCTACGCCAGGGCGCCCTCCCTCGACGGCGCAGGCAGGCTTCGCCTTCGGTTCAGAAACAGAGACCTCTCGCCTGGTGGTCTGCTTTGACGAGGGCCGGCCACTGCGGCGCCGGCAGATCTACCCGCCTTACCAGACGGGTCGCGAAGGCAATCCCAGCTTTATGGAGAACGAGCCCTTCGTGCTGGCGGGGATCGCACAGTTCATCGAGATGACCAGCTTGTTGCCCGTCGAAGTTGTGCGCGGCGTGAACACTGAAGCCGACGACCTGATCGCGGCGGTGGTGATGCAAGCGCCCGAGGACCGCGTGCGAATCGCCTCCACCGATCGCGACTTCCTGCAACTGGTTGATGGTCGCGTCTCGGTCTATTCGCCGGTGAAGCGAATTGTGATCGACGAATCGAACTTCGCGGAAGTGACCGCGCCGCGCGGGTCGGACGACGTGCCCATCGTGTTTCCGCGCGAACGCTACCTGGACTACCGGGCAGCCAGTGGCGACGCCAGTGACGACCTTCCGGGCATCCCCGGGGTGGGTGCGTTGACGGCCGCGCGGCTCCTTGTGCATGCCGAACTAGACGCCTATTTCGCATCGCCGGAGTTGGCAGGTCGTGTGCTGGGGAGGCGAAACGCCAAGCTGGAAGAATCTCTTGCCAACAACTTGGCGAGGGACGCCGTGGAGCGCAATCGCGCGTTGATGGATCTCCGGCTGGCGGCCACGCGCTACCCAGACCTCTCGGATTATCAGCGCCGAGGGACGTGGGATGAGGCTCGCTTCCGGGCGTGGGTGGCCGAGCAGCGCATCGCTGCGCTCGACCTGGAGTCGGCGTGCGTCACCATGCGCCGGCTGGCCTGAGTCTGGTGGGCGATGAGGGGCTCGAACCCCCGGCCTTCTCGGTGTAAACGAGACGCTCTAACCAACTGAGCTAATCGCCCTCGGGACAGATCGATGGTGAGCCAAAGTGGCGAACCAGGCCACCCCTGTGCGACCGCGCGGTAGATCAGTTGAGGAAAGCGGTGACGTAGACCCACATCTTGCCGCTCCGAACAGCTGCCACGCCAACGCTGCTGAAGCGGGGATCGAGAATTTTCGCGGGATGGGAAGCGAAGGTACCGGCATCACCAGCCGGTTCGAGAGGCGACCCCGCGCAGGCCGCCACCGGGGTGCGAGTGCTGGCCGCGAGCCCCGCGACCGCCGTCTCTGAGGTTGTGGAGGCCGGTGGCTCTTTGGTGACAAGTGTTGGAACGGCGTTGGAGCCATCGGCTGATTCCGCCGCAACTGCCGATGTTTCTCTCACAGGGCCGGACGCAACTGCGTTGTCCGCCATACGGCTGACAGTGAGTCCACCGAGGGAACAACAGATCCCCACGAGGACTATCCAGGCGAAGGGCCATCGATCCGGAATGCCTTGACTGTCGGCCGGTGCGGTTGGTGGACATCGGGGAAATGCCCAGATCGTGGAAAGAGGGACGATGCACGCGCCAACCGCCGACCACCCATACGCCGGGCTTCCGCCACTTGTCGGAGTTCAGGTCACGGTAATCGCCACGGAACTAGAACGGGCCCACGACCGCGCGCGCGGACTGGAAGAGTTCGGGTACCGGGTGACCTCTTGCGGAGACCCGGCAGTCGCAGCATTTCGCGTGAAGGAGTCGGGCGCCGAAGCGATCGTCGTTGATCTCGGCCGCGATCTTGCCCATCCGGCGGAAGTCGTGGCGCGCGTCCGGGCCGTCTCGCAAGCGCCTCTGCTGGCTGTCGGCTGCGCGAGCACCGCGGTTGAAATGCTCCGCTGCTTCGAATCCGGCGCGGATGATTATTGCCGTCCGCGTTGCAGCACCGAAGAGATCGACCTTCGGCTGCGGGCGCTTTTCCGGCGCATTGCCAATGGCGGAACTCCGGCCGTCACGCAGGCGCCGGTCTCAGTGCGCATCGGCGAGATCGAAATCGATCCAGCGAGCCAAACCGTGCGGAAGTCTGGATTGGCCATCCCGCTTTCCCCTACTGAATTCCGGCTGCTCTCCACACTTGCCGAGCACCCCGGCGAAGTAATCCCCTCGAAGGCGCTCATCGCTCGCGTGTGGGGAAACCAGTACGCCAACGAGACGCACTACCTGCGGCTCTACGTACGATATCTTCGCCAGAAGCTCGAGTTGGACCCCAGCAACCCGCACTACATCGTCAACCGATGGGGCTCGGGCTATGCGCTGGAAGATGGCTCGCGCGCAGCCGACGAACTCGCTTCCTGAAACCAGACGCGCGCCCAAGCGTCCCGTAGAATCGGCTCATCGCAACCGCAGGAGCCGACTATGACCCCGCACGCCATCCTTCGCAGCAGCCTGAAGTCCATGCACTCCCTGCTGGACAAGGCTGTTGATGGAATGACAGCCGAGCAGCTCAACTTTCGCCCACAGGAGGGCGGCGTCAGCGCGTTCTTCAGCCTCTGGCACTACGTCCGCACCGAAGACAACATCGTAAACTTCGTTTCGCAGGGAAAGCCGACCGTTTGGCTGAACGGCGGCTACAACGACATTTTCCAACTGCCGCGCAACAGCCAGGGCACGGGCATGACGGAGGCCGAGGCGAACGCGGTGCAGATTCACGATGTGGCCAGGTGGCACGAATACCAGCAGGCAGTCTGGGAAGCGACCGATGGCTACCTCGCGGGGATGTCTCCCGAAGAGTTCGAACAGCGCAAAGTAACGATTAAGCCGCTCGGCGAGATGTCACTCTGGGAAGGCATCTACGGCGTTTGCCTGAGTCACGGCTACCG
>JBBQGT010000132.1:0-8748 GCA_038323265.1 Tepidiformales bacterium
GGTAGCCGTTTTGTCGGTCCACCTGGTGCTGGCGGGAAGCTCGTGGTCGGTGCCTGGACCGTTGCGTCCCTAACCTTTGGCGGGGCGTGGAGCACCGGGATGCGCGCTCCATCGGGGCCTACAACCACCTCGTCAACCGCACCGATAGGCACGAGGGCCGGCCAGTAGACCGCGTAGTCCTCGTCCCCACCGGGGCGGCCCGTGCCGTAAAACCCCGGATAGCTGGCCAATGCCATTTCGATCACTGCGCTGGAGAACGCGCGCCCCACCTTCTTTGCATCTTTGTCTTTGACAGTGATGCGTAGCGTAGCCGTCGCCATTTCGTTCGAATCCGGGTCCGAATGGTCCGCCCGCACCAGTTGCTCGGTCACATCTTCGAACGCCTCACGGCCGCCGATCTGTGCGAACAGCGTGTCCGCCGCCAGTTTCGCCTTCTCCTCAATGTCCATTCCTGTCAAGGCGAAGGTCATCGAATTCCGGAAGCCGCCGAGATAGTTGATGCAGACCTTCGTCGTCTCCGGCGCCGGTTCACCGCGGACCCCGCTGATCAGCACCCGGTCGGGCGCTTCCTGGGCGAGCGAGATCGTATCGAAGCGCGCCACTACGTCGGGGTTCAGATACCGCTCGCTGCCAATTTCGTACAAGATTTGCGCCGATACGGTGCCCACCGACACCAGCCCATCGGTGCCCGGATGCTTCGTGATCACGCTCGACCCATCTTCGCGGAGTTCTGCGATCGGGAAGCCGGGGTGGCGAAGGCTCGGCACTTCCTGGAAGAACGCGTAGTTGCCGCCCGTGCACTGCGCACCGCATTCGATCACGTGGCCCGCCACCACCGCTCCCGCCAGCCGGTCCCAGTCGTCCCGCTTCCAGCCGAAGTGCCAGGCTGCCGGCCCAACCACCACGGAGGCGTCAGTCACCCGGGGGCACACCACAACGTCTGCTCCGGTGTTCAGCGCTTCGACGATCCCCCATCCGCCGAGGTAGGCGTTGGCCGCAACAGGCTCTACGCCCAATTCGCTCAGGGCCCGGCCGGTATCCAGGTTGGCCAATTTCTCGCCGCGCGCTTGCAAATCCGGGATCTTGGCGAGGATGTCGTCACCTTCGATGTGGGCGATCTTCGCCGGCAGCCCCAGCCGGTCGGCCATCTCCCGCAGCTTGGCGGCGAGCCCCGCCGGGTTCAGCCCACCAGCGTTCGTCACCACTTTGATGCCCTTGTCGAGACACACCCCGAGGACTTCTTCCATCTGCCGCAGGTAGGTCATCGCGTAGCCCGTGGCGGGGTCTCGCCGCTGGTTCTTCCAGAGGATGAGCAGCGTCAGCTCCGCGAGGTAGTCTCCAGTGAGGAAATCGATCGGCCCGCCCTCGACCATTTCGCGCGCGGCCGAGATGCGGTCGCCGTAGAAGCCCGAGCAGTTAGCGATGCGCAAAACTGGTGCTGGGCCTGTCACGACAACGTCTCCTGCCAGCTTGGCGAGCGCTTCTCAGCGAAGGCCGTCATCCCCTCCCGCGCTTCCGACGAACCGAAGAAGACCGCGGAGCGCGCTGCCATCTCGTCGAACGCCGCATCCATCTCCATGCCCGGAACGTCGCGAACGAGTTGCTTCGCACCGCCCAGCGCCCCGGGCGCCCCCTTGAGCACCGCTGAGACATATCCATCGACCGCGGCGTCCAGCCCGTCTAACGGCGCGGAGGCGTTCAGCAGCCCGATTTCCGCCGCGCGCTCTGCTCCAAACACCTCGCCCGTGAGGAATAACTCCATTGACCGGCTTTCTCCCAGCTTCCGCACGAGCAGCACCGAGATGATCGCCGGGATGACGCCGATACGGACTTCGCTAACTGCGAAGGTTGCCGAGTCCGCGGCCACCGCAATATCGCAGGCAGCGATAAGCCCGAGCCCGCCTGCCCGCGCGGACCCATTGATTCGCCCGATGACCGGCTTCGGCGACCGCCACAGTGCCTTCAGGATAGGCACCAGTCCGCCCGGACCCACCTGCCCGGTGGCCTGTGTCTCGTTCGCGACGCGCTGCTCCTTAAGGTCCGCGCCCGAGCAGAAGACCGTCCCCGTGCCGGTCAACACGATGACCCGCGCGCTGTCGTCAGCCATTGCCGTTTGAACATGAACGTCCAGCTCTGAGGTGAGTTGCCGCGAAAGCGCGTTGCGGTTGCCCGGCGAGTCCAGCGTGATCGTGGCTACGCCGTGTTGAACAGCCAGGTGGACGATCTCGTCGCTCACGAGGCGCTTGCCTCAGCTGCGAATTCGCCCGGCTGGCGGCCCGGTCCAGGAGGGCCAGCGAACGCCTGGGCCACATCCATCCACTCGCGGGCGGCCGGACCAATGACCTCGAGCCCCGTGTCACTGATGTGCCGGCGCTGGGTGACCACGCGGCAGAAGTCCGTTGCGGTGCCCCGAATGATGTTCGTGGTGCTCGGTTCGCCCATCTCCCAGTTCGCGCCGGACGGTGCCGTCAATTCGACGCGCACCGGCTCGCTGTTCGGCTCCATCCCGCGGTTGATGTAGCTGAAGGGCCGGGTGCGCACGCCGATGAAGGCCACGTGCCGCAACCGGTCTGTGTCCGGGCGCTGAATGCCTGCTACGTCCACAACATCTAGGCCGTGCGACCACGTCTCCATGAGCCGCGCGGTGACGAACGAGACGCCGCTCATGTCGGGCCCATACCAGGGAAGACGAGCCTTGCCATCCATCGTCCGCGCCGCGGCGATGAGCGAGGAACTGGCCCTGCGCCACCAAGCGAAAAGCTCCGCGTGGCTCATCGCACGCCCTTTGGCGAGGTAGCGCTCCTCGAAGTTGGCCGACTGTCCGGAGACATTCTTGGCCGCCGCCCGGAACGCGTCGGCGTCAACGATAGCCAGCGCCGCCGTCTCGTCGAAGGTCGCCAGGTGCGCCACCTGGTCACGCGCCAGCCAGCCCGGCGCGTGGCTCGTCCGATCCCACGCCTCTTCGGGCATTCGCCTCAGCACGGATTCGAGCGCCGCCTGCTCCGCCTCCAGGTCGTCAACAACTTCGGTCAGCACGTCAGCCAACGGATTCTCCTTCCATTACCAGCAGGACTTCCCCTGCCTCGACTTGTCCGCCCGCGGTTACTCGCACTTCCGCAACAGTCGCATCGCTCCCGGCGGTAATTCGATGCTCCATTTTCATTGCTTCGAGGACGATCAGCAGTTCGCCGGTCTTCACCGCCTCGCCGGCCGCGATGTGTACGGAGATGACTTTGCCCGGCATCGGCGCCGCGTAGCCGCTGGCAACTGCCTCACGAGCAGCCTCGGGAAAGCGTGGCACTTCGCGCAGGGCGATCTCACCGTGGGGTGTCTGCACCCAGGTCTCGCTCTCGCGTGTTAGGACGGCTGCAGTACGGCGCAGCCCGTCGATCTCGAGCGTTGCATGTCCCTCGGGTGCATCGAACAAGCGCACCCTGTGGCTCGCCTCGCCGACCGTGCAGGTCAGCGAGCCGTCGCGTTCGCGCGCGTAGCCGACGGCGAACTCTTCCTCGCGGAAAGTGTAGCGCGCCGTTTCGAGGCCCGAGCGGTTGTTTCGCCATCCGGACTGCACTCCGCGGAGCACCCCTTGTTCCCGTGCCCGCGCCGCACTGCCTGTGAGCGCCGCTGCGAGCAGCGCAAAGACCAGCTCACCATCTTCGGGCACTCGTCGCCGCGCGGGCTCGTGCTGCTCAATGAACTCAGTCGTCGTGTTCCCCGCAAGGAACGCGGGATGCCGCAGCGTGTTGACCAGGAAGTCGCGGTTCGTCACCAACCCGCTGATTCGCAGCTGAGAGAGCGCGGACGCGAGCCGCATCGCCGCGTCCTCGCGAGTCTGCGCATGAGCGGTCAACTTCGCCAGCATCGGGTCGAAGTAAATCGAGACCACCGAGCCGCTTTCGATGCCCGAATCGACTCGCACAGAGTTCGAGGCGCTCGGTTCGAACTGCACCACCGCGCCCGACACCGGGAAAAAGTTCTTCTCGGGGTCCTCGGCATACAACCGTGCTTCGATTGCGTGCCCGTTGATGCGCAGGTCGTCCTGCGCGAAGGACAGATGGCATCCTTCGGCCACGCGAATCTGCTCGCCCACGAGGTCCAGTCCTGTGATCGCCTCCGTTACGGGATGCTCCACCTGCAAGCGGGTGTTCATTTCAAGGAAGTAGAACGTACTGCTGGCGTCTAGCATGAACTCAACGGTGCCGGCATTGTCGTAACCCATGGCGAACGCCGCCGCCACAGCGGCTTCTCCCATTCGGCGACGCAAGTCCACATTCACCGCAGAAGACGGGGCCTCTTCGATGACCTTCTGGTGGCGGCGCTGGATGCTGCATTCGCGCTCGAAGCAGTGCACGACGTTCCCATGCTTGTCGCCGAAGACTTGGACCTCGACGTGGCGTGAGGATTCGAGATAGCGCTCGAGGAAAACAGTGTCGTTGCCGAAGGCGCTCTTGGCCTCGCGGCGGGCGCTGGATACGGCGTTCGTTAGCCCGCCCTCCTCTTCCACAATGCGCATCCCGCGGCCGCCCCCTCCACCTGACGCCTTAACGAGCACCGGGTAGCCGATCTCTTGCGCCTTCGCAGCCAACTCCTCGGCTGATAGCCCCGAAGCGTCGACGCTGGGGAGCATCGGCACGCCGGCCGGGGCAAGTCGCGCCTTGGCTGAAAGCTTATCGCCCATTGCTGCAATTGCCTCTGGGTGCGGCCCAACCCAGATAAGCCCCGCTTCGATCACTGCTCGGGCGAAGCCATCGTTCTCCGAAAGAAACCCGTAGCCGGGATGGATAGCGTCTGCTCCTGATGTCCGAGCGGCAGCGATGATCTTCGCGCCGTCCAGGTACGTTTCCGCGCTAGTCGTGCCGCCGAGCGCCACCGCAATGTCCGCCTCTCGCACGAATGGCGCGTCGGCATCCGGTTCGGCATAAACCGCGACCGTTGAGATGCCCATCTCCCGGCACGTGCGGAAGACGCGCCGCGCGATTTCGCCGCGATTGGCAACCAGCAAACGCTTGATCGGCGGCATCGGCGTCACATCCGGAACACGCCGAAGCGGTCAGTGCCGCGGACGACGTTCGAATGGCAGGCGGAGAGGCTGATCGCGAGCACGGTGCGCGTGTCGCGGGGGTCGATGAGGCCATCGTCGGCGACCCGCCCGGTGGCGTACAGAGCCAGCGATTCGCGCTCCGCGCGGTCTTCGACGGCGGCGTTCTGCTTCGCATCTTCTGTCTCGTCGAATTCGCGGCCCGAGGAGCGCGCCTGGCCCCGCCGAACAAGCGACATCACGCCGGCCAATTGCTTCGGGCCCATGATCGAAATCTTCGCTGTCGGCCAGCTGAACACGAAGCGGGTATCGAATGCCTTTCCGCTCATGCCGTAGTTGCCGGCGCCGTAGCTAGCGCCAACGATGACCGTGATGTGGGGCACCTTGGAGTTCGAGATGGCGTTGATCATCTTCGAACCGTTTTTCACGATTCCGCCGTGTTCGTACACCTTGCCAACCATGTAGCCAGTGATGTTCTGCAGGAAAACGATCGGCACATCAGTCTGGTTACAAAGTTGGATAAACTGCGCCGCCTTCTCTGATGAGTCCGAGAAGAGCACCCCGTTGTTGCCAATGATGCCCACCGGAAAGCCGTGAATCGAAGCCCAGCCGGTCACCAGCGTCGTCCCGTACAGCGGCTTGAACTCCTCGAAGCGCGAGCCATCAGTGATCCGGCCGATAACTTCGCGGATGTCCATCGGCCGCTTGAGGTCCACCGGGAGCAGCCCCAGCAGTTCCTCTGCGCTGTACTTCGGCTCGTCGGCCGGAAGGGAAGGCCCCGGGCCGAGCTTTCGCCAGTTGAGGTGGCGGATGACGCTGCGCGCCATGCGGATGCCTTCGACTTCGTCGTCGGCCAGGTAGTCAGCGAGGCCCGAGGTCGTGGCGTGCATGGCCGCACCGCCAAGCGCCTCGTCGTCCGAGTCTTCGCCGGTGGCCATCTTGACGAGCGGCGGACCGCCGAGGAACACCTTCGAACGGCCTCGGATGAAGATGTTGTAGTCCGACATGCCCGGTTGGTAGGCGCCTCCCGCGGTCGAGCTGCCGAACACGATAGAGACCGACGGGATGCGCTCCGCGGAGAGCTCCGTGATGTCGTGGAAGAGGCGCCCTGACTCCGCGAAGTGCACGAGATTGCGGCGCATCTCGGCGTCCGGGTCATCGGTGCCGCGGCGCAGGTCACCGCCCGCCGATTCGACGAACTGGATGTACGGCAGGCGGTTGATGCGCGCGATCTCCAGTGCCCGGTCAATCTTCTTGCCGGAGATTGCGGTGATTGCGCCGCCCATGACCGTCGGGTCGTTGGCGGCGATGACGCATTCGACGCCGGAGACGAGGCCGATGCCGGTGACGAAGCCGCCGCCGACCGCGAAGTCCGTGCCCCAGCCAGCGAGCGGGCTGAGCTCGAGGAAGGGCGAGTCGCGGTCCAGCAGGAGCTCGACCCGTTCGCGGACGAGGAGCTTGCCGCGCTCTTTGTGGCGGAGGACGGAGCGTTCGCCGCCGCCCGCGCGGGCCACTTCGAGCTGTGCCTCGATTTCGCTGATGAGCGCCAGCATCCCCTCGCGGTTCTCGCGAAACTCGGGGCTTTGGGGGTCGATGCGCGTCTTCCAGGTGTCCATCTGTCCGGGGAACTGTAGGAGACGCGAGCCGTTTCGTCATTTCGGGCGGTGATTGGCTGATTGGTGGCCGGGCGCCGCGCCGGGGCCTATACTTTTAGTTCGCACCCTTCGGGGTTTAGACCTAAGGAGAACACGCACATGAGTTTCCTGACCCGGCTGCTTCGGCCTTCGAACGTTGCCTTCGCGCACTGCGACGGCCCTTGCGGCGTCTACGACCCGGCCTCCGCGCGCATCGCCGCTGAGGCTGTCCTTTCGATGGAGAAGAAGATCGCGGCCCTTGGCGACGGCATGGATGCCGCCACCGTGAACACCCGCACCCGCTTCATCGCCATCAAGGAATCGCAGTCCGACATTGCGAAGAACGAACTCGAGATCCTGTGGAGCGACTACTTCAAGCCTGAGCACCTCGAAAAGTATCCGAACCTGCACGACACCTTTTGGAAGGCCGTCAAGCTCTGTTCGAAGAACAAGACCGAGCAGGACCCGGCCAACGGTGAGGCGCTCCTCGGCGCGGTTGAGGAGATTCACAAGATGTTCTGGGGCTCGAAGGGCCGCGACGTAGCGTTCTACCGCGCGAGCTAATCGCACCTTTGATGACCGAATTGAAGGGTGGCTGGCGCTTGCTGGCCACCCTTTTCGCGTTGCTGGCCGCGTTCCTGGCGGGCATCTGGTTGTCACGCCGGTTCACGCGATTCGAAGTCTCTGGGGCGAGCATGGAGCCAGCGTTTCGCGGCGGCGACTGCCTGATTGTGGACCGCTCGGTCTTGAAGGCGCGACGGCCGCGGGCGGGCGATGTGGTGGTGGTGCGGGACCCCGAACTGGCCGTGCGCTGGCTGGTAAAGCGCGTCTGGCGAGTGGCAGACGATGGCCAGTTGGACTTGCGCGGCGACAACGCAGCCGAGAGCCGCGACAGCCGCGATTTCGGCCTGGTGCCGCCGAGCGGCGTCGCGGGGTTGGTGCGCTGGCGGTACTGGCGTACGCAACGAGCGTAGTCCGGACGCCGCCGTGTCATTTGGCGTAGAGCCCGTGTTCGGCGATGTACCGTTCGACCGCATCGGGGACGAGGTAGCGGATGGGCTGACCGTTGGCCACGCGGGCGCGGATGAGCGTGGAGGAGATGGCGAGCGGCGGCATGTTAATCAGCTCGTGGCGTGCGGCCCTCACCCCCAACCCCGCTCCCGCCGAGTCGGGAGAGGGGAGCTGTGCTTCGCTGCTCTGCCACGGCTTTGGCGCGACAGCGACGGTGGCCAGCTGGAAAATGCGCTCGGGCTGCTTCCAGGTCGGGAGGTCGGCAAGGGCGTCTGCGCCGAGGATGAGGATGAGGTTGGTGTGGCCTTCGGCGCGCAGCTCTTCGAGCGTGTCCACCGTATAGCTCGGCCCCGCGCGCCGCACCTCGCGGTCGTCGACCGCGAAGTGGGGGTTGCCGGCGGCCGCGAGCCGCGTCATCTCCGCGCGGTGCGCGGCGGGGGAAGGACTCAGGACTGAGGGCTGAGGACTCAGTGTCGCGGAGTGCTGCGGCGGCACCTCCGGCGAGTGCGTAGTGTCTAGTGCTTGGTGCTTGGTGGACTGCGGCGCCTCCTGAGTCCTCAGTCCTGCGCCCTCAGTCCTCGTCTTTTTGTAGGGGTCGCCGGCGGGGAGGAAGAGGACCGTCTGGGCGTTGAACTGGATGCGGGCGCATTCGGCCAGGAAGAGGTGTCCGATGTGCGGTGGGTCGAACGTGCCGCCTAGCAGGGCGAGCGGTGCTGCGGGGTTTGGGCGGCCGTCGGAGGAGGGCTGTGTGGTCATGGCGTGTGCGGGATTGTAGCGGGGGTGAGGGGCTGGGGTTGCCGTATACTTTGCGGGTGAAGTTCTACTCATTTGCCATCGTTATCGAGAAGGAGCCGGAGGACCCGGGGTACTTCGCGTACAGCCCCACGCTGCCTCGATGCTTCAGCAACGGTGCAACCATTGAGGCGACACGCGGCAACATGCGGGAGGCGATCCAGCAGCACGTGGAGTCGCTACGCGCGCGCGGCGAGCCGGTGCCGCAGTCCGAAGACGTCGTGCACGTCGAGGAATTGACGCTAGGCCTTCCGGCGTGAGCCGAATGCCGTC
>JBBQGT010000133.1:0-8486 GCA_038323265.1 Tepidiformales bacterium
CTGAGCGGGACCCTTGTCGGGATGGTGTCTGGTTACTTTGGCGGGAAGTTGGACCTCGTGCTCCAAAGGTTTGTTGACGCCATCCAGGCTTTTCCTGGCCTTGTGTTGTTGATGCTGATCGTCTCCGTCATGTCGACGCCGAACCTTTGGATCACCGTGGCTGCGTTAGGTTTTCTTGGGTTCGCCACCTCCGTTCGAATCGTCAGATCGACCGTGCTTTCGGTCTCCCAGATGGCGTTCGTTGAGGCAGCCCGCTCCTACGGCGCCGACGACATCCGCCTGATGACGCGCCATGTGCTTCCAAATATTTTCGCGCCGGTGTTGATTATCTTTTCGATAAGCATCGGGGCGTACATTCTGGCCGAGGCTTCGCTTTCATTCCTCGGCTTGGGTCCTGCTGACAAGACCACGTGGGGAAAGATGGTGAATGCCGGTCGTCTCGCCATTGACATTCACCCGTGGGAGTCAGTGTTCGCAGGCGGTGCCATCACGTTGGCCGTCCTCGGCTTCAACCTCGCCGGGGATGCTATTCGCGACGAACTCGACCCACGTCTCCGCGGGCGCTAAGTCCGCGGCCCGCTTGAAAAACTGAAGAGCGCCATGAACGGCTTGGCGCCTCGGATGTGCGGATCACGGCGCGCATGGGGAAGATGATTGAAGAAGGCCGCCGCCTTGGGCCAGCCAGCCCGGGCGTGGCGTTTTACGTTGGCGCAGCACTGACGCTGACATTGCTCGGCTTCAACCTCGCTGGCGAGGCTTTGCGCGACGCCCTTGACCCGCGCATGCGCGGACGAGGCGGACGAGGCGGACGAGCCGGCTTCTAGGCAACGCTCAGCTCGAACTAGAGGCCCCTCACGAATACTGAGGGGCCTTTGCGTGAGGCTGCGGGCGAGGAATCGGAAATCGTGAATCCCTAGAACTTGCCGTGGCGGCCGGCGCCCTGGGCGAATCGCGTGGCGCCTTCGCGGGTTTCGCCTGAGGCGATGGTCCCCTCGCCGTGGCGGTATTCGTTCGAAAGCGCCTCGTCCAGGCCCATGCCCCACTGTTCATAGGAAGAGAGGCGGTCCGAACGGAGGCAGCGCTGGGGGAAGGCAGCGAGGTCGTTGGCGAGCATCATGGCTTCGGCGAGCGCGCCGCCGGGCTCGGTGAGGCGGTTGGCGAGACCCATGCGCAGCGCTTCTTCACCGCTGACGCCGCGGCCGGTGAGGATCAGGTCGAGGGCGTGGCTGTGGCCGAGCAGGCGCGAGAGGCGAATGGTGCCGCCATCGACGAGCGGCACTCCCCATCGGCGGCAGAAGACACCGAAGGTTGCATCACGGGCGGCGACACGCATATCACACCAGGCGGCGAGCTCGAGCCCGCCGGCCACGGCGAATCCTTCGACGGCTGCGACGACCGGCTTCGAAAGGAGCATGCGCGTAACGCCAAGCGGCCCGTCGCCCGTCTCGGTTACACGGTTGCCGCGCCCGTCGGAGACGGCCTTGAGGTCCGCGCCGGAGCAGAACATGCCGTTCGAGCCGGTGAGCACGGCAACGTAGAGCGAGTCGTCGGCCTCGAATGCTTCGAAATGGGCCTTGAGGGCGAGAGCCGTCGGGCGGTCTACGGCGTTGCGCACGTCTGGTCGATCGATGGTGACCACGGCGATTGGGCCTTCGGTTGAATAGTGAACTGTCACGGGGCGCCTCCTGAGGAGAGGATTGTGGGGCGTGGGCGGGGAATTGTCAGTCGATAACCTCGCCGGGCCTTGAACTTGAGGCGCGGTTCCCCGGCTACCCAACGGTCTATCCTTCATATACACTCGGCCTATTGCGGCGGTCCGCTCACCGGACCCTCGCGTCTTTGTGGAGGCTGAACAATGACTTCTCCAAGCTTTGTGGAAGTGCCAGGACTGAACTTTGACTGGCTAAACCTTGATACCGAACAGGACATGCGGATCTCGGCCGGGCGGCGTGGCCTAACGCTTGAGCAGATCAACATGGTGACGTACGGCGTGAACGCGCTGGACGAGGCCGGGACCCCGATCTTCTCTGCTCGCGGTTCGAAGGCCGACCCGCGGTCCGCTCGCCACGCCCGCCAGTACCGTTCGAAGGCCGACGTTTGGTCGGAAAGCGCGATGCTGCTGTACGAAGAAGCGAACCAGCGCCAGTGGTCCAGCGCCTCGGACATCCCGTGGGACACCGTGAAGCCGATATCGGCGGACCTTGAGTGGGCGATGTGCACGCTCTGCACGTTCCTCACCCAAGTGGAGTTCATCGCTGGCGACCTGCCGGGGCGGTTCATGGAGCAGGTTCACCCTGACCATTTCGAAGCGCAGCTCTTCCTGGGCACGCAGATTATGGACGAAAGCCGCCACCTGGACGTCTTCCGCAAACGCGCGCTGGTGAACGGCGGGGGCATGGTGGACGCTGGTTTCGGAGCCATCAACCTCCTGAGCGTGGATGACTTCACGGAGATGACCGCTCTGCTGCACCTCTTCGGGGAAGGCTTCGTGCAGACGCTCTTCCGCATGGGCGAACTGATCTCGCAGAACGAAGCGGAAAAAAAGATGTTCCGCCTGGCAGCGCAGGACGAGAGCCGCCACCTGGCGTTCGGCGTGACCCACCTGAAGTACGTGATGGACACCGAGCCGCATCGCAAGGAAGAACTGCACCACTACCTGGACATCCAGGAAGGGGCGCTCGGCCAGAACCAGCAGGCCGGTCTGACGACGAACCCGATGACCGGCGAAGCGCTCGCCATCCTCGCCGGCGGCGGCATCGAAAAGATGGACGAGGGCTACGAAAAGCTGCTGATCATGCGCAAGCGGCAGGTCAACGAATACATGCACCGGCTCGAAGTTATCGGTCTTGGCGACCGCCGCGAGCGGATGAGTCAATCCTTCAAGGATCTGCTCGACCCAGTCGCGTAGCGAAGTGCCCAAGTGCTGAGTGCTTAGTGCGGCCTTGCCGTGGCCCGGCATGGGGGACGCCCACCAGCACTAAGCACCCGAACCCCACTCGCCGGTGACGCCGGCCAGCAGTGAAGGAACCGCTTGATGGAATTGAAGCCTGCAACCCGCGCTCGTGGCCAGAAGCTTGGCTGGAGCGAAGACCTGTTCGCCAAGATCGAAGCCTCCGCAGTCAGCGACCGGACGATTTCGAACATCGCCATGATGCAACTGCCGGAAGACCGCGTTGCTGACTTCGTGGCGAAGGCCGATGCGAACCCTTCGACGGTTGGCGCGGCGACGTTCAACTTCATGCGTACCAAGAGTGAGCGCGGCGTGCGGGCGGTGCCCGGCGAGCACGGGCTGGGCACGCCGGAGATCAACATCGGCACGTACGGCCAGGTGCCGGACATCTGGCCTTACGAAAACGATACCCCGCTCGGCAGTCACCCGAACATGGACGCCTACGCGCCCGGGCTCTACCACATCTACAACAAGTACGAAGTCTGGGCCGAAGGCGTGGACGAAATGTACGAAGAGGCGATTCGCGAACGATGGATCCCGGCGACGGACCTCGATTGGCACAACGGCCTCGCCGAACTACCGGAGGAAGTGGAGCGCGCGGTCTGCCAGCTGGCGACGATCTACTCTTCGCACGGCCTCGCCGAACAGAAGATCATCGCCAAGTGGTTCGAAGCGATCAGTTATGGCTTCCACGATGTGAAGCTGTTCCTCGGCACACAGGTCTACGACGCCGGACACAAAGTGGAGGCCCTCCGCAAGCGCGCGCTTTCGAACGGTGGCGGGCTTGGGCAGGCGCCGCTGGGCACTCTCTATCGCGGCTGGTACGGCGCGCTCAAGTTCTCGGAACTGGTGACCGCTCTCGACGTCGTCTACAAGTCATACGAAGTGACCCTCTTCGAGGCGCACCGCGACTTCGCGAAGACCGAAGTCGAAGCCAAGATGTTCGAGCTGATGGCGCGCGATTCTCGCCGCCACCTGGAGTACGGCAAGCGCCATACCCTCTGGTACCTGCAGCACGCCCCGCGCGGGCCGCAAAACATCAACTTCTGGCTGGGCCGCGCCGAGGGCGCGCTCTCGGTCGAACTGCGCCACAGCCACGTGGAGCGCGAGGCGCTCGTCGTGCTCTTCGCCGACGGCCTCGAAAAGGTTAGCGCGGGCGTCGAACAGCTCCGCAAGCTGCGCGAAAAGCAGAACGCGGACTACATCGGGGTGCTCGACGAACTGGGCATAGACCGCCTGCCAAACCTCAACGGCGGGCTGGCGATGCTGGCGGAGAACCCGCTAGCGGTTTAGGCGCTGCGAGCAGGACGTTAGCTGGTGAAACGAACACGTCGGTCAAGCGTCTTGGCGTAGACCCCGAAGAACCGCATCCCGGCGAAATCGCCGTTCGCGGAGGGCTCACGAAGCATTACAAGAATGAGTTGGCGCGGTTTTAAATGCGACCGTCCATTTGGCGGAGCCGGTAGACAAGCAGACGCATCACGTCGGTCGCGAAGAAGGGGGTCTGGCGAACCATCAGCATGAACTGCGCGGGTTCAACGCGGACGAGTGTGGAGTCACTCTTCGCAACGGCGGTTGCCGTGCGAGGTTCGCGGTCGATGAGGGCCAATTCTCCGAACATGCCGTCTGCTTGGACAGTCTCAACTGTTGTGCCGTTCACCACGAGATCGATCGCGCCCGCAATGACGACGTACATCGCGTCGCCTTCGTCGCCAGCGCTGAAGATCACACCGCCAGCCGCAATCGCCACGGTGTTGTCGGTCTGGCGGAAGATCTGCGTACCTGGCGGGCTGGACACGGAGGGAGAGTATGGGTCCCATGTTGTCGCTCTGTTAACAGCGGCGTGGGCAAACGGCTCAGAACTCCGGCGGGCGCTTTTCCACAAACGCGCGCACGCCTTCGCGGTAGTCGGGCTCGGTCATCATGCGGTTGAGGAGGGCTTCGGATTCGCGGACGGAGGCGGCGACGTCGCCGTGCAGGTCTGAGTAGATTTGGCGTTTGGTGGCGCGGATGGACGATGGGGCGACCTGGGTGACAAGCATCCGTGCGTAGCCGGTAGCATGCTCCAGCAACTCGGCGGGCGTTCCGAAGACGGCGTTGATGAGGCCCATGCGCTCGCCTTCGCTGGCCAGGACAACGCGGCTGGATAGCAGCATGTCGTTTGCGCGGGAGACTCCGATGAGGCGCGGCAGGAGCCACGAAAGGCCGTATTCGGCGGGCAGCCCGAGCTTTCCGTGGGAAGTGGTGAGCTTGGCATCGGCGACAGCAAAGCGGATGTCGGCGTAGCAGGCGAGTACCAGCCCCACGCCCGCGGCAGGTCCGTTGATCGCGGCGATGACGGGCTTTGTGAGGCCGAAGTGGTAGGCGAAGTTCTCATCGAACTCCGGGCGGACGCCGTAACCGGGCATGGCCAACTCGGCGGCCTTGGTGCCGGAGTCGTAGCCGCCCTTCGCAATGTGGCCTTCGAGGGCGGTCGCGTCCGCGCCCGCGCAGAACGCGCGACCGGCGCCCGTAACGATGATCGCGCGCACCTCGGGGTCGTCCTCGGCGCATTGCAGACACCAACGATATTCGGTGTGCATCCGGCCCGTCCAAGCGTTCAAACGGTGCGGACGGTTGAGCGTAATGGTGGCCACGCGCTGCTCCGTGGCGTAGCTGGTGGCTTTCAGTTCCATGGGGGCATTCTACGACGCGGGCGAAAGATCGGGGTCTGCCCGGCCTTCGCGCATGAACGTTCGGGTTGATGCTGGCGGGCCTGACGATGGTATGATGCTTCTTTCGCCCTTAGTGGACGCTCAATCCCATCGCCGCGAGTGTCCGGGCGGCAACTTTTCGAAGCGAAGGACGGTCTGATTTGACCGAACCACTTCAGGTTGGCCAGTTCGCGATCGTTGACCGCGAACCAGTCGACCGGGGGCCAAACGCGGGCGTATTCCACGGCAAAGGCCCCGCGGATGACCGCGCCGAACTCTACGTCCTGGCCGAAGGCACCTCGCCAGCCGGTGAGGCGTTCGCCGGGCATGTCGTGTCGGCGGTGGGCCACGCCTTCGCGAGCTTCGATATGAGCCTCACGGGTTCGCTGATGCGGCTGTTCGAAGAGGCAGAGCGAAACTTGCGGGACTGGAACCAGAAGAGCATCGCGCAGCACCGGGTGAGCCTTGGGCTGACGGCGCTCGGACGGCGCGGCGAACAGGCGGTGATCGCACAGGCGGGCCCCTCGGCGGCGTTTCATCTCCACGATGGCAAGGTCACGAGCTACTTCACCGGGGGGCCGCACGCCGTACCGATTGGGGCTGGCCCGGTGGACGCGCAGCTAACGAAGATCGATCTCGACGAGGGTGACCGCGTGCTGCTGATCTCTTCAGAGGCAGTCCACGAACTGGACGAGGAGCTGGTCGAAGGGATCCTCGGGTTGCCGACGGAGAAGGTGCTGGGCAATCTCTACCAACTGCTGAAGCACGTGCGCAACATGACAGCCGTGCTGGTCACGGGGCCGATCGCGGCGAAGTGGACGCAGGCTGCGCCAGAGGCACTGGCTGACGAGTTCGTGATCGACGCAACGGGAGCGTCGGCGGCCAACCACGAGTTGGACGAAGAAGACCCCTTCCAGCCAGCGCTCTTCATCGACGATGCGACCGAGAACGTAGTCCTCGCCGCGCGGCGACAGCTGCTAGAGGTGACGCCGCGCCGCCCCATGATACCGGTGCGAGCGATGGTAGCGGCCGCGGTACCGGCCCCATTGTTACGCGTCTCTGGTGACAACGCCGCCAATGGCCAACGGCGGGAGCGTGATGCAATCACGGTGGCGGGGAACGCCGCCCTGGCGACAACCCGGGCGGCGATCGGCGCCCCGCCAGCATGGCGCGGGGCTACGGCGAGCACCGATGGCGCGAACAACGACCAGCGGCGGCGCGAGCGGCGCGACTCGTTCACGCGCGGGCTGGTGCGCGAGGAGGTGCCGGCCCGGCCGGACCACGAATCCGAGGCGATGCCGCGGGTGGAGGAGATGGCGGCCGAACATCGCGCGCGGGCGGCGGTCGTCAACCATCCGGTGACGGAGACGATCGCGGGAGACAACGCCTCGGCGATCAGCACTGGCGGGTCTTTGGTGCGCGTTCGCGGGAACATGGGCGGAAGGTGGAAGGGCGGCGATTCGTTCAACCGGCGATCGCGCACCGGCAGTTCAACGCCGCCGCCGTGGCTGGTGATGGTCATCGGGCTCGGCATTTTGCTCGTGCTGGTGGGGGTAGCGACGGTGCCGGGTATGCTGCGCGAAAACACCACCGAGAAGTACGCGGCGCTGGTGGAAGACGCGCAGACGCAATTCAGCATTGCGGGGGCGCAGAAGGACCCGGCTGAACGGCGCAAAGCACTGGCCGAGGCGCAGGCTAAGCTGTTGCAAGCCAAGGAACTGCGCGCCGATGGGCCGGAAGCGGCCGCCCTTGCGACGCAGGTGAACGCCGCTGTGGCGCTCGCCGATGCGGTGAAGGCGCCGGCGAAAGTTGAAGAGCTGGCCTCGCTCGGTCAGTTCGGGGACAAGCCCGTGGCCGTATCGCGGATGAGCATTGGCCCGGAACAGGCGTATCTGCTGGACGCGGCTTCTGGGCAGGTGATCTCAGTGGCGTTTGCCAGCGGCGAGCGCAAGGTGGTGTACACCGAAGACAAGGACGCTAAGCGCGCCCGTCCCTTGGCGACGGCATACCTCGATACGGTAGACGGCGGCGGCACGGAGTTGCTCATCGCGGATGCAAACCGGCAGTTGTGGAGCTACACGCCGGCGAACGGCGTCAGGCAACTGGCGTTCGCCGCGCCGACTGGCCTGACAGTCAACGACATCACGACGAGCGGACGCGACCTGTACGTGCTCGATGCCGCCCAGTCCACGATTTACAAGTTCGCGCAGGCCGATGGAGCATTCGGCGGGACGCCTACCAGGGCGCTGCAAACGCCAGACCTTTCGGGCGGGAGACGGCTGACGGTGGATGGCGCTGAGTTTATTACGGCGGACGTGAACGGGACGCTGCACCGCTTCAGCGGGCAGCTGGCGATGGCGCTTTCGGAGGCGGGCATCGACAAGCGGCTATTAAAGGATGAGTCGGTGCAATCGCTGACGAAGAATGGCGACCTGGCGGTGCTGGACGCGGCGAACGAGCGCATCGTGGTCTTTCGTCGAGATGGCGTCTTCGACCGCCAGTACAAGCACAAGGATTTCCACGCCGCCAGCGCGTTCACGATCAAGGACGGGACAGCATACCTGTTCAGCGATGGCAAGCTGCGGCGCGTCACCTGGTAGGCCCTCGCGCGGCCTAACTGCTATGCGGCGTAGGGGAGCCCGGCGTATCGGGTCGACGTGAATATCGACGACGGAGCCAGGTGGTAACACGGCGAGCCAGGCATCGCCGTTTCCGCCGAAGGCTGTCGCTGATTCGTAGAGCACCAGCACAGCGCTGGCGGTAATGAGAAGGACGACGATCAGACCAGCGACGTCCTCGAAGCGGTGGTAGCCGAAGCTGTAGCGATCGTTCCGTTCGCGGCT
>JBBQGT010000134.1:0-8457 GCA_038323265.1 Tepidiformales bacterium
CGAGCCGTCGAAGGCTCCCGCGAGCCGGAGCGCGACCGGGCGATCGTCCTGCTCTTGCTGGACACCGGCGTGCGGGTAAGCGAGGCGCGGTTGCGCGGCGGTGCGTAACTCTGCCCAGTTCATCGGTTCATCAGTTGGGGACCCCCGGCAGCATGCCGAGGACGCGGTAGAGCGGCGCGGGGAAGGCGTCTCGCAGGCGCTGGGGAAGCACCCAGAGCAGGACCACGCAAACGCCAAACTCCGCGCAGAGGCCGATCACGCTGAGGATGTCGAGCAGCGTAGTATCCGGCCCGGCCTTGCTGAAAAAGGCGTCGCCCGCAAGCGTGAAGTTCAGAAAGTTCCAGGTGGCATGCGTGAGCACGCCGAGCGGGTAGCCGATGAGGTAGCGCGGTTGCTTGCGCAGGAGCCCGTAGATTCCGAGCGCCGAGAGTCCGGTGGCGAGGGCGTGGACTGCGCCGGTGCCCGCGCGGGCCGTAGCAAATAGCCACCACTGGTTGCCGATCGTGCGGTCGGAGACGACATCCGGGGAAACGACCGAGAGGCTGTTCTGGAACGTTTCCAGCATGTTGAAGCCCGCGCCCGCGAGCACGCCCCACATGAAGCATCGGGCTGCCCCGCCTTTTCGAAAGAAGAAGAAGGCGACGAGCATGCCCTTCCAGAACTCTTCGTTCAGGGGCGCCATTACGGAGAGCACGCTGAGGTCGAAAGCGATTCCCCAGCCGGTGGGGACGCTGGGCAGGTTACGCGTCAGTTCGAAGGCATCGCCGCTGCCCTTCGCGTGGACGAGCCAGGCAGAGCCGAGAATCAGGTAGCCGGTGTTGATAATTGAAGCGATGCCTGTGGCGCCAACTGCGCCGTAGATCAGGCCGCTGCTCCATTCGCGAACGCTGACTGGCCAGGCGAACGGGTTGTTCCGGGTGTAGGCATAAGCCACCCCCAGCGCGGCCAGCGTTGAGGGGATGCTAACGATGGCGAAGTTGGTGAACGGAAACAGCCACGGCAGCCGCTCCGGGTGGTTGACCTGCTGCTGCCCAAGGAAGACCAGCACCGGGAAAGCGACAGCGAGGGGGGCGACGAAGATCACCCACGACCGGGGGAATTGCATCGCAGATGACCCAACGTTGCCGAGCGAGGATGCCGCCTGGTAAACGAGCATCGCGCCGAGACTGATGGTTACCAGAGCGGTACCGAGGTAAGCGTTGACCTCGAACAGTTTACGACGCGGTGAATCATCAACGTTGGCGAGGAGGGCGAGCGCCGCTACGCCATTGATGAACGCCAGCGCGCCCACGACCAGCGCCATCGCAAGGACGAAATTCCGCCGCTTGCCGATGACACTACTCCTCGAAGCGCTGAATAGTCCCGGCTGAGACGGCGAAGCGCCCGGCGGCACGCGTCATCACTTCGCGCACGCGGTCTGGCTCGGCAGTGGTGACGATGGTCTGCTGGAAGGAATCGATGAACTCCAGCACCCCACGGCGGCGGCGGGCATCGAGCTCGCTGAGCACGTCATCGAGCAGTACCACTGGGTCATCGCCCAGGGCGCGGCGCAAGAAGCTGGCTTCCGCGAGGCGCATCGAAAGGGCCGCTGTGCGCTGCTGCGCGCGCGAGGCGAAGGAATCGGCGGGCATCGCGTTGATTTCGACCGAAACGTCGTCGCGGTGCGGGCCAACGAGGGTAGCGCCAGCGCCAATTTCGCGAGGGCGAAGGCTGCCGAGGGCTCGAATCATGCGCGCCGTCCACTCAGTTTCGTCGATTGGCGAGTCGGTGGAGTCCATGCCGCCGATGGACGGACGGTAAGTAATCTGAAGGTCTTCAGCTCCGTCGCTCAGGCGTTCCATATGGAATTGGGCCTGGGTAACAAGGTGGCCGAGGGCGTCGGCGCGGGCCTGGAAGATGACGCCGCCGGCGTGCGCGAGCTCCTGGTCCCAAAAGTTTAGTTCGGCAGAATTCGCTTCACGGGCCTGGATACGCTTGAGCAGGCTGTTGCGCTGTTGGAGAACCTTGGCGTACCGCTGCATGGCGCGCAGATAGCCGCGGTCGACCTGCGAGATCATCATGTCCAGATAGCGGCGGCGCATCAGGGGCGGCCCGGCCACAACTTCGATGTCCAGCGTGGTAAAAAGGACCGCGGCTAGTTGGCCGACGGCATCTGAGGCGCGCTTCGGCACACCGTTGACGCGAACGCGCTTGCCGGCCTTGTGGCTGGCATCCGTGGTACGGCCAACGATGGCCACTTCGAGCTGCAGGTTGCCTGCAGAGCGCTCCACTTCGCAGGAAAGTCGGGCGACGGGGAACTCGGTCTGCAGCAGCTCTCTGCGCACGAGATCCGCGTCGGAGCTGGCGCGGCTCGAACGGAGCGTGGAGAGCAGGTAGATGGCTTCGAGGAGGTTGCTCTTGCCCTGGGCGTTATCGCCCACGAACAGGTTCAACCCCTTCTCCAACTTCAGCCCAACTCGCCCGTAGTTTCGGTAGTTCGCTATCTGAAGGTCGAAAATGTGCATTGTGTATCTGCATTATAGACGAGGTCTTTAGCCTGCGGCTTACTTTTTTTGGATCGTTTCGAATTCTTGCTTCTGCCAAAGTGGAATCCGATGCTATCGATTTGGAGCCGTCGCCGTCCACAGGTCGTTGGCGGTCAGGCGTCCTGGCAGAAGAATTCGAGGGCGATTCCGTCCGGGTCGTTGAAAGTGAGGGCGCGGGCGTAGCCGTAATCGGCGATGCCATTGTTGGCGATTCCCAGTGCATTGAGATGCGTTGCCCAATCGTTCAGCGCCGCGCGGTTGGCAACCGAGAACGAGAGGTGGTCGAGGCCAATCCGCAGCGGCGTGAAGTTCCCAGCCTGGACAGCAACATGCTTGGTAAAGGCGATGACCGTGCGCGGGTTGCGGATGAGGATGGCGCAGGCCTCAAGGTGGTCCTTGTCCTGGGCGACGCGGAAGACTTCTTTGGCATCGAACAGACGCTGGTACCACGTAGAACTGGTATCAAGGTCGCCGACGCTGAGTTCGACGTGGGCAATTCCAGTGATTTCTGGCATGTGGTCGCCTCGTTAGGGAGTTTGCGCTCCTGTCGACTCTAGTTCGCGGCCAACGAGAATTGCCAGGCCACTCCCGGGAGACTTTGCGAACCACCGGCAGTCGCTTGTCTTAGCCGGGGACCGCTTCGAGTTCGACGCCGTAGTGTTTGGCGGCTTTCTTGATGTTTGCCTTCGCCAACTCGCGTTCGGCTTTGGAGACATCTTCCACCTGATTGAAGCGGGAAAGGGCATTGCGGACGTGCGAAGCGTCGGTCAGCGGCTCCTTGCGGGCTTCAGGGAACGCGTAGACGCTGTCGGGCAGTTTGGTGCGGTCGTCGGCGTCCAGTTCGCCGTGTTTCGTGTGAGGGCGCCAGGTGGTTTTGGGCATCGTCGCCTCCTCTGAAATTGGTGGGGAAGCGCGAGGGGCCGGTTGCCCAGCCCCTCGTGCGGGAGATGGACCTGGGGCGCCTACATCCGGGACGCGCCAGCCTGGCTCACACCCTGTTGGATGTTTTGGGCTACGTCTTTGGGACTTTTGCCGATTGCCTGCGCGGCCTTATCGAGTTGGTCCATTGTGATATTGCGAGGGTCGCCGTGGTTGTCGTTTGGCTTGCCACAGTTACAGGAAACACACATTTGTGGTTCCTCCTTTCGACCTCCAGAGTCCGCCCGGTCTGATGAAGGACCCGCTAAACTTTCCGGAAAAACGTTACAGGGGCATTGCAGCGACAGCAGTTGGCCGTGGCTGCGGGCCATCGGATACTTGCCCCTTACGGAGGTGTCGCGATGCGCGAGCAACGAATGTTTGGTCTGTGGAGCAGCCCGGTGACGGCGAAGAGCCTTTCGGTCGCCTTGCGGCTGAACGAGCCGTGTTGGGACACCGACGGACGCACGCTCGGCTGGGTGGAAGGGCGCTCGGACCGCGGCGTGCTGGTCGTGCGCGATATGGACGACGACGCGACGCGCGACCTGACTTCCGATATCTCGGTGCGCGCCTTCGTTGGGTATGGCGGCGGTGATTTCACTCTCTCGCATGGCGTGGCGTACTTCGTGGGGCAGGCGGATCAGCGGATCTACCGGCAGGCGCTTTCGGGCGGACCACCGACGCCGATCACACCAGCTTTTGGCGCCAGTTGCTCCCCCACGGTTTCGCCGGACGGAAAGTGGGTGGCGTACGTCCACACCTACGAGGACGTGGATTCGATCGCCGTCGTCGATTCCGAGGGGAAGCACTGGCCGGCACGCTTTTCGGAGGGCCGTGACTTCTACATGCAGCCCGCCTGGCATCCGAGCGGCGACCGGCTGACGTGGGCCGAATGGGACCACCCGAACATGCCGTGGGATGGCTGCGAGCTGAAAGTGGCGAACGTGGCGTACCCGGAGGGCGGCTTGCCGGTAGCGACGAGCGCCTCGGTGGTTGCGGGCGGGACGGATGTGGCGGTGTTCCAGGGGACATTTACGCCGGATGGAAAATCGTTGATCTACACCTCGGATGAGGCGGGCTGGGGCCACCTTTACCGGCGCGACCTGGCAACGGGCGGTGTCACACAGCTGACCTCCGGTGCGCGAGAATTTGGCGCCGCAGCCTGGGCGCAGGGCCAGAAACGATTTGCGGTCACGGCATCCGGGGACATCCTCGCGATCGTCACGGAGCTTGGCTTCGACCACCTCGTACGAGTCTCGCCAGATGGCAGCGAACAGCCTTTGAGCGAATCTTTGCCTGGTTACGACGTTGTGGGCCACCCGGCGACGAACACCTCAAACGACCGAATTGCGGTAGTGGCGAGCGGCGGCCGGCAGCCGGGGCGCGTGCTGGTGATAGACCTCGCCAAAGCTCCGCCGCAGGTGAGCGTCCTGCGGAGGGCTGACAGCGAGACCGTGCCGCCCTCCGCGCTTTCGCAGCCGGAGGCGATCTCGTGGACATCGTTCGATGGCGAAGATGCGCATGGGCTGTACTACCCGCCCGCCAGCGAACGCTTTGAAGGGACGGGCGCACCGCCGCTGATCGTGCTGGTACACGGCGGGCCGACCAGCCACGTAGCTGCAGGTTGGGCGCCATCCGCGCAGTTTTTTGCCACGCGCGGATACGCCGTGCTGGCGCCCAACTACCGAGGTAGCACGGGCTATGGGCGCGAGTACATGCTCAAGCTGCGCGAAAGCTGGGGGATCTACGACGTGGAGGATTCGAAGTTCGGTGCACAGTCCTTGGCGGAGCGGGGGCTGGCAGACGGTTCCCGGCTGGTGATCATGGGCGGAAGTGCGGGCGGATTCACGGTTTTGCAGTCGCTCTGCGAAATCCCCGGGTTCTACAAGGCCGGAATCTCAATGTTTGGCGTTGCCAACCAGTTCACTCTGGCCAGCGACACGCATAAGTTCGAACAGCGCTACCTCGATTCGATGCTCGGCCCCCTGCCAGAGGCTGCAGACGTTTATCGCGCGCGCTCGCCGATCTTCCACGCGGCGAAGATCACGGACCCACTCGCCGTCTTCCAGGGCGAAACCGACCGCGTCGTTCCGCAGGAACAATCAGACAGCATCGTCGCTTCGTTGCGGGCACATGGCGTGCCGCACGAATACCACCTCTACCCCGGCGAGGGTCACGGCTGGCGCAAGACGGAGACGATCGAGAAGTTTTACGGCAGCGTCGAGGCGTTTCTCAAGCAGTACGTGCTGTTCGGCTAGGGCGCGTCGCGCCAGAGCATTTGGGTCCGCGCGATAGCCTGTTCGTTCGCATTCTTTTCGGCCCAGGCAGCCACCAGTTCGGGTGGAATGAGTTTCTGCGCTGTTGCCCAGGCAATCGGTGGCGCATCGCTCAATTGATGGCGCTCGCGGACGGCGACGAGGAAGGAGAGCGAATCGCCGTTGTCGGTTTCGGCGAGGACTTCACAGCGGATGTAGCCGGCGCCGCCGAGGAAGTAGGGGTCGCCGTCGGGCGTCAGGGCGTAGTCGATAGCTTCAAGCTTGTTGGCCTCCCGTCCGGTGCGCAGGCCCAGGGGCTCGATGAGGTCAAGCTGGGACGCAGTTAGCACAGTGATGCAGACAGTCTTCGAAGCCGAGACCAGCCCGGTTGTGTAGTTTGTCTTCGAGAGGATCAGCAGCAATCGGGGGCGATCCGGCACGATTGAGGCGCCAAAGACCGAAACGCAGATTTGGGCGTTGGGCCCGTGCGGGCCGTGGCTGCCAATGGCACAGAGCGGCGCCCAGAAGTTCGAAAGCAATGTATCGCGCGGCGGTTCGAGCATGCGAGCAACTCTAGCAGCGGCTGCGCGCGCGGGTGCGGCACCCACGGCGGAGACGTAGAATCTAAGTGATGAATGACTGCCTGTTTTGCCGGATGAACCGCGGCGAAGTCCCGGTGGAGAAGATCGCGCTAAACGATCACGCATTCGCGGTGCGAGACATCAACCCTCGCGCGCCGATCCACGCGCTGATCATCCCGAAACTGCACGTGGTTTCCGCCCGCGAACTGGAGTGGAACCACGGCGAGCTCCTCACGGGCATGTTTGCGCTTTCGAAGGAAGTTGCGCGCCTGGAGGGCGTTTTTGAGACCGGCTACCGGCTGGCACTGAACGTAGGCGACCACGCTGGCATGACGATTTCGCACATGCACTTGCACCTGCTGGGCGGCATCAAGCTGGGCCCGGAGGGTTGAGCAAGAGCGCCGTTGCGGCGCAGATCGCGACCGTGCGCGCGGCGTTTCACGATCGGCCGGCGAGCCTTGTGCGCCACGTCGAGCGGGTGGCCACGGAAGCGGTGCAGCTGGCGACATTTTGGGACGTAGACCCGGAGCGCGCGACGCTCGCGGCCTGGGGTCACGACCTCTTTCGAGCGCTGGCGCCCGGCGCGCAACTGAAGTTAGCGAGAGAGAGCGGACTGCTTCTCACGGACGCGGACATCGCGCAGCCCGTGCTGCTGCATGGTCCAAACGCCGCGATCGTCCTGCGCGAACGGTTTTCGATAACGGACGAAGACGCGCTGGCAGCGGTGCGCGATCACACCCTCGGCGCGGCTGAAATGCCGCTCCTGGCGAAGATCATCCTGCTCGCCGACAAGGTGGAGCGGCGCAAGCGCCGCCGGACGCCGGTGATGGGCGAAATTCGCAAGCTGGCGAGACGAGACCTGGAGCTGGCACTGCTGTGTTGGGCCGATTGGAAGTGGGTGGAGGAGCGCACTCATGGCTGGAGCAGCCATCCGCAGCACTGGCAGGCGCGCCAACGCTGGGTGGGCGAGCTCCACGCGGAGATAGGGCTGGCGGGTCGCACAAGCGATGGCGATGAGGCCGCCGAAATCACCTGACAGCCGAGCGCCCGCCAAGTTATGCTCGAAAGCGCATGAGACTCGAAGACAGGTTGGCCGGGCGAACGCAGAGGATGGCAGCGAGCGCGGTGCGCGAAATCCTGAAGGTAGCGTCATCTCCCGGCGTGATTTCACTCGCCGGAGGCCTACCCGCGGCGGAAAGCTTTCCGCTGGAGATCATGGAGGAGCTCACCGGCACGGTGCTGGCGCAATACGGAGCGAAGGCGTTGCAGTACGACGCCAGCGAAGGCTTCGCGCCGTTGCGGGAGGCGCTTGTGCCCCACCTGGCGGCGCGCGGCGTGACCGCAAGTTTCGACGAGATCCTGGTCTTCAGCGGCTCGCAAGGCGTGCTCGATACCGCCGGCAAGATCTTCATTTCTCCGGGCGACGTAGTGGCCGTCGAAGCGCCCACCTACCTCGGCGCGTTGCAGGCATTCAACCCGTACGAGCCGCGCTACGTTGAGCTGGAGACGGACGACGGCGGGCTGATCCCGGAATCGCTGGACCGCGTGCTGGCCACCGAGCGCGTGAAGTTCGTGTACCTGGTGCCCACGTTTCAGAATCCAACGGGCCGGACGCTTTCGCTGTCGCGCCGCAAGCAGGTGGCGGAGATCCTGGTGCGACATGATGCGCTGCTGCTTGAAGACGACCCCTACAGCGACTTGCGTTACACGGGCGAACCCGTGCCGCCGATCAAGTCATTGGCGCCACACAATGTGATCTACGTCAGCACTCTTTCGAAGACGTTTTCGCCGGGTTTGCGGGTTGGGTTCTGCGTTGCGCCGGCGGAGACGCACCAGTGGATGGTGATCGCGCGGCAGGGCGTGGACCTGCACACCAGCACCTGGGCGCAGGCGCTTTCGGCCGAATACATCAGCGGTGGACACCTCGAGCGGCAGCTGCCGCGCATCCTCGAAATCTACCGGCCGCGCCAGCAAGCGATGCTAACGGCGCTCGAACGGCACCTCCACGAGGACTTCGAATGGACACGGCCCGAGGGCGGGATGTTTGTCTGGGTGCGCGCTTCGGCGGGCATCGATACCGAGCGCCTGTATCCGCTGGTGGTAGAACGAGGCGTAGCGTTCGTGCCGGGCAAGTTCTTCTACGTTCACCAGGAAGACGGCCTCTCGACGCTGCGGATG
>JBBQGT010000135.1:0-8439 GCA_038323265.1 Tepidiformales bacterium
AGGCGCAAGAATTTACAGTGAATTGTTGATCACCAATGAACCATCGCCGCATACTCCTCGCGACGGAGGGCGGCTCCCCGGCCAGCTCGCCCGGTCGACCTCGAGGTGGAGCATGAGTGTCGGGAGCCACGGATTCGAAGATTGGGAATCGCTGGGTTTCAAGGAGGTCCGCGTGCTGCGTGGGTTGGCGGACGCCCGGTCAGAAGCCGAGATCGCCGCAACGGAGGGCGTTGAGTACACCACGATCCGCGGACACGTAGAACAATTGAAGGAATTTTGGGAATCCGCGACGTGAAGGAGATGGGCCGCTGGTGGAGGCGCCACGCGTGGGACTGGCACCGGTGGTGCGCCGCGCAAGCAGGCATCGATGAGGAAGAAACGGTACGGACCGTAGGGTGACAACGGTACCTGCGGTAGGTTACCGGCGTAGGACTTTCTGAATACCTTTGGGTTAGCTCATTGAACGCCCGACTTCACCGAGGCGCACATCGCCGAGGTGGAACGAGTCGCTCACGGCACAGCTCGCGAAGGAGTTGGATGATGGGAGTTCAACGGTTGGCGCGCATCGTTTCCTGGTTGATTGGGCTTACCGGAGCTACCATCCTGTTGGTGTTCGCGGCGGCCTGTAGGGATGAACCGAGAGTGGGAATCACCACTTGGCAGACCACGGTAGTCGCAGGTGGTGGCGCGATGAAAGCCGGCATCCCGGCTGCAGAAAGTGGACTGAAGAACGGAGCGGCACGTGATGCGTTGTTCGACCGTCCGGTGGGCCTCGCAGCAGACAGCCGGGGCAACATCTACGTCGCCGACTCAGGGAACCACGTTATCCGCCGACTAAAGCCCAGCGGCACAGTCGAGACGGTAGCGGGCTCAGGCATCGAAGGTAGCCAAGATGGCCTAGCGCTTGAGGCGCAGTTCCGGACCCCGGTGGCCGTCGCTGTTACTGACGATGGGACGATATATATGATTGATTCCGCAGCGGCACAGGTGAGAAGCCTAAGAGATGGCCAGGTCCGCACCGTCGCAGGCATTGACAACGCCCCCTGCATGCTGCCGCCGCCTAAAAGCCCTGGGCTACCGCCGCGGCCAGACAACTGTCTGCCTTACCCGTCGCAGCCGTATCGGGATGGGCCTGCCCTTCAGGCCGTGCTGGGAGAACCCACCAGTTTGGCGATCGGTGCAAGTGGAGCCCTCTACCTGGTTGACAGCGCGAACAACGCTATCCGCAAGATCGATCAAAACGGGGATAAGTCGTTGTTCGCAGGTACGCGGGTCAGCGGTCAGAAGGATGGGCCCGCCGCGCAAGCAACGTTCTTCTTCCCCGTTGATATCGTGGCTGCTCCAGATGGCGCAATGTACGTCACCGAGGCAGGCAATCGCATCAGGCGGATTGGTCCGGATGGAGAAGTCACCACCGTGGCGGGCGCAGCTGACGGTGCCGAAGGCTTCGTGGATGGATCGGGGTCTGTCGCGCGGTTCCGAGGACCCGCGGGGATCGCAGTAGGCCGCGACGGCGATCTGTTCGTCGTCGATGGTCGCAATCAGCGCATTCGGCACATCGGGCCCGCAGCGGACGTAACCACGATCGCCGGAAAAGGCGGGCAGGGCTTCGCGACCGGCGCGGGCAACGCGACGCAATTTTCGGCCCCAACCGACATCATCGTGCTGCCAGACGGCTCAGTTTATGTGGCCGACTACAACCTCAACCGCGTGTTCAAGCTCACGAAGGTGACCCCATGAGATCGACAGTGCTTTTGGCTGGGCTTCTGTTCGCGCTTAGCGCATCGTCTCTCTTTTTCATCCCGGGAGATCCGGCTCGCGCAGCGGCCACTTGGGTGGAAGTGCGGGCTCCCTTCAGCGGCCAATGGAACAAATTCGGGTACGCTCCACCAAGCTCGCACCCTGTTGGGATTTGGGGCGGGGACTGGGCCACCGACTACTACCAGACTCCGAACGCCGCAGGGTACTGGTATGCGTACTCAAGCTCCGGAAGCTCGGTGAGCACATCGGTCGCGCTCGTTGGAAACACATGTGCGGCGGCTCCTGGACCTACGCCGGGATAAAGTATGCATTTGCGGTAACCAACGATAGCGGAGCACTTGGTTGGTTCCAGTGGGCGCATGTCTACCCGACGGGCAGCGGGTTCAGTCAATACCAAAGCATCAGTATCGGGACGTTCATCGGCTACACCTAAAACTGGGGCTATACGTCTGGTTGCTACGAGGTTACCAACGATGCCGGCGTACACTGGCATATCGTCGGCTACAACTACTCTGCGTACTCGTGTTATGCGCCAAGTGCAACTGGAGCGGCACTCACACGGCAGTCGAGCCTCCTTGGCGCAGTGGGAGCGAATGCGACTGGTGCTGGCCAGCCATGCTGGATTGACGCTCCGGCGTAGCAGCTTCTTGGTTTCGCGGCAGTCGCGGCGCTTCCACGAGCGCCTCTCTCAAACATCTGTATTGTGGCTCGCGTGAGTTATTGATCCGCCTGCGAGTGTGATCGCGGCACACATTGAGCCACAGGATCGCGGGGACAAGAGTCAGCGGCAGTACCCGCCAGAGCGGTGTGGAAGTTACTTCAGTGAATCGCGCGCTGGTACCCACCGTCTCCATCATGACTCGGCAATCGACCTCATGTAGGCAGACACCTCTGCCATCAGGTCGACATCCGATAGGCACACCCCCTGCATCCGGGCAGCATCGGCACACCACCAGGCGGCAACCTCGCACCAACGCCGTCGGTCACCCTGCCAATCGGGCTGGATGAAGCCGTGGTCCGTCAGAGCGGGCGACCGTCTTCAGGCCGAAGCCCATCGGCCGGCCCACCGGATCATCGCTGAGGTCCGGCAGCTCATTGTTCGGATCGCTCGTGAGATCGAGCGCTGGGGTGCGATACGCATCGTGGGCGAGCTGCTGGCGCTGGTCTTCGACGTCAGCGCTCGTACCGTCCGTCGCTACCGTTCGCAGGCACTGCGGCGTCCGCCGTCGCAGTCGTGGCGGTGATGGGGTCGTAACAGGCGATTGGGGTGGATGGTCCATCAGGCCGCCGTTCGGGTACGGTAAGAACGGAGGCGAACGTTGAGCAACGAATCTCGTGGTGTCGTGGTCGTAACGGGAGCGTCGGCGGGCGTGGGCAGGGCGACGGCCCGCGCGTTCGCCCGGGAAGGGTACGACCTCGGGCTCTTTGCCCGGGGCGCGGATGGGCTGGAGGGGGCGCGGAGGGAATGCGAGGCCCTCGGCCGAAGAGCAAGCGTCTACGTTGGCGACGTATCTGATGCCGGCGCTGTCGAGCGTGCGGCGGACCAGTTCGAGACGGAATTGGGGCCGATTACCATCTGGGTGAACAACGCGATGGTCTCCGTGCTCGGGCCCGTGAAGGAGATTACACCGGAAGAGTTCCGCCGGGTGACGGAGGTAACCTACCTCGGCTACGTGCACGGTACGCTCGCGGCCTTGAAGCGGATGCTGCCGCGCAATGAGGGCGTCATCCTCCAGGTAGGGTCCGCCCTCGCGTACCGCTCGGTCCCTCTGCAAGCCCCGTACTGTGGGGCGAAGCACGCGGTTCTCGGATTCACGGAGTCGTTGCGCTCGGAGTTGCTGCACGACGGCAGCGCGGTGCGGGTGAAGATGGCCCAACTTCCGGCCGTGAACACGCCTCAGTTTCGCTGGATTCGCAACAAGATGCCGAACAGGCCACAGCCTGTCCCCCCGATCTTTCAGCCGGAGGTCCCCGCCGACGCGCTTGTCTGGCTGGCCCATTCGCGGCGCGACGAACTATTCGTCGGGTGGCCGGCCGTGAAGGCTATCTGGTTGGACAAAATAGCACCGAGGTGGGCAGACCACTACCTCGCGAAGACGGGCTACTCGGGCCAGCAGACCGCGGAACCGGAGGAACCCGGACGCCGCGACAACCTCTGGGAGCCACTGCCCGGCGACCACGGAGCCCACGACGTCTTCCACGAACGTGCGAAGTCGGCAGCCTGGCAGATGAAAGTAACGACCCACCGCGGGCTCGTCGTGGGCGTCCTTGGGGCGACCGCGGCGGCTACCGCGGCACTGATGTTAAGGGGGAGACGATGAGCGTTGTCCAGATGAGCAAGGAGCTGCGTCAGGACGACAGCGGCTTCCTGAAGGCAAGGCGTGGGGTCATTGCTGTCTCCCTGGCAGCCGGCGCCGCAATGGGCGTAATCGCGCTCTTTCAGGTCGGCATAACCCGCCACGTGCCGGAGCCGCCATTTCCCGGACTGGACGCCGACCGCGTGGATGGCGATCCTTCGGCCTACAAGGCATTGCGCACGCCCGACGCCCTGCTCGGTTTCGTAAGCTACGGCGTCACGGCGGCGCTCGCCGGTGCGATGGGCAAGGACCGTTGGCGCGAGCATCCGTGGCTTCCCCTCATGCTTGGCGCGAAGGTCGGCTTCGATGTGATCCAGGCGGTCAGGCTGACGCTCAAGCAGTGGACCGATTTTCGCGCGTTTTGCTCATGGTGCCTAGCTGCCTCGGCGATGACGGCGATCACGGTCCCGCTTGTAGTGCCCGAGGCGGTCGCGGCGGCGCGGCAGATCCTCGGACGGCCGCACAAGTGAGCGTGTTGGGCGACTCAGGGCGGGGAGCGGTTGCCGGAGCGCTGGCCACCGGCCCGATGACTCTCCTCATGCTCGGGCTGCATCGCGCACTTCCTGGGGACCAGAAACCGCTGCCGCCCGTCGAGATAACCGCTTCGCTGGCTGAGAAGTCGGATATCGCTGACGACCTCCCGCGTGGATGGCTTGCTCCAGCAAGCCTCGCTGGTCACATCGCCTATGGGGCCGCCGGTGGTACCATCTACGGCTCCCTTGCCCCCAAGATGCCGCTGGGGCCCGCCGCGAGCGGGGCGATCTGGGGGCTGGGAGTCTGGGCCGCGAGCTATCTGGGTTACCTGCCCGCTCTTGGGCTATACCGGCCGGTGGAGGAAGACAGCCCTCAGCGCACCGCGATCATGGTCTCGGCCCATTTGGTTTGGGGAGCATCGCTGGGCCTGGCGATGAAGTGGCTCTCACCGGGGCCGAAGAATGTGCCCCGGTTTGGTCACTCATCTGGCAGGGGCGCTGTCGGAGCTGAAACAAACTCTACAAAGCCCTGACGGCCCGTCAAGGCGGACTTTGTTCGAGATCTTGGAAACCAGGGAGAGTGGCAGTTCAGCTACTTCGCATCTCGTCCGTGAGGGCGAGTTTGGAATTGCAGTCGCCATATGGTAACAACCGTGAGGCACCGGCCTCGCGGGCCTTGATCGCAGCGAAGCCTGGGCAGCGTGAAGCCCGACCGCTTGGGTGCGCTCTGGGCAGGACCGGAATAGCCCTGCGTTTCGACGGGTGGCAGCAGACTATCTCCTGCAAACGAGGTCAAACAGGCCTGAGGAAAGTGCTGCTGAACTACCAACTGCACCGAGAGCACAAGGTCTTCGACGCGCCTGTCCCGCCAACCGCCGTACCTCCGCAGAATTGCGATCCAAACTGCACGAGAGCCGTCATTGCCAGCAGTCCCTGCGCCGCTCGGTTGCCTACATGCTCCATCTCTTTCACTTCAGCAAAACGATGACGTGCCGGGGGCGCACCGCAGGCACGCGGTCCGCCGAGGGAGCGTGTAAACCACATGTCCGCTAGTTCCGCCGTCGTGTATTCCGCTGGCGATGGTGGGGATGCGGAGTTTCCCCTTGCGCCCCTGCCCCGCGAAAGCGAGGCGGAGTAGGTTTTGGGTATTCCCCGCCGCTGGTAGTCTTACGGCCCGATGTCACCGCCTGCATCGAGGAACTGCGGGTCTGACCGCCCTCGAGCCGATCGGGCTTCTGTTCCCGCCGATGCCCTCGCAAGAAGGCTGTCCCGTACTCCACGCGGAAGCTGGCCTCGTCCCAGGCGCCCCGGGTCTCGCATGCCCACCCTGCCCTCCAGGGCCCCCGGCAGACGGAAACGGGTCTCCCGCGGTTCGACGCTCTTGCCCGAGCAGTTCCGCCGACAGCGACGCGCAGCGGCTCGATGACCACGGCGTACTGGAGCGTAAGCGTTGCCGGCGGCGGTGCTCGCTGAGGGCTCGCCGATGGGGCGGGGTGACATCACGGGCGTGCTGGCGATGAGCTCTCGCTGAGCGGGCATGAGCTGGGTGGGGCCGCTCCGGCAGCTTTCCGGGCCAGCCCTAGATTCCGCGCGTTCGCAGAGACGTGCAGCGTGCGCGAAGGCGTGTGCTGGTTGAGCGGGGAGGTTTCCGGAAGTCTCGTCTAACAAAACCGCCAGGACCGCAGCCCCGAGTATCTCGGAACCGTTCTGATTGAATCGAGGCACCTTTATCGCTAATATAGTGAGGGGGTGAGCCGTGCCGCTGGCGTGCGACGCGAGCCCCATGGGAGGTCCCGCCATTCGCAGCCGTTTCGCCATCTTCGGCCATCCGATTCACCCGATGCTCGTCGCCATCCCGATCGGGCTCTTCGTCTGGGCGTTCGTCTGCGACGTCGTCTACATCGCCCGCGACCATGAAGCGATGTGGTACGACATCGCGTTCTGGAGCGGCATTGCGGCCTGGGTCACCGCCCTCGTGGCCGCCCTGCCAGGCTTTGGCGACTACTTCACGATGGCGCGCCACAGCCGCGCCGCTGCTATCGCAACCGCCCACATGACCCTCAACCTGGTCATCGTCGCCCTCTACATCGTCGCCACATTGCTCATGCTTGACCGCGGCGCGGTCAACGGCGGCCAGCTCGGCGCCGTTTTGATCCTCCATCTCGTCGGTAGCGCGTTGCTGCTGATTTCAGGCTGGCTCGGCGGCGAAATGGTCTTCCGCCACCACCTCGCCATGATCCCCGACGACGGACTCGAACAGGAAGAGCAATCCCGCCACGCCCTCCCTGGAGCAGCCGGTCAACACCGTTAACGAGGGGATCCATTCGAACCAGCGTTCGGGCGACCTGCTCATGCCAACTCCGATTCCGGAATTCGCGGCGGGCGATGCGATCGTCGTGCCGCGAGCGATCGCAGCTAACCCGGCGGGTCTCTGGCGAGCACCGATCTGCCGGCGGCCTCAGCTTGCCGCACGCGATGCAGCGTGTTGGCCACACCCGCACTCACTATCCGCCCGCCTTCCATCGAGGGAGTCCAGCGACGCGGGTGCTGATTCCACCGCTGCGGTCGTTGCGGCACCTGTGCCAAGGCCGAGACCGACGCCCGAACAGGCCAGACAAGCCGCTAAGTAAAACGACGAGGTATCGGCCCGCGTCATCGTCACCGCAGGCCGCGGCGAACACTGTTGTCAGCGTCAACGCAGCTACCGCCACGCAGCTGATTGCAAAGCGAGTTCGGTGCGCTCTCATGTTGTCAAGTCCACCCAACCGTTGATGAACGTCCCCGGACCCGCGCGCGGCCGCGGAGCCGCGCCCCGAGGCGATGCCCGCCCTTCCACCAGGTCGGCGCTTTGCTCCTGAGGGTCCCGGTTCGGCCGGACGCTCGGGTAGGGGCCTGCCGCAGCAATGGCAGAGCCGAGCCGATGGCGGATTGTCGGCGCCCCACGTCAGGCATTGTTTCGAAGGTTCCATCGACTCCTCGTTTCGGGAGGGACGCATCCCCGCCTTACTCAATGCCCTCAGCGCCCCTGGCTGCGCACTGTCGCCGGGCGGTGCCGCGTTCCCTCATGGCAGATCCAATTCTTGGTGGGACCGGAGAGAGTCGAACTCTCTTCCATTTTGAGTAATCAGGTCAGCCTCGCGACCCTCTCCCGCAAGTACCCCACCGCCTCCATCATCACGCGGCAATCGACCTCATTGTATGCAGATACCTCCGCCATCAGGCCGACATTCGATAGGCACACCGCCTGCATCCGGGCAGCATCCGCACACCACCATGCAGCAACCATTGCACCAAGTCCGTCAGTCACTCCGTCGGGCCATTCCGTTTCGATGAGACCGTGCGCCTTGAGAGATCGAGCGACCGTCTTCAGGCCGAAGCCCATCGGCCCACGCACGACCACCGGCTCCTTCTTCATCACCCGATTGAGGAAGTCGAACCAGGACGGCTCGACCCAGGACCCCTGGCGCAACGGGTTGCGGGCACGTGCTGACTTCTAGATGACTAGAGGAGTTTCGCGAATCCTCCGACAGGGGAGGTCGCTTGGGTGCCAGCACCTGGACGGTTACTTCGGGAGGGCCGGCAATGGTTGAAGGGTGCGGCCCGATGGCCAGGTGTCAATCGCGGGGGTTAATGAGCCGGAGATCGCGGGAGTTATTGAGCCACCCGTGGATGATGATTGTGGTGTTCAGGGCATGGATGCCTCCGGTGGGCGAGGAGCCAGTTTGGCGCGGTAACTGGGTCCGTCGATGACGAGCTGGTGGGCACCGTTGGCGAGGCGGTCGAGGGCAGAGTTAGCGAGGATGGGGTCAGCGAAGAGCCCCACCCATTCGGAAACGTCGCGGTTGCTG
>JBBQGT010000136.1:0-8260 GCA_038323265.1 Tepidiformales bacterium
TTCACAGCCGCAGGAAGAGCTTCAGGTCGTCGTCGTCCACTTCCAGCCGGTCAACGAGCTCCCGTAGGGAGCGCTGCAACGGCTCAAACTCCAGGCTCTCCCATTCCCGCACCAGCCGCTTCTGTACCTCCAGCAGGTGACGGCGTCGGTCGACTTCAGATTGCTGAGCGTGCAGTTGGTCGCGGGCAGCGGTCAGCTCCGTCTCAAGTCCTTCCTGTTCGCGGGCAAGCTCACCGCCAAGGGCGCGCATCCGCTCCACCGAGATGTGCCCGTGGGCCGCATCCGCCACCAGCTCTTCCAGTTGGCGGCGGGTGCGCTTCATCCGCCCTTCAACCTTGCCCACCTGCCCCATCACGTCCAGGAGATACGAATCGACGTTGCCCGCGCGGCGGACACGGCTCACACCGGGCGTCTCATCGGCCAACAGCTCGCGCAGCCGTGCCTCGAGGTCGGCGGCGCGCTGCGTGTTGTAGCCGCAGGCGCTCTGATTCGTGCGGCTTTCGCACTGGTAGTAACGGTAAGCCGCGTGGCGCTCCTCGCCGCTCTTGGTTGTCCACTTCTGGCGCCGGCTGACGCCGATCATCTTGTTGCCGCACTTGCCGCAAAAAGCCAGACCGCTTAGCAAGAAAGGTGTCACGGTGCGTTCGCGCTGTACGCCGTGATGTGTTTGAAGCCGCTCCTGCACCGTTCGAAAGTCGTCTGCCGAAACCAGCGCGGGGTGGCTGCCAGGCACCTTCACACCGAATCGCTGATACGTTCCCAGGTAGCTGCGGTTCCGAAGGAGGTCGCGCACGGTAACCATGCTCCAGCGCCCGCCGCGGCGCGTGAGCACCTTCTCGTCGTTCAACTGCCCGGCGATCTTGCGGATGCCCATCCCTTCTTGCAGGTACAGGCGATAGATATACCGCACAACCACCGCCTCCTCCGGCACAAGCTCCAACCGGCGGCGCGGGCCTACGCGGTAGCCGTACGGTGGGCGGCCGAGCACCTCGCCCCGCACCGCCTTCCGCCGCATCGCCGAACGCACCTTCTCGGATACCGGTGTACCGTCGCCGCGGTCCGCCCACGTGCTGACGATCTCACGGGCGGCTTCGTGGCCGTTATTCGCCAGCAACACCTGCACGCCGCAGTTCTCGATCGTCAGCAGCTTCATCGCTGCCTGCCCGAGGTCCGCCCCGAGCGCGCCAACGGCGTCCACCACTACCACTGCAAAGCCGCGGTCGTCCCGCTGAAGGAACTGCAGCATCTGGCGGAAACCCGGCTGTGGGCCCGCCGCTCCGTCCGATGGCGCGCCCGTATCCAAGAAGGTTGCGGTGACTTCAAATCCCTGGCGTGTGCAGAAATCGAGGAACGCCTGGTTCTGCTCGCCGATGCTGCGCTTCACGCCACCGCGCCTCGCGCCCTCCACGAAGTAGCCGACCGCTTTCATGGCTCCCTCCGGCGTCTAACCGAGATAGAGGATCCGTTCGCAGTTTGGGCACTGCGCCAAAACGTCTGAATTGAAGGCCTTTTTCCTCACGGAATCCGGCATCTGAATGCGGCACGCGCCGCAGGTGCTTCCCTGGACCCGTGCAACCGCCATCCCGCCGCGCCGCCGCCGGACATCTTCGTAAACGAATAGTGCGCGCGGTGCGATCTTGATCCTCTGCGCCTCGCGCCGCGCGTCGGTGCGGCTGATCGAGTCGTTCAATCCCCGAACTTCGTGTTTCCAGCCTTCGACATGGACCGAACGTGCCTTTTCTCGTTCCGCGACGTCCTGCGCGGCAGCCATTTGCTCCCGGTTAGCCGAGTCCAGCCGAAGCTCCACTTCAAGCAGTTGGTCTTCGAGCCTGAGCCGTTGCTCTTTGAGTGAATCAACTTCGTGCTGGATGTTCTGCAGTTCTTTGGCGTTCGTCACCGTGCCGCTGTAGAGCCGCTTCTCTTCGGTCTCAATCTTGCTGGACAGCATCTTCAGCTGGCCATCAACGCGAACCTGGTCTTTTTTGGTGGGCGCCAGGTCGGTATCGGCTGCGGCTAGACGGCGACGTGCCTCGTCGAGTTGCGCATCACCGCGAATCTTCGCCTCGACGCTCTCGAGGGCCGCGCGGTACGTGGCGCCCTGATCGTCGAGTTCCTGGAGTGTCTGGATCTCGCTTACTTGACTCATATTGCTAGGCTAACCCTAGCGCTAACATTAGCGAGGACCCACGCGAACGTACAGGGTCTCAGAGCGTTTTAGCGCAATCGTTTACAGAAACCGCATCGTTATGGCGCAAGTCGATGTGTGCGGTGCCCTGGCCTGGATATACTGGGCGAAGTCCCGCCCCGAGGGGGTTTCAATGCTTTTTAACGTCGCAACCTTGCTGCGCGAGCAGCCAGGTTCCAGCCGGCACTATGCACTCGAGCCGGTTCCGCCGGTCCATCGCGGCGAGGTCGATCTGATCCGCACCCCAGACGGAGTGCTCGTCAGTTGCGAAGCAGACGTGGTCTTTGAAGACACCTGTAGTCGCTGCCTTTCGCCTTTTGGATACCCGGCTCACATCAGCTTCGACGAGAACTACGTCCAGCAGGTGGATGTGGCTACCGGCACGCACCTCCCGCCGCCGGAGGATGCCGAAGCGTTCCTCATCCCGCTGAACCACACGATCGACATTACGGAGGCCGTGCGGCAATATAGCGAGATGGCCGCAGCGATGCAGCCGCTTTGCCGTCAAGACTGTCCCGGCATCTGCCCGGAGTGCGGTCAGGACCTCAGCATTGCAGCCTGCCGTTGCGACCGTGGGCCCGTTGATTCACGATGGGCGGCGCTCGCGGCGCTGAAGCGTTCGACGAATGGGTAACGACCTGAAGGAGACCCCTTATGCCCCCGCTACCGAAGCGGAAATATCCGAGCTCTCGCCAGGGCAAACGGCGCAGCCATCTGAGAATTCAGATGCCGCACGTGATCGATTGTCCTCGTTGCAAGAGCCCCCGGCTCGCTCACCACGCCTGCCCGATCTGCGGGACATACCGGGGCCGGGAAGTGATCACGATGCCGGCTCCCGAACTCGACAGCTAGCCTCGCCACACGTGGCGGCGCCTTTCATCGCTTTCAGCGGCCCTGTTATTCAGGGCCGCGCGTTTGTGTTCCCCGGCCAGGGTTCGCACTTCGTCGGTATGGGCAAAGAACTCTACGAAGAATTCCAAACTGCCCGCGACCTGTTCGACCGAGCGGATGACATCCTTGGCTTCAAGATCAGCCGCCTCTGCTTCGAAGGTCCCGAAGAAGAACTCCAGCAGACCAAAAACGCGCAGCCAGCGATCGCGGTCACCAGCCTCGCTCTCTTGAAGGTGGCCAGCGAACTTGCCCCCGGCCTGTGCGACACGCCAGCCTTCGTGGCAGGGCACTCCCTCGGCGAATACTCAGCCCTCGTGGCAGCCGGCGCCCTCCCCTTCGACGAGGCAATCCGGCTCCTCCGCATTCGCGGCGAACTGATGCAAACCTCCGGCGAGAAGAATCCCGGCACCATGGCCGCCATCCTCGGACTTGACGTGCCGGACTGCGAAGACGTTTGCCGCGAGGCCGGCGCCGAAATCTGCACCCTCAACGCTCCTGGCCAAATCGTCATCGGCGGGCGGCGCGAAGCCGTCGTCCGGGCCATGGATTACGCCAAGGCACGGGGGGCGGTCAAGGTTATTCCGCTTAGCGTCAGCGGCGCCTTCCACAGTTCGCTCATGCGCCCTGCCGCCGATGGCATGGTCCAGCCCATCGCCACGTCCGCCATTGTCGAGTCGACAATTCCCATCGTCGCCAACTGCACTGCTAGCCCGATCACCGACGAAACGTCCATCCGCCATGAATTGGTCGATCAGATCTGCCGTCCGGTGCAATGGGCCGGTACGGTGGACTACCTCGGTTCGCACGGGGTAGAGACGTTCTTTGAGTTCGGCCCCGGACGCGTGCTCAGTGCGATCATCAAGCGCATGCTCCGCAAGTCGACCTGCATCAACGTTAACGACGCGGCGTCGGCCCGCGTTCAGCTCTAGGGGGCATTCGCGTGGGAGAACTGGACGGGCGCGTGGCGCTGGTCACCGGCGGATCACGCGGCATTGGCCGGGCGATCGCCATCGAGCTCGCCTCCCGGGGCGCCCGCGTGGCTGTGAACTTCCAATCGAACGCTGCCGCCGCGGACAGAGTGGTCGCGGCGATTCGCGAAGCTGGCGGTGAGGCCTATCCGATCGGCGGCGACGTTTCGAAAGCCGACGAAGCCTCAGCCCTCGTCAAAGCCTCGGTGGAGCAGTTCGGCGGGCTGGACATCCTCGTCAACAACGCCGGCATCACCCGTGACGGCCTCCTGATGCGCATGTCCGAAGACGACTGGGACGCCGTCCAAAACACGAACCTTCGCGGCACGTTCCTGGTGACCAAGGCGGCGATGCGGCCCATGCTGCGCGCCCGCCACGGGCGCATCATCAACATCACCAGCGTGGTTGGCGTGATCGGCAACGCCGGCCAGGCAAATTATGCGGCCGCCAAAGCAGGGATCATTGGCTTCACCCGCGCCGTCGCCCGTGAGGTCGCCTCTCGCGGCATCACGGTCAACGCCGTGGCGCCCGGCTTCATCGCCACCGACATCACCGCCGGGATGACTGAGGCGCAGACCAAGGCGGTGATGGCTCAGGTCCCCCTCGGCCGCATCGCCAATCCCGAGGACGTGGCGCCTCTGGTGGCGTTTCTTGCAGGCGATGGGGCTAACTACATTACCGGACAGTGCATCCAGGTGGACGGCGGCATGGTGATGGCGTGAGTGGCAGCACCCAACGTTCCATCAGGCAGTTGGTCCTTGAGGCTCTCTACGAATCAGAGACGTCTGAGCACGATCCGGCCACCGTTCTCCAGCGCCGCCTGATCGATGCAACAGAGGAAGACGCGGCGATCGGCGAAGGCAAAACCCAACGCCGGGCGGCCCGCATGCTCGACGGCGTGCTTGCCCGCCGCGTCGACTCGGATGAATTCATCTCGGCTGCCGCTCCTAAGTACGACCTTGACGCCATGGCCATCGTTGACCGGAACATTCTGAGGCTTGCAATATGGGAACTGCTTTCTGATAATTCGGCGCCGGCCGCGGCGGTCGTTAACGAAGCCGTCGAACTGGCCCATCGCTATGGTGGAGAAAGCTCACCAGCGTTTGTGAATGGAGTGCTGAGGACCATAAGCCAGCGAATCAGCGATTCTCGCGCCGCCAAACCGGCGACAATCCACCAAGAACCCTCAAAATTAACTACCCAGGAGTCCTTCCCCGTGGCAACAGTCTTTGAACGTGTCCGCGCAATCGTCGTCGAGCAGCTTGGCGTCGAAGATGACGAAGTTATTCCCACCGCCTCATTTGTCGATGACCTGAATGCTGACTCGCTCGACCTCGTCGAGCTCATCATGTCGCTTGAAGAGGAGTTTTCCGGCGATGCCGGCGAACTCGAAATCAGCGATGAAGATGCGGAAAAGATCGCCACAGTGCAGGACGCCGTAGACTACCTGAGGGACCACGGGATCGAAGATAAGTAGGCTCTATGCCTCACGGTCCCTGGAACGAGGGAGGTTGAAGTGGAATTCCTGGGCGTAGGTTACCAGGAGCTTCTCCTCGTACTGATCCTGATGCTGGTTGTTGTCGGGCCCGAACGGCTCCCGGCGATGGCCTATCAGATCGGCAAAGCCGTCCGCACGCTTCAACAGTACGCCCGTGCTGTCCGCGATGAGTTCAGCGACGAGATCGGCTACGTCGAAGACCAGTACAAAACGATCCGCGGCGAAGTGGACGCCACGCGCATCACACTCCGCGACGAGCAGGCGAAAATGAACGCCGAGTTCCGCGAAGCCACCGAACCGATCCGCCAGGCCGCCTCAGAAGACCCGCTCGCCGGGCTTTCGTCGAACGCCTCAAGCGCCCCGACACAGACCTTCTCCTCCGGCCAGGAAGCCCCGATGACCGAAGCCCAATCTGAACCGGCCGCGGAGGCTGAAAAAGCGCCTCCCTTGCTGTTCTAAGTGGCACCCGAATGAGCGCCCAACCCACGGACCCCAACCCGCTCCTACAAAGTGTCCCCTCCGGCGACCAGGGCGGGCCGGAAATGACGCTCCTGGAGCACCTCAAAGAGTTGCGCAACCGCGTCCTGGTTTGCGCGGTAGCGCTGGTCATCGGAATGGTTGTCTGCCTGATCTTTTGGCAAACGATCCTCGGTTGGCTGTTGGCTCCCGCACGCGAGCAGATCCCGGCCTTCAAGCTCTTCGTCTTTTCGCCTACCGAATCCATCGGCATCCTCTTCAAGATCGGTATGTATGGCGGCGTCATCCTGGCCTCGCCGGTGTGGTTCTACGAATTGCTGGCGTTCATCGTGCCCGGGCTCACGCCGCGCGAGAAGCGGATGGTCTTCCCTGGCATGGTCGGCGTGGTCTTCTTCCTCATGGTGGGCATGGCGTTCGCCTACTGGATCATCCTGCCGGCATCGCTCGGCTTTCTGTTGAACCTCGGCGGCGACAACTTTGAGCAGGCGATCGGCGTCAATCAGTACACCAGCTTCGCCTTGCGAATCCTCTTCGGAGTTGGCATCGCCTTCGAATTGCCGATGGTCCTCGCTCTCGCCGCCCGCCTTGGCATCGTTCGCGCCGGTCAGCTTCTCCATTTCTGGCGCTACGCAATCATCATCATCTTCGTCATCGCCGCGGTGATCACCCCTACACCCGACCCGTTCAACCAATCACTCGTCGCAGGACCGTTGCTCCTGCTCTATTTCCTGGGTGTGGCGATGGCGAGACTCGTGCAGAAGCCGCGGGCGCAATTGAGCGCCAGTGCCAGGTAAGAGTCGAACCGGCGCCGTTACCGCGATAATCACCGGCACGGGCGGCGGTCTCCTTAGCGGTGTACTCGGTGGTGGCGGCGGCGCCGTCATGATCCCGCTCATGACGGGCGTCATGAAGATGCGCCAGCACGTCGCGCACGGAACGTCGCTCGTGATCATCACCTTCTCGGCGCTCGCCGGTGCAATTACCTACTCGTTGCAGGAGCATGTGGACTTTCGCCTGGTAGTCATCCTCATCGCCGGCTCAGCCGCCGGCGCCTACGTGGGGGCCCGCGCCAGCACCCTGTTGCCCGGCCTACGCCTTCGCCAATTACTCGGCGCATTTCTCATCGTCGTCGCCCTCAGACTGCTCATCATCCACAGCGTCGATCCCGTCTTTAGCGTTACCGGTAGCCGCGAGGCGCTGATCGGCGCCGCAATCGGATTTGTCGGTGGTCTTGCCTCCGGCGCGCTGGGCGTGGGCGGCGGCTCGATCTTTGTCCCCGCGCTCGTTCTCCTCCTCGGCGTGGGTCAACACGAGGCCCAGGGCGTGTCGATCTGGGTCATCGTTGTTTCCTCGGCCATCGGCGCCGTGGTGCACTATCGGCAGGGTACCGTTGATATGGCCGCTGCCCGCTGGATCGTGCCAGCGGCTGTCCCGGCCGGGGTGGTGGGCTCACTCATTGCCACCCAACTGAACTCCCGGCAGCTCCAACTGCTCTTCGCCGTGATCCTCGTCTGTCTCGGTTTGCAGATGCTTCTCACCGCCACCCGCCGACTGCGCCAGGGAGCCAAACCGGCGATACTTGGTCCGGAGATAAAACCGGCATGACCACTCTCGCGAGTCGCGCTGAAGACATGTACACCCGCGTCCGCTCCTGCGTCCGATGTCCGCTCGGGAAGACACGGACGAACGCCGTGCCCGGCGAGGGCCCGTTGAACGCCGAAGTGCTTTTTATCGGCGAAGCGCCCGGCATGAACGAAGACAAACAGGGCAGGCCATTCGTGGGCCAAGCTGGCCAATTCCTCGAGGAGCTGCTGGCTGCGGCGGGGCTGAAGCGTCAAGAGGTCTACATCTGTAACGTGCTGAAGTGCAGGCCGCCTGCCAACCGGGACCCCGCCCCCGATGAGATCGCCGCCTGCCGCGACTACCTGGACGAGCAGCTTGAACTCGTTGATCCCCTGGTTGTGGTCACCCTAGGGCGCTTCTCGATGGCCAGGTGGTTCCCCGGCCAGACTATTTCGCGGATTCACGGTACGGTTAAAGAAGCCGACGGGCGCTTTGTGATACCGATGTTTCATCCGGCCGCTGCTCTACACCAGCAACACCTGCGTTCCACGATCCTGAACGACTTCCGCACTGTGCCCGCGGTGCTTGAACGGGCGCGCCGCTTGAGAGCGAGAGATCCGCAGCCAACTGCCAGCCAAGCGGATTCCGCGGCGGCAAGCGGCGCCCGGCGGGTTGACC
>JBBQGT010000137.1:0-8256 GCA_038323265.1 Tepidiformales bacterium
GAGCGCAAGATCCCGGTGTTCGTCGCCGAGCCGGCGTAGGCGCAGGCGTGGTGATCGTCTCGCTGCCAGCCGGTCACGCGCGAGTTGAACTTGGCAGGGTGGGGCGCCGCAGGTGGGCTCCACGAGACGGTTTCGTACGCGCGGTTCGGCGGTAGGACCGTGCCGACCGGCGGTAGGACCGTTCCAGTTCGAGTGGCATCCCACTCCGCTACTTCCAATCCCCGGAGGGTCTGAACTGACAGCACCATCTGACAGCATCGCCGAACTAACTACACATAATCGGTGGACATTGCCAACACTCGCGGCACCTCACTTAGATTCACTGTGTGTTTCTATGTAAAGCAGTGGACGTCCCAGACATGACCTTTAATCCATTGGGCGAGAGTTCGAATCTCTCCGGGCTTACCAACGATTTGCATCTAAATCCGGCGTGACGCGAGTCGGCTAGCGGAGCGCACGGCCGTTTTGCCGCTTATCTGCAGCTTACGAAGCAAAATCGCCGTTCTCCGCGCCTTTCGCGGCGGTGCGCCGCTGGAGCACCGCGGCTCCATCTGGTCGGCGGGAGCGCCATCGGTCAACTCCGAGTGGCCGCCGCGTGAAACGCTCAGCGGCTTGTAAGCACCTACTCGAACGTGTCTGGGCGCGTTATTACCTTTCGATCGTCTCGTCCGGGGCAAAATGCCGCAACGAGCATGTCTACCTGTGCAGCCGTACACCAGCCGCGACAGTCCCCCGTGAGCAGGACGAACCCGCGGACTCGCGTCCCGCGCAAACGTTAAGGCTCTGAGTTAGTCGCCCGTTGTGATCGCCCGGTTCGCCAGAAGTGCTTCAATCTCTGCCTGCGAAAATCCCGTAGGATGCGGAGCCTGCGGACGGCGCGAAGTTGGAGGACAACGTACAATCGCTAACCATGACAGATGCGAAGCGAGTACTGATTGTGGGAGCTGGGACCATGGGCGGGGGGATCTCCCGGCTGCTCAAGGCGGAACGCGTACCGGGCGCGATGGTTGCCGGGATTGCGGACCTCGACGCAGACAAAGGGCAGCCAGCCGCGGCGGCGGTTGATGTGCCGTTCTTCGATTCGCTCGAGGCAGCGATCGCGGGAGTGAAGCCCGACATCGCCTACGTGGCAACGCCCGATGGTTCGCATCGCGGTCCGGTCGAGATGCTGGCTGCGGCCGGTATCGCGATGCTCGTCGAGAAGCCGTTGGCGACGACGAACGAAGACGCAGAGGCGATGGTCGCAGCCGTGAAGAAGAGCGGCGTTTATGCAGAGGTGAACTATTCGAACCGCTGGAATCCGCCCTACATCGAAGCGCAGCGGCAGATCGCGGCGGGTGAAATCGGGGACGTTCGCTCCATCAACGTGCGCCTCAACAACCCAATCTCCTCCCCGCGCGACCGCCTGTCCTGGAGCGGGCAGACAAGTTCGGCCTGGTTCCTGATGTCGCACTGCCTCGACCTCGCGCACTGGCTGAGCGGCAGGAAGGCGCAGACCGTCTACGCCAGTGGTTCGAAGGGCGTGCTCGCCAGCATGGGCATCGACACATGGGACTGGATTCACGCGCTCGTGCGCTACGAAGGCGGCGGGGATGGCGTGTTCGAAGCTGCGTGGATTCTGCCCGAATCCTGGCCTGGCGGGGTCGAGTTCAACTCCCGCGTGCTCGGAGCGAGTGGCGCGATCGATGTCGATACAACGTTCCAGAACATCGCCGTGTCCGGAAAGAAGCACACCTACCCAGGCACGCTGGGCTGGGCGCCGGTCCGTTGGAGCGCGTTCTTGCGTGCGATGGATGGCAGCGGGGCGGCACGCGTGAGCTTCGAAGATGGCTTCGAGGCGACAAAGATCCTGGTGGCCATCCATCGCAGCCTTGCGTCTGGGGCCGTCGAGCAGGTGTACCGTTCCGGCGCTAGTGAATACCGCGACGCGTCACCGCAAATCGGATGACCTTCCCGGCGCCAGCATTCCTTGCCGTCACTCCCCAGTCTATCGCTACATCGTTGAGGAGTTTCTAGATCGCATCGGAACACACGAGCCCTCGTCTGAAACTATTTGCGCAGAGAGTTGCAAAGCGTGCCGCGTGCCGAACAGCGCCAGGCGCTTCGTGGGGCCATGGCAAGCGTTGGCGGCGGAGATGAGCGCCGCGTAGTCTAGACGGTGCACCGCAAAGGCGATCCCCGCTGGCGACAAGCCACTCGGCTCATGGAATCGCTCTGAAACCTGACAGAACCGGGCCTTCGTTGTTGGCTTCAGGCGTTGGCCGGGCGTAGGCTCGGAAAAGATTCCAACAGGTGAGTGACGCTCTTGCGGCGTAGATTAGGCAGTAACCTGTCCGTCAACCGCAGAGAATTTCTCGGCATGGCCGGGCTTACGCTGCTCGCTGCCACCGGGTGCGGTGGCTCGGGTTCCGGCCCTCATCCCGTTTCGCCATCGAGCACAGCCCCCACTCAGGTTCCGATGTCCGGCGGTCCAGCCTCGCCTTTGCCATCATCGGCAGCTTCGGAGCGCTACTTTCCCGGCGCAGGAGATGGCTGGAAGACGGTCGATCCGGCCGATGTGAAATGGGACAGGCGTCGCCTTGACGACCTGCTTGGCTTCGTTGAACAAACCAACGGGTCGGGGCTCATCGTGCTCCAAAGCGGTCGCATCATGACCGAGCGCTACTGGAAAGGGGCCGACCTCCACTCCTCCGGCGACATCGCGTCCGCGCAGAAGAGCATGGTCTCCGTCATGGCCGGTGTGGCGGTCGGTGCGGGCAAACTGTCGCTGGATGCGCCCGCTTCGCAGTACCTGGGCAAAGCCTGGACGAAGGCTCGCGCAGACCAAGAGGAACGGATCACCGTCAGGCACCTTCTGTCCATGAGCAGCGGCCTCACCGACTCGCTGGTCGTTGCAAGTGAGGCCGGGACGCTCTGGTACTACAACACCCCTGCTTACCACACCATGAAGGTGGTGCTGGAACGAGCGGTGGGGAAGAACATCACGGACTACTCGCGCGAAACGCTCTGGGGACCGCTGGGCATGCACGATTCAAGCTGGCAGCCGCGCCCCAACATGCTGATGCCCGACGGGGTGACTCCGATGACCGGACTCGTGACCTCTCTCAGGGATATGGCGCGATTCGGGCTGGCCGTATTGGCCGGCGGGGCATGGGCCGGCACCGACCTTGTGAAGGACAAGACGTACCTGAAGGCCTCGCTCAACACGAGCCAACCGATGAACCCGTCCTACGGGTACCTCTGGTGGCTGAACGGCAAGGCGTCCTACCTGCTGCCGGGCAGCGGTCCGTCGTTTCCCGGGCCTCTTATCCCGAACGGGCCAGCAGACATGTTCATGGCAATGGGGGCCGGCGAGAAGCGCATCTATGTCGTGCCAAGCCTAGACCTCGTGGTAGCGCGCCAAGGCTCGCCTGCGAACAGCTCCGGTGCTGCCGCTCGCTCGGCGTTCGACACCGATCTCTGGGCGCGGACCATGGCAGCGGCGCCCGTCTGACGTTCCGGTTCAGCCGCCTGTCCCGGGGGGCAGGCGGCTCCTATTCTCACAGCTGTCCCCAAGCGCGAAGTAGACCGCCCAGACGGCTAGTCCCGTGCCAAACACATCACCCTCCGAGGAGAACGAGACTGCTGGCTATCACGGGCGAGTAGCAAAACTGCTCGGGCTGTCCCACACTGCGCCAAACATGACTCTCCCCGTGACGTCCGCTACGAAGACGCGAATCCTTGTCGTCGATGACGAGCCTAATATCGTCGATCTGGTTCGCGGTTATCTCGAGCGCGAAGGGTTCGAAGTGCACGCAGCATCCGATGGGCCAACGGCACTGGAGCGCGCCCGCGACCTGAGTCCGGATCTCGTCGTTTTGGACGTGATGCTCCCCGGCCTTGACGGGATCGAAGTGTGCCGGCAACTGCGCCAATTCTCCGATGCCTACGTCCTCATGCTCACGGCGCGGGCGGAAGAAGTGGACCGGGTCGTTGGGCTCACCGTCGGTGCTGATGATTATCTCACCAAGCCGTTCAGCCCACGGGAGCTGGTCGCGAGAGTCCGTGCCATGCTCCGGCGACCGCGGACTCCAGCGGTGCAGGAGACGGATGGGGGCGACGCGCCTCTAATGCTCGGCGACCTCGTAATCGACCGTAACCGGCACGTGGTCAAGCGCGACCTCCGCGAGATTGACCTCACGGCCCGCGAATTTGCGTTGCTTGCCATGTTCGCGCATCAGCCCGGGCGCGCGTTCACGCGCGCTCAGATCCTGGATCGAATCTGGGCGAGCGAGTTCTACGATGAACATGTCGTGGAGGTTCATGTTGCTAATCTCCGCCGGAAGCTGAGCGCCGACTCAGCCCGGTACATTCGAACTGTCCGGGGCGTCGGCTACCGGGCCGTGGAGCGTGCGCCGTGACCGAACGGAGCCGGTTCCTCGGGAGTATGCGCTCGCGCTTGCTGGCGAGTTACCTCGGCGTCTGCGTCGTTGCTATCGCCGTCCTCTTTGTGACGGTGCGGGTCACCGCGCCGAGCTTCTTCGATGCGCACACTGGGAACATGGCACTGATGCACAGCCGCGCCGGTGAACAGATGAGTGCCGAAGCGGCACAGGTCGATGATGCACTGGCACGGTCTCTCAATGAAGGATTCCTGGTGGCAGCCGGGGTCGCTCTCCCACTCGGCGTCTTCGCCAGCTTCCTCGTGGCGAGGCAGGTGTCGAGACCAGTGCGAGCACTGGCGTCTGCCAGCCACCGTGTCGCGGGCGGCGATTATGCCCATCGAGTCGCTATCGATGGCCCCATCGAGATCGAGGAGCTCGGGCGAAGCTTCAACGCTATGGCCGCTGCCCTGGAACGCGTGGAGCAACGACGGATGGAGCTTATCGGCGATGTCGCTCACGAGCTCCGGACGCCGGTCACGGTCCTGCGCGGCTACGTCGAGGGGTTGGTCGACGGCGTGTTTCCCCCGTCGAGCGAGACGTGGGCGAAGCTGGACGAGGAGACGCGGCGCCTGAGCAGACTCGTCGAGGAGCTCCAGGAACTATCTCGCGCGGAGGCAGGGCAACTCGCCGTGAGCGCTTCCCCGGTCTATCCGAGTGATGTGGTGAGGACGGTGGCACAGCGGTTTCAGACTGCGTTTGAGGACAAAGGGCTGCGGCTCGAAGTTGCGGCCTTCGAGGATCTCCCGGCAGTGCTCGCCGACCCCGAGCGGCTTGTCCAGCTCCTCTCCGGCATCCTCGACAACGCCCTGAAGTACACGCCTTCCCCTGGCGCCGTGACCATTGCCGCTCGGCTAGAGGGCAGTGGAGTAGCGTTCGCCGTCCGTGACTCCGGGATCGGCGTGGCCCCTGAACACCTCCCCCACCTGTTCGAGCGCTTCTACCGCGTCGACCGCTCGCGTTCGCGAGGCACGGGCGGAAGCGGCGTGGGCCTCACAATCGCTCACGCCCTCGCGACAGCGATGGGCGGGACCCTTGGAGTTGAGTCGACCGGCCTCGGCATGGGATCGACGTTCACCCTTGTGCTACCCGCCGCGAAATAGGACCGCAACGTCGGGCCGCACGTCCGCGCACACGAACCGAACCTTCGGCTTGAGCAAATCTTGAGCGAACCGCTAGGGGTGTCTTGAACCTCGAAGGCGATGATAGTCCTGCGTTCCCGAACGGCGGGAACAGAAAGGAAGGCCAACCATGATGGACTACGGAGATATGGGGGCCTACGCCTGGGTTTGGATGACCCTGGGTTTCACCTTCTGGATCGCGATCGCCACGCTGGTTGTCAGAACGATTGTACGGATTGACCGACGTGAACCGCCCGCGGCCAACGCCGAAGAGATCCTGCGAAGGCGGTACGCCAGCGGAGAGATCGCTGACGCCGAATTCGAATCAGCCAGGCAGTCTCTGCGTCGCAGCTGACTGTCCGCACGGAGTAAAGGAGAACCACCATGAACAGGAAGAATCTAGTCCTCGCCGGGGCCCTGGCGGCCATCGGGATCGTCGCCTTGGGGAGCATCGGTTTCGCCGCCGCCCAGACTGGCGACGGCTCGCAAGATTCGGGTATGCACGGGACCATGTCGGGGGACGGGCAGATGGGCAGCCACACCGGTATGGCGGGCATGGCGGGGGACATGTCAATGAATGGCACGGACCACATGGCCGGCGATTGCGGCGGGCAGCAGTCCCAGATGCATGAGACCGTAGCAGCGTCCCTTGGGATCACGGTTGCGGAACTGGATGCCCAACTCGCGTCCGGGAAGACCATCGCCGACATCGCCAAGGAGAAAGGCATCGACCTGACAACCGTCCAAGCGGCGATGCAGGAAGCCCATTCGGCCGGCCACGGCGCCGGAATGATGCACTCCTCGATGTCCGGCACCAGCTAAACCCCCGCGACTCACGCGGACGGCGGCACCACCCCGCCGTCGTCCGCGTCGCGCGGCGCCGCCTCGGTGCGGCGCGTTTCGCCAACCTGAAGCAAGGGGAACCGGCCCATGAGGATCGAGCACCGCACGCAGTTCCTGACCGCGATGGGGGCGTCCGTCATCGTCGCGGGATTGCTGACTGGGTGTTCGGGCGGCGACGGCACCAGCCGTCAGGATGTGGTCGCGACCCGTGGCGCCAGCGTCATGCCATTCGATCAGAACAAGACGCAGCACATCTTCGATCAGAACACGACTGGCGGCCTCGAGTTGGTGCGCGCGATCGATCCCGCGGACGCGGCCCAGATCGCGCTCGTCCGCTCGCACCTCCAGACCGAAACGAAGAAGTTCGCGACCGGCGACTTCTCCGACCCGATGGGGATCCACGGCCAGCAGATGCCGGGCGTCGCAGCACTCTCGTCCGCCGGCGCGCGCCTCCAGATCGAGTACTCGGATCTCCCGGACGGCGGGAAGATCACCTACAGCAGCGCGGACCCGGTCGTTGTAGTGGCAATCCATGACTGGTTCACCGCGCAGCTCGGAGGCCACGGCGAGCACGCGAGCTCTCATTAGCCGCTTCGTGCCTGGCTCGACACGCTGCGGGCGCCAGCTACGAATCCAACTGTATCCCTCGCCGGGACTTTGTTGGGACCGCCTTTCCAGGGTCGGTAACACCGCTTCTCGAGACATAAATAACTCGAGCGTGAAGATCAAGGCTACCCTCTTGCAAGAGGGCACTCGCGAATGTCAAGATTCCGCGCGGTAAAGAAATGAAGCGAAGGAAGCGTGAGCGCGATGCAGCGTGTGGTTTTAGCGATTGTTCTTGGTGTCATGGGCCTGGTTGGGGCGGTTGCTGCCACACCCGCATTCGGAGATTCCTCCGGCACGGTCACTGCCACGGTGTCAGCGAGCGCACCCTGCCTGACCGTGAGCACGACGAGCCTTACGTTTCCAACGACGAAGTTCAGCACGGCCAGCTTGAACGGTCTGAGCTCTCTCCCGTCCGGACCGACAGTAACCAATTGCTCCGGCGCCCCGGCCAACATAACCGGCTCAGCTAGTAGTGCAACCAACTCCGGCGCGACGGCGACCTGGTTCGCAACCGCAGCGACCTTAGGCGGCACAACGAACATGTGCGCAACAGGTGGCAGCCTTTTGCCTACTAACAAATACGCTTTGGGTTTGCGTTTCGCATCCGACAATGAACCGACGCTGACAACGAACACTCTGTTGAAGGCGGCGGTCGGGACTACTGCGAGCCTGCCTGCTTACGAGTTGGAATTGTTCATGCCGTGCACAACGAGCGATGGCGCGGGCACCGTGATGTCGTTCCAAATCACTTTCACCGCTTCGCTGCCTTAACCACGTTGGCACTCAAGCTTCGTTTCGTGGTGTTAGCGCTTGGGCTAGTCGTGATCAGCCAGCTCGCGTCAGTCGCGCCCGCGTCGGCCGATGCTGGGGTGTCTATCGACCTCGGCGCAGTGGATGTGACTCAGCACCTGTCGCGGGGCGGCACCTACCAGCTGCCTTCGGTTGGTGTGCGGAATCCCGGCACCGAGCGAAGCCACTACGCTATGACCGTGACGTTCTTCCCAGAGCAACTGGAGCGGCGACCGGATGCCGGCTGGTTCGAGTTTTCGCCGTCGTCCTTCGAACTCGGACCGGGCGAGACGATGCCGGTGAGGATCGAGCTTCGTATTCCGACCGGAGCGCATCCAGATCAGTATCGAGCGATGATTGAAGCTCGGCTGGCTAGCCAGGGCGAAGGCGCGGTGGTCGGCGCCGGCGCAGGAGCACGGGTGACGTTCTCGGTCAAGCCTTCGAACGTCCTGCAGGCGTGGCAGTTGAGAGCCAAC
>JBBQGT010000138.1:0-8145 GCA_038323265.1 Tepidiformales bacterium
GGAGATGGTGATGCCGGGGGACAACATATTGATGGAAGTCGAGCTGATCCAGCCGGTGGCCATCGAAGAAGGCCTGCGCTTCGCCATCCGCGAAGGCGGCCGCACCGTCGGCGCGGGCGTCGTCACCAAAATCATCGCATAAGAGCGCCCAGGCGCTTCACAAAAGGGAATCGGCATATGGCACGTCAGCAGATCCGGATCAAGTTGAAGGCATACGACCACCGCCTTATCGATCAGTCCGCCCGGCAAATCGTCGAGGCGGCTGAGCGCACGGGCGCGGCCGTTGCAGGCCCCGTGCCGCTTCCGACCACCATCGACAAGTTCTGTGTGTTGAAGGGCCCGCACATTCATAAGGATGCGCGGGAGCAGTTCGAAATTCGGACGCACAAGCGCCTCATCGACATCATTGAACCGACTTCCAAGACCGTGGACACGCTGATGCGGCTTCAACTGCCCAGCGGCGTGGACATCGAGATCAAGCTGTAACCGCGATGACTATTGAAGGATTACTTGGCCGGAAGCTCGGCACGATCCAGGTCTTCGATGACCGCGGACGCCTTCGCGGTTGTACCGCAATCGAAGTTGGGCCGTGCTTTGTCACGCAGCTGCGCACTCCCGAAAAGGACGGCTACACGGCCGTCCAGATCGGCTTCCAGGAAGACAAGCGCCTGAACAGCCCGGAAACGGGCCACCTGAAGGCCGCTGGCAACCTGAAGCTTCGCCATCTCGCCGAATTCAAACTCGAGCCCGGGACCACCCTCACCCTTGGCGACCAACTGGGCGCCGACCTCTTCGAGGCGGGCGAGAAGGTGGACGTCACTGCTACCTCCAAGGGCCGCGGCTTCCAGGGCGGCGTTCGTCGCCACCACTTCGCCGGCGGCCCCAAGACGCACGGCCAGAGCGACCGTCATCGCGCCCCCGGTTCCATCGGTTCCGGCACCACTCCAGGGCGAGTCTTCAAGGGCACGCGCATGGCGGGCCACATGGGCAACGAGCGCGTGACCGTCCGCAACCTGGACGTGGTGACCAAGAACGACGAAAAGGGCGTGATTTTCGTCGCCGGTTCCGTACCGGGCCCAATTGGCGGCCTGGTCCGCATCCGCCACGCAAAGAAGGTATCGAAATGAAGTTGTCTGTCGTCGATACCACCGGCAAGGAACTGCGCAGCATTGATGTTGCGGATGAAGTGTTCGGCATCGAGCCGAACCGTTCGGTGCTGCACCAGGCCTACGTGGCCCAGATGGGGAACCGCCGGGCTGGAAATTCGAACACCAAGGGTCGCGGCGATGTCCGCGGTTCGACCTTCAAGATTCGCAAGCAGAAGGGCCTTGGCGCCGCTCGCCAGGGTGGCGTGCGCGCTTCCCACCGCGTTGGTGGTGGGGTGGCCCACGGTCCGCACCCGCATAGTTTCGGGAAGGACCTGCCGCGCCAGATGAAGCGCCTCGCGCTGCGTTCCGCGCTCAGCAGCCACGCCGCCGGGGGCACGCTCGTGGTCGTCGATGGCCTGGCCTCGGATGATTCGAAAACGAAGAGCGTCCAGACCGCGCTCAACGCCCTCGGCGTTGACCGTCGCGCGCTCGTGATCAGCGGAGAGTACGAAGAAGCGTTGATGCGTTCCGCTCGCAACATTGAAATCGCCAAGGCGCTGCCCGCGCAGTACCTGAACGTGGTTGACCTGGTGAACGCACACCGCCTGGTCATGTCGGAAGAAGCGATTCGCAAGTGCGAGGCGCTCTGGGGAGGCGAAAACTTGAAGCCTGCCCGCGGCCGCCGAAAGGAGGCCGCCAATGCCTAAGGAGATTCACCCCTGGGCAGTGCTCCTCCGCCCAATCATCACCGAGAAGACGACGGTCCTGACGGGCCTCGACAAGTACGTCTTCGAGGTTGACCTGCGGGCCAACAAAAACCAGATCAAGGAAGCGATCGAGCTCGCCTTCAACGTGCACGTCACAGAAGTGAACACGATGAAGATGAAGGGCAAGCCGAAGCGCTTCGGCCGCAAAGTAACCAACCGCCCGGACTGGAAGAAGGCCATTGTGACCCTCACCTCCGGCGACAAAATTGAACTCTTCGAGGGGATTTAGGCATGCCGATTAAGCAATTCAAGCCGACGTCCCCGGGGCGCCGCAACGCCAGTGGCCAGACCTTCACGGAGATCACGAAGAGCCGCCCGGAAAAGTCGCTCACCGAGTCCCTCTCGAAGAAGGGCTCTGGGCGTAACAACCAGGGGCGCATCACTGTCCGCCATCGCGGCGGTGGCTCGCGCCGCCTCTATCGAATCATCGATTGGAAGCGCGACAAGTCGGGCATCCCGGCGAAGGTTGCGGCGATCGAGTACGACCCGAACCGCACGGCGCGCATCGCTCTTCTCTTCTACGTCGATGGCGAAAAGCGCTACATCCTCGCTCCGAACGGCCTCGCCGTCGGCGCGGTCATAGTCAGCGGTCCGGGCGCGGAAGTGCGCGTGGGCAACACCCTGCCGCTGGCCAACATGCCTACCGGCACACAGGTGCACAACATCGAAATGACTCCCGGTAAGGGTGGTCAGATGGTGCGCAGCGCTGGCGTCTCAGCGCAGTTGATGGCGAAGGAAGGCGATTACGCCCTCGTCCGCCTGCCCAGCGGCGAAATGCGCCGCGTTCGTATCGAATGCGTCGCGACCGTTGGCCAGGTGGGCAACGTTGAACACTCGCTGGTGAAGCTCGGCAAGGCCGGGCGCACCCGCCACCGTGGCCGCCGCCCGCAGGTCCGCGGCGCAGTCATGAACCCGCGCGACCACCCACACGGCGGTGGCGAAGGCCGTGCCCCTGTCGGCATGCCTGGGCCGAAGACCCCGTGGGGCAAGCCAACGCTTGGCTACCGCACACGCAACAACAAGCGCACCGACAAATTCATCGCGCGTCGGCGAACGAAGTAGGAGTAGCCCATGTCACGTTCTATTAAGAAGGGACCCTACGTTCACCCTTCGCTCGAGAAGCAGGTCGCCGCGATGCGCAACGCCAGCCAGCGTTCCGTGATTAAGACCTGGTCGCGCGCCTCGACGATCCTGCCGGACATGATCGGCCTGACGTTTGGCGTACATGACGGCCGCCGGCACGTGCCGGTGTTCGTCACCGAAAACATGGTCGGTCACAAACTCGGCGAATTCGCCCTTACGCGTACGTTCCGCGGGCACGTTTCGAAGAGTGACCGGCAGAGCAAGGTGAGGCGCTAGATGGAAGTAAAAGCCTCAGCTCAGGGTATCGGCGCTTCACCGCGCAAGGTTCGCCTGATCCTCGCTCGCCTTTCGGGCCTTTCCGTGGACCAGTCGCTTGCGCTGCTCCGCTACGTCCAATCGCCGCATGCGAAAGCAGTTTCGAAGGTCGTCCTCTCGGCGGCTTCGAACGCGGAGAACAATTTCGACTTGAACGTGGATGACCTGGTGATTAAGCGCGCGTACGCGGACGAAGGTCCGATGCAGCGCCGGTTCCGCCCGCGTTCGCGAGGCCGGGTTAGCCCGATCCTCAAGCGGTCCAGTCATATCACCGTCATCCTTGATGAGCGCGAGGCTTAGCACATGGGACAGAAAATCCATCCACACGGCTTCCGCCTCGGGATCATCTACGACTGGGAATCAAAGTGGTTCGCTCAGAAGAACTACACGAAGCTCCTGCACGAAGACCTCGAACTGAGGCGCTTTATCCTCAGCGAACTCTCCGATGCGGCTATCAGCCACGTCGAGATCGACCGCAACGCGAACCTCGTGACGGTGACGATTCACACCGCCAAGCCGGGCATCGTCATCGGGCGCGGCGGTACGAAGGTTGAAGAGCTGCGGAACACGCTGGAACAATTCAGCGGCGGTCGCGTGCGCGTCAACATCCAAGAGATTCGCACGCCAGAACTCGATGCCTACCTCGTCGCGCGCTCCGTCGCGGACCAGCTGGAGCGTCGCGTCGCCTTCCGCCGCGCGGTCAAGCAGGCGGTTCAGCGGACCATGCAGCGTGGCGCCCAGGGCGTGCGGGTAGCCGTCGCCGGGCGACTCGGTGGGGCCGAAATGTCTCGCCGTGAATCCGACACCCAGGGTCGCGTTCCGCGCCACACCCTGCGCGCTGACATCGACTACGGCCTGGCGGAAGCGCACACAACCTTTGGCCGTATTGGCGTCAAGGTCTGGATCTACAAGGGCGACATCTTGCCGGAACGGCCATCGGAACGGCGCGTGGTTGAGGAAGAGGTTCCCGAACCAGCGCCCCGGCCGGTTGTCGAGGCGGTGGTTGACCCATCGCTTCCCGTACATACGGCGATCACGATGGAGCAACAGGAAGCTGTGCAGCACGGCGGGACCGAGGGAGGCGACTAATGCTTCAACCACGACGGGTAAAGCATCGCAAGCAGCACCGCGGACGCCGCAGCGGAGAGGCCATGACTGGCAACTTCGTGGCGTTTGGCGAATTTGGCCTGCAGGCGCAGGGCGCCGCCTGGATCGATTCCCGGCACATCGAAAGCGCTCGCCGCGCCATCACGCACGAAATGAAGCGCGGCGGCAAGGTCTGGATTCGCATCTTCCCAGATAAGCCGGTGACCGCGAAGCCAGCTGAAACGCGCATGGGCTCTGGCAAGGGCGCGCCCGAGAAGTGGGTCGCCGTGGTTAAGCCCAACCGCATCATGTTCGAAGTCTCCGGCGTGCCGGAGCCGGTCGCTCGCGAGGCGCTCCGCCTGGCCTCCCACAAACTTCCAGTGCCCACCAAAGTGGTGGTGCGCGAAGAATCGGTGGTGTAGCCATGCCCAAGCAGACTGGTGAAGAAGTCCGCCGCTGGGATGACACGCGGCTCAACCACGAGATCAACGAGGCCTACCGCGCGCTGTTTACCCTCCGGTTCCAGCACGCCAGCCGCCAGCTTGAAAACTATCGCGAACTGCGCAGCGCCAGACGAAAGATCGCCCGTTTGCGCACTATCAAACGCGAGCGCGAGCTCGTGATCCTGGGTGAGGAGTAGCCATGGGAAGCCAACGCATCATTCAGGGCACTGTAGTCAGCAACAAAATGGACAAGACTGTCGTCGTCAGTGTGGGCCGCAAGAAGAAGCACCCGCTCTACCACAAGGTCATGTCCGTCACCGAACGCTACAAGGCGCATGACGACGAGAACGGCTGCAAGCTGGGCGACGTCGTTCGTATCCAAGAGTGCCGTCCGCTCTCCAAGGACAAGCGCTGGCGCGTGATCCAGATCCTCAGCCGCGGCGACGTTGCGGACGTGGCTCCGGAGTCCATCGGGCGCGACATCGAGGCGACGGCGCAGGCCGCTCCGAAGGCGGAGGTCGCGTCGTGATTCAACAGGAAACACGGCTCAAAGTGGCCGATAACTCCGGCGCGAAGCAGCTTCTCTGCATTCGCGTGCTCGGTGGCAGCCGTCGCCGCTACGCGCGCCCCGGCGACATCATCGTGGCCAGCGTGAAGGTGGCCCAGCCAAACTCCCAGGTGAAGAAGGGCGACGTGGTGAAGGCCGTCGTCGTCCGCGTCACCAAGGAGTACGGCCGCACGGACGGTTCATACATTCGATTCGACGAGAACGCCGCGGTGCTTTTGGGCACGGACGGCGAAAACCCGCGCGGTACGCGCATCTTCGGCCCGGTTGCCCGCGAACTGCGCGATCGCAACTTCATGAAGATCGTTTCGCTCGCGCCGGAGGTTCTGTAATGCCCGCGAAGATCAAGCGCGGAGACAAAGTGGTGGTGATCACCGGCAAGGACCGCGGCAAGCGCGGCACGGTGCGGGCGGTGATCAACAAGCACGGCCGGGTGTTGGTGGAAGGCGTGAATATCATCAAGCGCCACCAGCGCGCCAAGTCCCAGGGCCAGGTCTCTTCAATCATCGAACGTGAAGCACCGCTGCACATGAGCAACGTGATGCTCATCGACCCGAACACCGACGAGCCCACGCGAGTGACTTTCCGTCACCGCGAGGACGGGACGCTGGTGAGGGTTGGCAAGCACAGCGGAGAGGACATCGAATAATGCCGCCGCGAATGCAAGAGAAATACCAGGGCGAAGTCGCTACGGCGCTGCGCGAGCAGTACAAGTACGCCAACGTCATGCAGATCCCGCGGATCACCAAGATGGTGGTCAACATCGGGCTCGGCGAAGCGCTGACTGACGCCAACGCGTTGGACAAGGCCGCCGACGAAGTGTCCGCGATTACCGGCCAAAAGCCGGTGATCACGCGCGCCAAGAAGTCGATCGCCAACTTTCGCCTGCGCGAAGGGAACCCGATTGGCGTCGCCGCCACGCTGCGAGGCCCGCGCATGTGGGAGTTCCTCGACCGTTTGGTGAGCGCCGCCCTGCCCCGTATTCGCGACTTCCAGGGCCTGAACCCCAACGCCTTTGACGGCCGCGGGAACTACAGCCTTGGCATTCGCGAACAGCTGATCTTCCCGGAGATCGAGTACGACAAGGTGGACAAGGTCCACGGGATGCAGGTGACCATCGTCACCACCGCCAAGAACGACGAAGAAGGCCGCCGGCTGCTCGAACTCATGGGCATGCCGTTCCGGAAGAACTAGGAGAACGAAGCAGTGGCGAAGAAGGGGCTCATCGAAAAGTCTAAGCGGGTGCCGAAGTACCCGGCGCGGCAGCATAACCGCTGCCGCATCTGCGGGCGGCCGAAGGGGTACATCCGCCGCTTTGCGATGTGCCGCATCTGCTTCCGCGAACACGCTCATCGGGGGCTTCTGCCCGGCGTAACCAAATCCAGCTGGTAAGTGCCCAGGCAAACGCCAGAGGGGAAGAGCAATGAATGTAAGTGATCCAGTCGCCGACATGCTGACGCGAATTCGCAACGCGGTATCTTCGCGCCATGATTCGGTCCTCATCCCGGCCTCCAAGACTAAAGTGGCCATCGCCAAAGTCCTTAAGGACGAAGGCTTCATCAAGGACTTCATCGTCGTTGCCGAAGAGGGGCGGCCGCAGCCGAACCTCAAGGTAGACCTGAGCTATGGCGGACAACGCCGGCAGACCGTGCTCACGGGCCTGCAGCGCGTTTCCAAGCCCGGTCTCCGGGTCTACGTGCAGCGCCGCGAGATCCCCCGTGTGTACGGTGGGCTCGGCATTGCAATCCTTTCGACGCCTAAGGGCATCATGTCGGGGCAGGAGGCCCGTCGCCAGGAAGTTGGCGGCGAGGTCCTCTGCTACGTCTGGTAAGGGGGTAGGTCATGTCTCGAATCGGCCGTCAGCCTATTCCCGTTCCCGCTAACGTCCAGGTCACCCTCGGCGACGATAACAACGTCGCTGTGAAGTGCCCGAAGGGCGAGTTGCACCGCCAATTTCCCGCCACCATGACGTTGTCACGCGAAGAGGACCAGTTGGTCGTCACTCGCCCGAATGACGAAGGCAAGCAGCGCGCTCTCCACGGTCTGTCGCGTTCGCTGCTCAACAACATGGTGGTCGGCGTCACGACCGGCTTCACGCGCACTCTTGAAGTGCAGGGTGTCGGCTACCGAGCGGTCCTGCAGGGTACGAACCTGCAGCTTGCACTCGGCTTCTCGCACCCGGTGATCGTTACCGCGCCGGACGGCATCGCCTTCACTGTCGAGGGTCCGCGCATACACATCGCGGGCATCGATAAGGAGCGCGTGGGTCAGGTGGCAGCAAACATTCGCAAGCTCCGTCCGCCAGAGCCCTACAAGGGCAAAGGCATCCGCTATTCGGGCGAAAAGGTCCGACGCAAGGCCGGCAAGGCCGGGAAGGTGGGCAAGTAATGAGCAAGGCAACCGGTACCCTGGCCCGCCAGCGTCGCCACATCCGCGTTCGAAAGACCGTCTCGGGTACGCCCTTGCGTCCCCGCTTGAACGTCTTCCGCAGTTCGGCGCACATCTATGCTCAGGTCATAGACGACGTCGCCGGTCGCACGCTTGCGGCGGCCAGCGATTCTGACAAGGAACTCGCTGCGGCGCTCGCCGGGAAGAACAAAACAGAACGCGCGAAGGAAGTCGGCAAGGCCGTCGCCGAACGCGCAAAGGCCAACGGCGTGGAACTTGTCGTCTTCGACCGTGGTGGATACAAGTACCACGGCCGTGTGCAGGCACTCGCCGATGGCGCGCGAGAAGCGGGATTGGGGTTCTAAATGGCAGAGAATCGATACGATCGCGACCAGCAGGATGAGCTGACC
>JBBQGT010000139.1:0-8136 GCA_038323265.1 Tepidiformales bacterium
AAATATAGGCATTCTCCGTTTCGCCTGCAACCTCATGTCTATCGCCGAACTACGACCGGTTCGACGGCTCAGCTGCGCTGACAAACCACGGCCCACGCATCACAATCCCCTCTTCAGGAGGCGTCCCGTGACTGTTCACTATTCAACCGAAGGCCCAATTGCCGTCGTCACAATTGATCGCCCAGACGTGCGCAACGCCGTGGACCGCCCGACGGCCATGGCGCTGAAGGCGCACTTCGAAACCTTTGAGGCCGACGACTCGCTTTACGTTGCAGTGCTCACCGGTTCGAACGGCATGTTCTGCTCCGGCGCAGACCTGAAGGCTGTCTCCGATGGCCGCGGGAACCGCGTCACCGAGACAGGCGATGGGCCGCTCGGCGTGACGCGCATGCTGCTTTCGAAGCCGGTCATCGCAGCCGTCGAGGGTTTTGCCGTGGCTGGCGGGCTGGAACTTGCCGCCTGGTGCGATATGCGCGTCGCCGCCCGCGATGCAACCTTCGGCGTCTTCTGCCGCCGATGGGGCGTGCCGCTCGTCGATGGCGGCACGATTCGCCTCTCGCGGCTCCTAGGCCACAGCCACGCCCTCGACCTGATCCTCACCGGCCGCGGGGTCAGCGGCGATGAAGCGCTGCGCATGGGCCTCGCTAACCGCCTGACCGAGCCCGGCGGTGCGCTCGCCGAAGCCATGACGCTCGCCAACGACCTCGCCGCTTTCCCGCAGCGCTGCCTCCGTTCGGACCGGCGCTCATCCTACGAACAGTGGGGGATGGGCCTGGACGAGGCGCTTTCGAACGAATACCGCCACGGCCAAGGCACCATCGCCTCAGGCGAAACCCGCGAAGGCGCTACTCGATTCGCCCAGGGCGCCGGCCGCCACGGCAAGTTCTAGCGATTCACGATTCCGATTTCCCGCCCGCACCGCACGTAAAGGCCCCCTCAATATTCGTGAGAGGGCCTCTAGCTCGAGTTGAGCTTTGCCTAGAAGCCGGCTCGTCCGCCTCGTCCACGCATGCGAGGGTCAAGGGCGTCGCGCAAAGCGTCGCCAGCGAGGTTGAAGCCGAGCACTGTCAAGGTGAGCGCACAACCAACGTAGAACGCCACGCCAGGGCTGGCTGGCCCAAGGCGGCGGCCCTCTTCGATCATCTTCCCCCAACTGATGCGCGTCGGGTCTCCGAGACCCAGGAAGGCGAGCGTTGCTTCAACGAGGATGTAGATCCCGATCGAACTCGTAAACGTCACAATGATCGGCGCCGTAACGTTCGGGAAGATGTGGCGCGCCATGATCCGCGCATCAGACGCGCCGATCGTCTGGGCAGCACTCACGTAAACTTCCTGGCGGGCGCTCAGCACCGCACTGCGCACGATGCGCACCGTGCTCGCGATGCCCAGGATTCCGAGCGATATGATGTTTGTTCGCAGACTGATATCGGCGATCACTTGCCCGAAAAGGAGCAGAAGAACGAGCGGCGGGAAGGCCTGCAAGGTGTCCACGAAGCGCTGGATGATGAAGTCCAGCGTCCCTCCGAAGTACGCGCTCACAACCCCAATGATGATCCCGAATACGGTCGCGATGAGTGCCGCTCCGAGGCCCACGAGCATCGCGGTCTGAGCGCCATAGATGATGCGCGAATAGAGGTCGCGCCCCAGCACGTCAGTGCCAAGCCAGTGTTCACTCGAAGGAGCGACGTGCAGCAATGGCTGCGCAGCGCCACCGCAGTCCAGCACTGCGGCCGGGTATTTCAGGCGGACGGTTGGGTCGGTCAGGGCCTGTTCCGCCAGCACCGGATCACACAGTGGGTTGACGGCAACCTTCTTGAAGATCGTCTCCGGATCATGGTTGGCGATGGTGCTGGAGAACAGCGCCGCCGCCGAAACCATGATAATTAAGATCACGCCCAGCGCCCCGAGAGGCTTGTGCAACATGAATCGGCGCACGCTGACGTACCAACGGTGAGCGCGCGAAAGATCGCTGTACGTCCGGAAACCGACCGGTGAGGGGCCTGCGATGTCTAAAGATGCTGGTTCCTGGGCCATCTGATACCCCTTACGAGTAGCGGATTCTTGGGTCGAGCAGTCCGTAGACCAGGTCGATCCCAAGGTTAACGAAGACGACGAACGTCGCAATGATGATCACGAACGCTTGCACCACCGGCACATCGCGCGAGCGCACTGCGACGAGGATCTTGTTCCCCACGCCGGGAATGCCGAAGAGATTTTCGAAGACCACGTTGCCGCTGAGCAGTCCGGCGAGCGTGAGCCCCAGGACGGTCACCACCGGCACCAGCGCGTTCTTCAACGCGTGCCGCACGATGACCGTGCGTTCGCGCATGCCCTTCGCCCAGGCCGTACGGATGTAATCCTGGCGCAGAACCTCAAGCATCTGAGAGCGCAGTAAGCGCATAATGCCCGCGCCCGAGGCCAGCCCGCCGGCCACCGCCGGGATGGCGAACAGCTTGAGGCTGCCCACTGGGTCCTCCCAGAGAAGCGGCGAGGTACTACTGGGTATATCCCAGAGTTTCCAGCGGACAACGTAACGCAGGGCCCTCGTGGCCACCCAGAAATTGGGCATCGCTAAAGCGAGGATGGCGAAGAAGCGTAATCCGTAGTCGGCCGGGCCATCCTGGCGGATCGCCGAAATGATCCCGATAGGCACCGCGGTGATGAGTGCGATGATGAGGGACATGACGGCAAGCTGGAGCGAATAGGGTAGACCGTCCTTCAAGCTATCGAGGGCCGGCTGCTTGTTGGCGAACGAGACACCGAAGTCCAGCCTCGCAAGGTCTCCCATGTACTTGGCGTAGCGCACAGGGATGGATTCATCCAGGCCCAATTCCTGGCGGACACGTTTGATCTGGGCTTCGCGCGATGCGGCATCCGTTGACGTTGGATCTTGTGCGGCAAGGCGTTGGGCGACGAAATCACCTGGCAGGACGCTCGTGGCGAGGAAAACAAGGGTGGCAACGAGCCAGATCACCGGGACGTTCACCACCATCCTTCGCAGGATGTAGTTCTTCACATGCACTCCTCAAATTCGACGTGGAGAAGCAGGGAGCCCGTCCGGCTCTACGCCGGGCGGGCTCCCTGAAATCGTGCCTGTCCTAGGTGCGTCCGGCCCAGGTCGGATCCTTCTGATCCATGTAGACTTGGGCGCCAGTCTGGTGCGTCTGCACAAATGGCACTAACTCCGGGCGCTTGAGGTAGTTCCAGTCCAGCACACTGTTCACGCCAACGAGCGAGTACCACTGACCAGCGCCGTTAGCCTTGAGGAGTTCGCGTTCGACATCCTGACCCATCGCCTGACGCTTGGCTATGTCGAATTCGAGCACAGCAGCGGAGGTCAGGGTATCGACCTTGTCGATCTTTATGCCGAATTGCTGGAACTGCGGCTGCGAGGAGTTGTAGAGCAGGTAGTTCAGCAACGATGGCTCAGGGTCCGAGATCTCCGTGATCCAGCCCCACCAGATATTGTTCTTGCCGTTGCCGTACTGGGCCTTCGAGACCTTCGTCGAAATCGTCGAGTACGGTTCGATCTTCGCGGTGAACGTGTTGCCCAGCACCTTCTTGAGCTGGTTGGTGATGAGCGCCGAGCCACCCGAGTACAGGCCTTCCCAGATGTCCGGGATGTCCACGATGATCTCGCCGAGAGCGGGACCGCCACCGGCGTCCCACATCTTCTTCGCTTCGGCCTCTTCCTTGGCCCGGTCTTCGAGGTACCCGGGGAAGGTGATCAGTTCTTTCTCAGTGATACCGAAAGCGGCCTGCGGAGGAGGCACGTTGCCCGAAAGTGCGGCCTTCCCCTGGAGGAGCGAGGAAATCAGCGAGCGGCGGTCGAATGCACGGTGAATGGCCCCGATCAGGTTGGCGTTGTTCCACGGTGCCGCTCCACCGTAATACGTGCCGGCCTGGGGGTTGCCCGAGAACACCTTGTTCTCCTTAATCTTTCCGCTGAAGCGTTTCAACAGGTCTTCGATCACCGCATTCTGCGTCGGACTGAACGAGTCAAGTTGCTTCTGCTCGAATGCGGCCTGCTGGGCCGCCTGGTCGGTGAACAGCGGGAACCACTGGATGCCGTCGAAGTTCACCTGCGTGTGGAACTTGTCGTGCCGCACCCAGGTGGACTTGCCTTCCGCCGCCCACTCCTTCAGGACGAAAGCGCCCGTGCCGATGACGAGGTCCGCCTTCAGGCTGGCGTAATCCTTCTCAAACGCCTTGACCGCTTCCGGCGCTTGCACCTTGGAGTACGAACCAGCAAGCGTCGTCAGGAAGAACGGGTCCGGCTTCGAGAACTTCACCGTCACCGTGTTGGCGTCCGTGGTGGTGACGCTTTCGACGTTCTGGTAAGCGGACTTCCGGTAGAAGTTGCTGTCGTCCGCACCGTCCTGCGTCTTGCCGGCCACGTTGCGCTTGATGAACTGGGTCAGGTCATCGGCGGTCGAGGCACGGCCGTTTACCGGGGCCTTGTTGTGCCAGAAGACGTTCGGCCGGAGCTTGAAGGTGGTCGTCGTCTTGTCTGGCTGCTCCCACTTCTCCGCCATGCCGCCTTCAAGCTCGGCCTTCGTGAAGTTCTTCCACTGGGTGATGCCCAAGTTCGTGTAGCCCATCAACCAGGCGACCGGCGAGAAGCGGCTGCGGTCCACGTCGAACGTGTCCCATGTGTTGTTGGCGCTTACGAAGCGGCCGGTGCCGCCCTTCTGGACGGCTGCGGCCGGTGCTGCGCTGGCGCTGGCGCTGGCTGCAGCGCTCGGGCTGGCGCCCGTGCCGCTGGTTGCAGCCCCCTTGGTTGGGGTGGCGGCGTCGTCATCATCCCCGCAGCCGACAAGCCCCAGGCCTGCCAGCCCTACGCCAGCCGCGGCGCTCCCGCCGACGAAGCGGCGTCGCGTGAGCGAGCCACTCTGCGCCCTGCGCAACCAATAGTTATCGTTTTCGGACATTTCAGTTTCTCCTGCGTGACTACGGATAACCCGCAGACTCCCCTAAAGCAGTTGTCACCGGGTCTGGCGGGAGTATACGTCGCGGGCGAATGCTGTCAATCGATGGTATAGGTTGAACGTATGGTAGTTGACAACGCCGACGGGTCTGCTAGATTCGCGGCAACGGCTTCCCCCTATAAGTCGTAGCGAGATCCAGGCCCCCGCTCTGGCGAGGGCCACGTCTCGCTCCCCTTACTTTTGGGCCTCGAAGTACAGGGCGCTTAACCGCAGATGCTCGCCGCCTCCCGCACACACGCCACCGCTTCCCCGCTACCATGGCCTCTCAATCATCCATCTCCGGGGACGCCTGCCCACATGTCTGTGACCTCACTTCTCGTCGCCAATCGCGGCGAAATCGCCATCCGCATCATTCGCGGCGCAACCGAGCTTGGCATCCGTACTGTCGCCGTCTATTCCGAAGATGACACGCGTTCGCTGCACACCCGCCGCGCCGATGCCGCGATCGCCCTTCGCGGCTCCGGCGCCGCCCCGTACCTCGATATCGAGCAGATCGTCGCTGGCGCGCGTGAGGCGGGCTGCGACGCGGTGCATCCCGGCTACGGCTTTCTCAGCGAAAACGCCGCCTTCGCCCGCCGTTGCCATGATTACGGCATCACCTTCGTCGGCCCAACCCCCGAAACGCTCGACCTCTTCGGCGACAAAGGTCAGGCGCGAGAGCTGGCAACGCGACTCGGCGTGCGCGTGCTTCCTGGCACCGCGGGGCCAACATCCCTGGAAGAGGCGCACGCTTTCCTCGAAAGACTGGGCCACGGCGGCGCGGTCATGGTTAAGGCGGTTTCCGGCGGCGGTGGCCGCGGTATGCGCCTCGTCGAACGTCCCGAAGACCTTGAGCCAGCCTACAAGCGCTGCCAATCGGAGGCTAAGTCCGCCTTCGGCAACGGCGATGTCTACCTCGAACAGTTCATCCCTCGCGCCCGCCACATCGAGGTCCAGGTCATCGGCGACGGAGCCGGCAACGTCAGCCACGTCTGGGAACGCGAATGCAGCATTCAGCGCCGCCACCAGAAGATCGTGGAAATCGCGCCGAGCCCCACGCTTCCAGCGGCCATCCGCGACCAGCTGATTGACGCGGCCCTGCGCCTCGCCCGCGAGTTGAACTACCGCAGCCTCGGCACCTTCGAGTTCCTCGTCGACGCTTCGGAAGGCGGCTCGCGCTTTGCCTTCATCGAAGCGAACCCGCGTCTCCAGGTCGAGCACACCGTCACCGAGGAGGTCACCGGCATCGACCTCGTCCTCGCCCAGTTGCAGATCGCCGGCGGCGCCACCCTCGCGGACCTCGGTCTGCTTCAGCAGGACATCCCCGCGCCGCGCGGCTTCGCCATCCAGACGCGCATTAATATGGAGACGCTCGCCGCCGATGGCTCCATCAGTCCCGCCGGTGGCACGCTCACGGCCTTCGAGCCGCCCACCGGCCGCGGCGTCCGCACCGATTCGTTCGCCTACAGCGGCTACACAACGAGCCCCAACTTCGATTCGCTCCTCGCCAAACTCATCGTCCACGTTCCCGGAGATGACCATGCCGCCGCCTGCGCCGCCAGCTACCGCGCGCTCTCGGAATTTCGCGTCGAAGGCGTTGCCACCAACATCCCGTTTCTCCAGGCGCTGCTGCAGCACCCCGATTTCATCGCCAACAACGTCTACACCCGCTTCGTCGAAGATCACGCCGCTGAACTGGTCGCCGAAAGCAACCACCCGCGACGCTTCTTCGACAACGAAGCAGCGAAGCCCTCCGCGGCCGGACTTGCCGGCGTGAAGATCGATGGCCGCGACCCGCTCGCCGTACTCAGCCACGGCAAATCGGATGCCGCCGCCGCCCCCGTTTTCGAAGACGAGCCGGAAGCCGCGGATGGCATCTCAGCCGTCCGCGCGCCGCTCCAGGGCACGATCGTCGTTATCGACATCGGCGAAGGAGACCTCGTCCACGCCGGTCAGCAACTCTTCGTGATGGAAGCCATGAAGATGGAGCACGTCATCACCGCCAGCGTCAGTGGCCGCGTCACGCACCTCACTGTCGCTGTCGGAGACGCCGTTTTCGCCGGCCACGCGCTCGCGCTGGTTGAAGAAGCGGAAGTCGAAGCGGCCGCCGCTGCCGCCTCCCAACAGATTGACCTAGACCACATTCGCCCGGACCTCGCGGAGGTCCACGAACGCCACGATGTCGGCCTCGATGACGCCCGCCCGGCCGCCGTCGCCCGCCGCCGCAAGACCGGCCAGCGCACTACCCGCGAAAACATCGCCGACCTCTGTGACCCTGGCAGCTTCGTGGAGTATGGCCCGATGGTGATCGCCGCCCAGCGCCGCCGCCGCGCCATCGATGACCTGATCGCCAACACCCCGGCCGATGGCATGGTCGCCGGCATTGGCGCCGTGAACGGCGAACTGTTCGATGAAGCCCACGCCCGCTGCATCGCCATGTCGTACGACTACACGGTCCTGGCCGGCACCCAGGGCACCCAGAACCACCGCAAAAAGGACCGCATGTTCGAGCTCGCCGAGAAGTGGAAGCTGCCGGTGGTCTTCTTCACCGAAGGCGGAGGCGGCCGCCCCGGCGATACTGACGGTATCGGCGTGGCCGGCCTCGATTGTCTCGCCTTCAACTACTTCGGCCAGCTCAGCGGTCTCGTCCCGCTGGTGGGCATCACCTCCGGGCGTTGCTTTGCTGGCAACGCCGCCCTCCTCGGCTGCTGCGACGTCGTCATCGCCACCAAGGGTTCGAACATCGGCATGGGCGGCCCCGCCATGATCGAAGGCGGCGGCCTCGGCATCTTCCGCCCTGAGGAAGTCGGCCCCACCGCCGTGCAGAGCGCCAACGGCGTCATCGATATCCTCGTGGACGACGAGGCCGCAGCCGTAGCGGCCGCCAAGAAGTACCTCTCCTACTTCCAGGGCGCTACCGACAACTGGGAGTGCGCCGACCAGCGCCTCCTCCGCGGCATCATCCCCGAAAACCGCCTGCGCACCTACGACGTCCGCTCGGTCATCGAGACGCTCGCCGACACGGATTCGGTGCTCGAGCTGCGACGCCAATTCGGGCCGGGGATGGTCACCGCCTTCATCCGCATCGAAGGGCGGCCCGTCGGCGTTGTCGCCAATAATCCGGTCCACCAGGCGGGCGCAATCGAAAGCGACGGCGCCGATAAAGCCG
>JBBQGT010000140.1:0-8128 GCA_038323265.1 Tepidiformales bacterium
ATCGTGTGCGGGCCAACCAGGTGGACGTGGTCAACGGAGCGGTAGGTTTCGCGCACTTTGACCAGGGCACGATTCGCCAGTCCACAGCGGGCGTGATCATCGGGCGGTCGGTGGCACTTGATGAGGTGCATGTCGGGATCCTCGCCTCGCCGGTGGTGCGAGGGGATGTCCACACGTGGCTGGATCTGCGGTCTGCCGTGGCTATTGGAGTGGGGATGGTGCTGGGAAAGGCTGCGATTGGCGCCGTCCGTGCACTGGCGCGACGGGCAACGTCATAAGTTCGGACAGTTCGATGGTGGCGTTCGCCTCGTCCGTTCGGAGCTGACCGCAGGCGGCCGAGATTTCCGAGCCCTTTTCAACGCGGACGGTGCAGTTCACGCCTGCCGCCCGGAGGATGCGTTCGAATTCCATGACTCGGTTGCGCGATGGCTTGCCGAACCCGCCAGCCGTAGGGTTCACGGGGATCAAGTTCACATGTGAGCCGCCACCCCGGAGGAGAGCGCCAAGCTGCCGAGCGATCTCCGGTGAGTCGTTCACGTGGTCGATCAGGGCGTATTCGAAGGTGACGCGGCGGCCGGTTGCCGAGAAATAGCGCCGCGCAGCGGAGATCAGGTCGTGGACGGAGTTTGGGCCCGCGGTGGGCACGAGTTGTTGCCGCAGTTCTTCGGTGGGGGCGTGGAGCGAAATGGCGAGGCCGACCTGCAGATGCTCCTCTGCCAGTTTATCGATGGCGTGTATCAGGCCGACCGTGGAGATCGTTATGTGGCGCTGTCCCAGTCCGAAAGCGCGCTTGTCAGTCAGCAGCCGCACGGCGCGGAGGGTTTCGGCGTAATTGGCGAGCGGCTCGCCCATGCCCATGAAGACCACGTTAGTGACGTGCTGACCACGCTGACGCAGGAGGCGGGCAATGTGCACGACCTGGGCGATTACCTCCTCGGCCTTGAGGTTGCGTTCGAAGCCCATTTGGCCCGTGGCGCAGAAGACGCACCCCATGGCGCAACCGGCCTGGGTAGAGACGCAGACCGTGGAGCGAGGGTGGCCGCTCGCCTCGGGGTACTGCATGAGCACCGATTCGATGAGTGTCCCTTCGGCCATGCGGAGGAGGAGCTTGGTGGTGTTGCCGTCTTCGCTCACTACGCGGCGGACTTCGGCGGCAGCGCCGACAGTGAAGCCATCCTCGGCAAGCCTGGTGCGCAGCGCCGCCGGGAGTAAGCGAAGATCGTCCAGAGACTGAGGGGCTTCCCCGTACAGTGCGTTTAAGACCTGATCGGCGCGGTAGCGCGGCTGGGCGAAGCTCGCGACCAGTTCGTCCAGTTCGGCGGGGAGAAGGCGGTAGAGGTCGGTCATGCGAGGGCGGCTTCTGGGGCCAGCGCGCCGCGTTCGCCATTGACGAACTGCTCACCAGTTACCCGCTTCGAACCGGTGCGCTGGAGTTCGTCGAGGATCAACCAGCCGCCCGCAAAGCCAAGGGCCGGCTTGCGGTCGCTGATCCGCATCGTTCCGGGCGAGCTTTCGCCGGGTTCGATGTGGGCACTCCAAATGCTGAGGCGTTCGCCGCGGTAGGTGACGAACGCGCCGGGCCAGGGGTTGTAGGCGCGGACAGCGCGTGCCGCTTCCTGCACTGTCATGTCGCGTCGCAGATGCCCGTCAACCTTAGAGACGAGGTGGCAGTAGGTGACCAGCGACTCATCCTGGGGCGTGGCGTTCAGGCTCCCTTGCAGCCACCCGAAGAGCACTGAGAGCAGGGTGGCTGCGCCGAGCTCAGCGAGTGCGGCGGTGACGCTGCCCGTTGTCGCATCGGTGCCAAGTGGGAATGGGGCAGCAGTGATGACGGGGCCAGCGTCCATTTTGGGGAGCAGCTCCATGATGCTCACCCCGGTATGGGCGTCACCTGCGAGGATGGCCGCGGAGATCGGCGACGGGCCTCGCCAGCGAGGGAGCAGCGAGCCATGGATGTTCACACAGCCGCGCCTGGGCAAGGCGAGCACGGCGCGTGGCAGGATTTTGCCGTAGGCCGCCACGACGAAGACGTCGGCGGCATAGCGAGCCAGACGCTGCACCGCGGACTCGTCTTTCAGAGACTCCGGTTGGAACGTTTCGATGCCGAGTTCGAACGCGGCAAGTTTTACGGCGGGCATCTGCAGCTTTCCGCCGCGGCCCGCCGGACGATCGGGCTGGCTGATGGCGGCGACGACCTGGTAGCCGCCGGCGTGGAGCGCGCGCAGGGCGGGGACGGCGAATTCGGGCGAACCCATGAAGACCACGCGTTGCGCGTTTGGCGAGCTCATCCGCGCCACTTCTGGACGTCGTAGAAGCGCTGCGCGGCGGTAAACAGCACGCCCTGGGTGACGCCCTTGAGGGCATCGGTGTGGGCGTAGAGGAACTTCGGGTAGCACAGAATGATGCTGGGGGCCTGCTCGGTCCAGACGTCCTGAAATTGCCGATAGGCGTCTTTTCGAACCTCAACGTCGCTCGTCGTACGGCCCTTGGCGATCAGTTCATCCGAGACGGTGTCTTCGAAGTTCGCGAGGTTGAGGCCGGCGGCGCCCATCTGTGAGCTGTGCCAGCCGAAGTAGGGGTCCGGGTCCTCACCCTGGTCCCAGGCAACGAGCGCCGCTTCGTACTGGCGTTCCTGGAGAAAATCGCGACGGAGGACAGCGAACGTGGTGCTCGCAACGGTGGCGCGGATGCCGAGCGGTTCGAGCTGTTGGGCAGCTTCAGTGGCCAGCTGGACGCGAGCGGGATCGTTATCCGTGCGGATGGTGAAGCGGAACTCGCCGCCGTCGCGCACGAGAATGCCGGTTGTTGGGTGGGCCTTCCAGCCGGCCGCGTCGAGCAGTTTTTTTGCCTCTGCGATGTTAGGCCCGGTGGAGTCGAGGTCCTCCGCGTACGCCCAGGTACCGGGCGTGATTGGCGAGGAGGATGGCGCGGCGGCGCCGCCAAAAACGCGATTGGCCATGCTTTCGCGGTCCAGCGCGAGGTTGATCGCGCGGCGCACGTTCGGGTCCTGGAAGAAAGCGGCCCGAGCGTTGTTCAGGTAGAGGACGTTGTAGACCGATCGCGTGAGGTCATCGACCTTCACGCCTTTTGCCTTGCGCAGTTCGGAGATCTGGGCGGGATTGAGCGTTTCCCGCGGCATGAAACCGTTCACGTCGCCGCTCTGGAGGGCGCGCAGGGCGCTGCTGTAGTCAGGATAGAAGTGCAGGCGCAGCTCGCTAAGGCCCGGGGCGCCGAGGTGGTAGGACTCGTTCGCAACCAGCTTGGCTTCGCGAGAATCGAGGGAGACGACCTTGAACGGGCCGGAGCCCACCGGCTGGGTGTTGAACGGAGCATCGAAGAGTTCGGTCTCAGAGAGCCCGTTGAGGAGGTGTTTTGGAAGGATGCCGAGGGTGGCGTTGCGGGCGAGGAAGGGGGCTGACGCCTGCTTCAACTTGATGACCACCGTCGAATCGTCCGAGGCCGAGACTTCGACGCCAAGCCAGCCTTCAGCGAGCGACTGATCGCCGCGAAAGTCCGGCGCGGTGAGGCGGTGGACGGTGAACTCGATATCGGAGGCAGTGAGCGGCTGCCCGTCGGTCCACTTAAGGTCCCGCTTAAGTTTGAACGTGTAGGTGCGGCCTTCATCGGTCAGTTGGGGGAGCTCGGCTAGGTCTGCCTGCACCTGGCCGTCTGGCCCCAGGCGAACGAGTCCCGAGAAGACGAGCTGCGAGAGGTCGGCATCCACCTCGTTGGCGCCGGCGTAAAGCGGATTGACGCGTTGAAACGTGCCGGTGACTGCCTCGCTGTACACCTCGCCCTGGCCGAGGATCACGCTGTCGCGACCGGACAGACCGAGGAAGAAGGCAACGGCGGTGGCCGCAACTGCGAGCACAATGACGCCCGCCAGGAATGCCGGGCGGCGAAAGAAGGGAGTGTCATGGGCCATGGAGGCTACTTCTGAGAGACGACGCTCAGGAAGGATACGAAGATGAAGACCACAACGAGGAGGATGGTCGCCTGGAAGAGCGTCCTCTCAAGACCGCGCTTGGTGCGGTAGACCGAGCCGCCGGACATGCCGCCGAGGGCCGCGCCGAAGCCAGAGCCCTTCACCTGCAAGAGGATGACGACAATCAGGATGACGGAGATGACTATCTGAAGGACGTTCAAAAACATGGCGGCTACCGGGAGATAAGGAGTGGCTCTTCAACTTGGTGGCGCGTGGCCAGGTTCGCGAGCGAGTCCTTGTGATCGTACATGCGCATGACCATAGCGGCGAGTTTTTCGGGGTCGTGCCGGTAACGATTCTCTTCGGCTACGACATCCGCGAGGACGAGGCGGACGTGCGAGAAGGCCGACATCCCGTCGCGATTAACGGGTACGGCGGCTGAATGCCAGGCCTCGGGAAGGCTGGCGGCGATGTTGTTGTTGGCGACGACAGCGTGGATCACGCCGCCACCAGCGTGGCGCTCCAGCGCCTCCAAGTGGTCGGCTACGGTGAAGCCATCGGTTTCGCCCTGCTGGGTAGCCACGTTGCAGACAAAGATGCGGCGAGCCTCGGTGGCCAGCAGCGCCTTCTGAATGCCGGTGACCAGGAGGTTAGGCAGAACGCTGGTGTAGAGGCTACCGGGGCCGATAACGACGAGGTCTGCTTCGAGGATGGCGCGGACAGCATCGGGGTGAGCCTCGGCGGAAGCGGGATTGATGAAGAGTTCGCGGATGGCCGTGCCGCGTTCTGTGATGTTGTGTTCGCCGTGGACCATTTCGTTTTCGCTGGTGCGCGCGCTGAGGGTGACATCCTCAAGTGTCGAAGGGAGGATGGCGCCGCGAACATTGAGCACGCGGCTGGCTTCGTGGATTGCCGTTTCGAAGTTGCCCGTCACTTCGGACATGGCGACGAGGAAGAGGTTGCCGAAGGAGTGGCCCTCGAGACCGGTGCCCTCGGTGAAGCGGTACTGGAAGAGCTTGGACATCAAGGGCTCGGCCTCGGCGAGCGCGGCGATGCACTGCCGGATATCGCCGGGGGCCATGACGCCGAACTCCTGGCGGAGGCGGCCGGTGCTGCCGCCATCATCGGCGACGGTGACGATGGCGGTGAGATTACTGCTGTAGCCCTTGAGTCCGCGGAGGAGGGTGGAGAGGCCGGTGCCGCCGCCAATCGCGACGATCTTCGGGCCTCGGCTAAGGAAGCGTTTGTTGTAAATCGCCTGGGCCATATTGCCATCGCGCTGCTCCGGGCGAACGAAGGCGTAGAGCAACGATTCGTTCAGTTTCCACGTGGCGATCCCGACGGTGGAAAGCGAGAGGAACATGAAGAGCAGACCGCGCCCCCAGCGGGGGATGAATTGCAGCGTGAGGTAGTAGAAGACGCCGGGCAGGTCTGTTTGGAGGTACGCCTCTTTGAGCACATAGGCGATGCCGAGGCCCATGAGGCAGATGCCGAAGAGCAGCAGCACAAGCCAACGCTTGATATGCATGCCGGGGTAGAACCACTTCAGGACGCTGTGCTGGCGAAGCTGACGTGATGTCATTGCGGGCAAGTATACCAGCGGAGGTTTCCGCCGCCCTGCGAGCCCAGCATCTAACGGAGCTCCTTTTCGAGAAGATCTTGAACCGCCTGGGGATTGGCCCGTCCCTTGGTTTGGCGCATGACCTGCCCGATGAGGAACTTCACGGCCGATTCTTTGCCGGCGCGGTAGTCCTCGACCGCCTTGGGGTTGGCGGCGATGGCGTTTTTGGCGAGTTCGAGCAATTCATCCCCGCCGCCGATCTGCGAGAGACCGCCGGATTCAACGATTTCCGATGCGGGCTTCCCAGTTGTCGCCATCTGTTCGAAGACGTCTTTAGCGACGGTGGCGGTGATCTTGCCGTCCTCAGCCATCAGCACGAGCCCGGCAAGGCCCGTGGCGGAGATGGGGAAGCGGGCGATGTCGCCATCGTGGGCGTTGAGCCAGCGGGCCACTTCGCCAAGAAGCCAGTTGGCCGCCAGCTTCGTCGCTCGCGACGGCGGAAGATTGAGCGCCTTCACCAGTTCTTCGAAGTAATCCGCGCGTTCGCGTGACTCGGTGAGGGCCGTCGCTTCGTGCTCGTTCAGTCCGAGGGTAAGGAAGCGTTCACGCCGCGCCTCGGGCAGTTCTGGCAGTTCGTCGCGCACCTTTTCGACGTACTCGCGGCTGAAACGGAGTGGCGGGAGGTCCGGCTCGGGAAAGTAGCGATAGTCGTTCGCGTCTTCTTTGGAACGCTGGCTGACCGTCACGCCGCGCTCGTCGATCCAGCCACGCGTCTCCTGGGGGATGGTACCGCCGTCGCGCAGAACCTGGGCCTGGCGAATCTCTTCGTGAAGGATCGCGTCATGAACCGCTCGGAAGCTGTTCATGTTTTTCACTTCGACTTTGCTGCCGAAGGCTTCGCCGCGGACACGGAGGGAGACGTTGGCATCGCAGCGGAAGTTGCCTTCCTCCATGTTGGCGTCGCTCACGCCGATGTAGCGCAGGATCTGGCGGAGGCGGACGAGGTACTCGCGGGCCTCTGCGGCGCTGCGCATATCTGGTTCGCTGACGATCTCCATCAACGGGGTGCCGGAGCGGTTGACGTCGACGAGGCTGTAGCACTCTCCGGTGGAGGCGTCGGTGCGATGCAAAAGGCGTGCGGTGTCTTCTTCCATGTGGACGCGAGTGATGCCCAGGCGGCGCTTCGAGCCATCGACCTCCACTTCGAGCCAGCCGTCCACGCAGACCGGCAGGTCGTACTGCGAAATCTGGTAGCCCTTCATCTGGTCTGGGTAGTGGTAGTTTTTGCGGTCGAATTTGCTGAACTCGGGGATCTGGCAGTTGAGGGCAAGGCCGGTCATGACGATGTAGGCGATCGCCTTTTCGTTGATGACCGGGAGGACGCCGGGCATCCCCATGCAGACCGGGCAGACGTGGGTGTTGGGGCCGGCGCCGGAGTAATCCGCGCTACAGCCGCAGAACATCTTGCTTTCGGTGACCAACTGGCAGTGCACTTCGAGGCCAATGACGGTCTCAAACTCAGTTGCAACAGCCGTCATCGTTCTCCTCCACCGCCCCGCGGCCACTCCCGAGTATAAGCACGGCCTTTGGCTCGAACAATTTCCGGAAAGCGGGCGTAGATGACTTTTGCGCGGTCAGCCAATGCGAATAGTGGCATCGCCAGGGCCGACCGTGGCGATGCGCCAAAGGGGCTCGCTGTCGGCTGCGAAGAGTTGCTCTAGCTCGTTCGCGCGAGCCTTCGGGACGGCGAGGAGGAGGCCGCCGGATGTTTGCGGGTCGAACAGCAGGGCGGCTACGTCGGGGTCGACGCCGGGAGCGAAGGTGGCGTTGGCGCCGACCCAATCGCGGTTGCGCCCTTCGCCGCCGGTGTGGACGCCGGCGGCTGAAGATTCGCGGGCGCCGGGCAGGAATGGCACTGCGTTGGCATCGACGGCCACCACAACCGCGGATTTCGAGGCCATCTCCCAGAGGTGGCCGAGGAGGCCAAAGCCGGTCACATCGGTGGCGGCGAGGCACCCCGCGCGCCCTGCCAGGTGGGACGCGTGGCGGTTGAGGCGAACCATTGAGGCGATCGCGGATTCGAGCCAACCCGCGGTCGCTTCGCCGCCGCGGGCGGCGCCGGAGAGGATTGTGCCCGTGCCGAGCGGCTTGGTGAGAAAGATGACGTCTCCGGGCTGGAGGCCAGCTTTGCTGAAGATACGGTCCGGGTGGACGAGCCCGAGCACGCTGAGGCCGTACTTCGGCTCTTCATCCCAGACGGTGTGGCCGCCGGCGATGACGCCGCCCGCCTCAGCCACCTTCTCGGCGCCGCCGCGGAGGATGGCCGTTTGGGTTTCGAACGGGAGGCTTTCGGGGAAGGCGGCGATGTTGAGGGCCAGAACGACCTCGCCGCCCATGGCGTAGACGTCGGACATGGCATTCGCGGCTGCAATGGCGCCGTAGGTGTAAGCGTCATCGACAACGGGGGCGAAAAAGTCAAGCGTCGCCACCACGGCCGTTTGATCGTCAATTCGATAAACAGCAGCGTCATCGGCGACGCCCAAACCAACGAGGAGGTTGGGGTGGGCTTCGCGGTTGAACAGGCCGGTGAGTGGCGACAGCACCTGCGCCAGGGCCTCAGGCCCCGCCTTGGATGCTCAGCC
>JBBQGT010000141.1:0-8089 GCA_038323265.1 Tepidiformales bacterium
TCAGCTTGCGATGCCTGCCAAGCAACACCCCTTCGCGCCCGATAAACAGCAACGTCGCGTAGATCGAGCCACCAGTCGTTGAATCGCGCTCTGCCACGCCGATGACCACGTCTGTGCCGGCCGACCGGGCCGCCCGGCACAGCGCGTCCGTCGCGGGCGAAGGCACCTCAACGCCGTTGAGGATGAAACGCTTGAGCACATCGCCCATCTTCTGGTTGCCGGGACGTTCCGCGAATGCCGCGTACCCCGACACCCATGTCTCCCCAAAGACCGCGAGGTCCGAGCCGCGAGCCCCGGCATCGGCGATCAGCCGGCAGGCCTTCTCGATCGACGCTTCCCGGTTCAGGTAGACCGGCGCAGCCTGCACCGCCGCGAGCGTAAAATCCCGAAACTCGTCACCCATTGCTGGCCTCCTTGGCGAATGCAATTCTACGACGGCCCGCAATCTCCGGTTCCGGAGAGCTACTTTACCGAGGTCGTGGTGGCGCTCACGATCGCCGCCTCAAGGATGTCGCAGGCGCGGTCAATTTCGTCGTCGCTGGTGTTCAGCGGTGGCATCAGGCGGATGGCGTTCGGGCGCACGTTGTTCACCAACAGCCCCCGTTGGCGGCAGGCGTCGACCACTTCCGCCGAGCAATCGTTCGAAAGCCCGACCGCGATCAACATGCCGCGACCCCGCACTTCTGTCACAACTGGCAGCCGGTCTTCCATCGATCGCAAGCGCGCAAAGAGACGCTCCGACCCGCGTTCGGCCTGCCCGCAAATGTCTGTATCCAGCACGTACCGGACGGTTGCGAGGCCTGCCGCACTTGCCAGCGGGTTCGCACCGAAGGTCGTCCCGTGGTCGCCTTTAACGAAATGCGCGGCGATCGATTCGCGCGCCAGCATCGCCCCGATCGGCATCCCGCCGCCGAGGCCCTTCGCCAGGCACATGATGTCAGGCTCCACGCCCTCCTGTTCGTACGCGAAGAGCCTGCCCGTGCGCCCGATGCCAGTCTGAATCTCGTCGAAGATCAGCAGCAAGTTCTTCTCGTCGCACCAATCGCGGATCGCCTTCAGGAAGCCAGGCGCGGGCATGTTGACGCCGCCCTCGCCCTGGATCGGCTCGATCAGGATGGCAACGGTGCGCTCGTTCGTTGCCGCTTTCACCGCCTCCATGTCGTTCCAGGCAACGTGACTAAAACCTGTTGCCAGGGGCTCGAACGGCTCGCGATAGCGAAGCGTCCCAGTGGCTGCAAGTGCGCCGGACGTGCGTCCGTGGAATCCGTCCACGAAGGCGATGATTTCGTAGGCGCCATCGCCGCGGTCGTAGCCCCATCGCCGCGCCAGTTTGATCGCCGCTTCGATCGCCTCGGTCCCAGAGTTGCAGAAGAACGCCCGATCGAGGCACGAGTTCTCCACCAGCAGCTTGCCAAGCTCAATCATTGGGATTGTATAAAACACGTTGGAAGTGTGGATCAGCTTCTTCGCCTGTTCGCCAATCGCATTCGCCACCACCGGATGAGCGTGACCCAGGATGTTCACTGCAATTCCCCCGACGAAATCGAGGTACTCCTTGCCGTCCACATCCCAGCAACGGGTGCCTTCGCCACGCTCAATGACTACCGGCTGGCGCCCGTAGTTCTGAAAGAGGTAGTGGTGTTCTTCGGCGACCCAGTCGGTCATGGCAATCCTCCAAATGGCAATGGTAGGGCAGCGCGCAATCAACGGGAAATCGCTGGGTGGCTTAACTGAAGGGCGCCGCCGCCAGCAGCGTGTCCTGAGTTCCCACCGTCTCGATCGAACCGTCTCGCGTCCATGTGGAGTCTAGTAGCCGCCAACCCTGCCGCTCGTCCTTCAACAGGAGGTCCAAGAGGTCTTCGAGGTGCTGCTTCAAGGGCGCCGGCCGCACTGGCGCCAGCACTTCGATGCGGCCATCCAAGTTGCGCTTCATGATATCCGCGCTGCCGATGTAGTACTCCGGATCGCCGCCGTTTTCGAACCGATAGACGCGCGAATGCTCGAGGAATCGCCCAATCAAGCTGACCACCTGCACGTTCTCGCTGAGCCCCGGCAGGCCCGGCCGAAGCCGGCAGATGCCACGAATGATCAAGTCCACTTTCACCCCCGCCAGGGCCGATTCGTACAACAACCGCGTGAACTCGCGGTCTTCCAGGGCGTTCATTTTGAACACGATCCGCGCGGGCAGCCCGGCCGCTGCGTTTGCGATCTCCCTGCGCACGCGACGTTCAAGCTCGTGGCGGAGGTTGTTTGGGGCCACCAAGAGGTCGCGCGTCTCAACCAGGTCCGCGAAACCCGTCAGGTAGTTGAAGATATGCACCAGATCCGCGCAGATCACCGGGTCCGAGGTGAATAGCCCCAGATCGGTGTACAGCCGCGCCGTCCGCGAGTTGTAGTTGCCCGTGCCGATGTGCGCGTACATTGTCACGCCCGTCACTTCCTCCCTCACTACCAGGCAGATCTTGCTGTGGATTTTGAGGTCCGGGTTGCCGTAAGCCACGTGTACACCTGCGCTCTCAAGCTTGCGCGCCCAATCGATGTTGTTCGCCTCGTCGAACCTCGCCGTCAGTTCGACCAGCACCGCCACCTGCTTGCCGCGTCCCGCGGCGTCGATCAACGCTTCGAGGATCGGCGAGTCTGGCGACGTGCGATACATGGTCTGCTTAATCGCCAACACGGAGGGGTCATCCGCAGCCTCATCGATGAACCGCACCACGGTGGCATCGAATGACTCATAAGGGTGGTGCACCAGCACGTCCCGCTCCCGGATCGTCGAGAAGAACGAAACCGGATCGATCATGCTGGCGAACGCCGAAGGTACAGCCGGTACAAACGGTGCGACCGTTAGGTCCGCCAGTGGGAGAGCGGCCAACATCTCGAAGTCTGCGAGCCCCAGCGGCCCTTCTGCCTGGTAAACGTCTCGCTCGGTAAGCCCGAGCTCTTCGAGCAACAGTTCAAGCCGGCTCGGCGCCAGTACGCCGGTTACTTCGATGGTCACCGCCTCTGCCAGCCGCCGCCGCCGAAGTTCGCTCTCGATCAGCTCAAGCAGGTCGTCCGATTCCTCGCCGGGGCTACCGATCTCGGCGCTGCGGATCACACGAAGGGCGTGCCAGTTCGTGACCTCCATGCCGGGGAAGAGCATTCCCACGTGCGCCGCGATCACCTCCTCGATCAGCACGAAACGCATTTCGCCCGCGTCCACAAGTCGCGGGCGGTTCTGCGGCACCTTGATTCTTGCGAAGCGGTCCTGGCCAGTCGCGGGGTTCCGCACATTGAGCGCCAGTGAAAGGCTGCCGCTGCTGATGAACGGGAACGGGTGCGAAGGGTCGACAACCAGGGGCGTCAGCACCGGGAAGATTGCCTGCTCGAAGTACGAGCGGAGTTTGGCCTGCGCCTCGGAGTCCAACTCTGCAAAGCGCATGATCCGGATGCCCCTCGCCGCGAGCGCTGGGCGAAGGTCGGCCTTCCAACACTCATCCATCTCGCGCCGCTGGCTGGAGCACCGCTCGATCACCATCTCCAGCTGCTCCGAGATCGTGCGGCCGTCTACGGTGATCGTCCGCGGTTCCGAGGCCAGCACGCGCTTTAGCCAGCCAACGCGTTTGGCGAAGAATTCGTCGAGGTTGCTGGCTGTGATCGCCAAAAACCGCACCCGGTCGAGCAGCAGATTGCGGCCATCCAGCGCCTCCGCCAGCACCCGCGCATTGAACTCTAGCCAGCTCGACTCGCGATTGAGGTAGAGCGCCGGGTCGTCGAGATTCACCTCGCCCGCGATCTCGCGATCTTCGTTGGCCAGGACCAGGGCGTCTCCGTCCACAAGTTGCTCCATGCGCTGCCGTCATCGCGTCCGTACAAAGTTTACGTCGTTACGTTAACAAATGCCGCGTGCAACGCTACCGCGTGAAGGTCGTCCCGGAGCCCTCGAGATTCCGCAAGCTGTGCAGTCGCCGCCCATCCACGATCTGCACGGGCACCCCAAGCGAAAGCGCGTGCAGGCACGCCTCCACCTTCGGGATCATCCCGCCAGCGATTGTCCCGTTGGCCATCCAGTCCCTCGCCAACGAACCCGTGAGGCTGTGAGCTACGCTGTTCTCCGGGCCACGCACCCCATCCACGTCCGTCAGAAAAACGAGCTGCCGCGCATCGACCGCCGCGGCGATGTTGCCAGCGACTGTGTCGGCGTTGATATTCACCAGTTGGTCTGCGCCAGTCCCCGGCACACAACCAATGGGCCCGATCACAGGCACTATTCCGGCGGCGTGCAGGGCCAGCACCGCCACCGTGTTGACCCGGACCGGTTCGCCCACGTACCCCAGTTCGGGCGCCACCAACTTGCACTCGAGCATCCGCCCATCGGCGCCGCAGAGCCCTGCCGCGCTCGCACCGGCGCCGTTGATCGCCGCGACGATGCGCTTGTTGACCAGTCCAGCGAACACGGCCACAACCACGGGCAGCACCTGCTCATCGGTCACCCGCAGGCCGCGTTCGAAATGGCTCGAGATCGACATCTGCTGAAGCCAGTGGCTCGCCTCAGCCCCGCCGCCGTGAACCACGATCGGGACGTCGCCTGCCAGAGCCATCTCCGCCACGTCAGCGAACGTCGTATCAGCGTCGCCCAGCGTACTGCCACCGATCTTGATCACCAGTGGGCCGATCACGTGTGGTAGTCAGCGTTAATCGAAACGTATTCCGCCGAGAGATCGCATCCCCAGCCCGTCGCGGAGGCGTCGCCCACGCCCAGATCCACTGCGATGGTCACCGTGTCGCCACGCATCGCTTCCGCAACCACTCGTGGATCGAATTCGGTTGGCTCGGCCCGTTCGAAAACTCGCGTCCCGCAGATCTCCACGTAGAAATGGTCCTCCGACAGTTGGACGCCAGACCGCCCAGCAACGGCCACGATGCGCCCCCAGTTCGGGTCTGCCCCGTGTACCGCGCTCTTTAGCAGGTAACTCGTCGTCATCAGCCGGATGAGTGCGCTCGCGTCGGCGAAGCTCGCCGCGCCAGTTACGCTCACCTCAATCAACTTCGTCGCACCCTCACCGTCCCGCGCCATCTCCTTGGCGAGGTACGTGCACAGTGCGTCAAGCGCCGCCTCGAACTCCATGCGTAGCGGAGACTCTGCGTTGATCTCCTCGCCGCCCGCCGCGCCATTCGCAAACAACAGTACCGTGTCGCTCGGGCTCGTATCGCCATCAATCGAAAGCAAATTGAACGAGCGGTCGACCGCTGCGCTCAGCGTTGCCTGCAGAAAAGCCTGTTCGATCGGCGCGTCCGTGGTCAGGAATGCGAGCATCGTCGCCATGTTGGGGTGGATCATCCCACTCCCCTTGCAGCATCCGCCGAGCGTGTACGGCCCGAAGGCCACCGATGCCCGCTTCGGCCGAGTGTCCGTGGTCATGAACGCTCGCGCCAGTTCGAGTCCACCCTCCGGCCGAAGCACGACCTCCGCAATCCCTCGCTCGATCTTCTCCATCGGCAGGAAGTGGCCGATCACGCCCGTGCTGCACACCATGATGTCGTTGGCGTCGTACCCCAGCTTCTCGCCCGTCCAGGCCGCCATTTGCTCGCCATCCGCCAACCCGCGCGCGCCGGTACTCGCATTCGCGATGCCGGCGTTCACCACTACCGCCCGCGGCCGCCCAGCCAGCAGGTGAGCCCGGTTCACGTCCACCGAGGCCGAGTGCAGCACGTTCTTCGTGAACGTCGCCGCCACCGTGCAGGGAAAGTCGGACGCCAGGATCGCGAGATCCAGCTTCCCTTCGCCGTACGTCTTCATCCCGGCGAACACGGCGCCCGCCTGGAATCCCCTCGGCGATGTGCTGCTGCCGTCCGGGTCCACCACCACGGCCACTACGGATACACCGCAGCGAGGTTAAGACCGGCCGTCTGTTCGATGCCCAGCATCAGGTTCATATTCTCAATCGCTTGCCCGGCCGCGCCCTTGACCAGGTTGTCCAGCACGCCGATCGCCACCAGCATGCCGTTACGTTCATCCACCACCGGATGCACCAGGCACATGTTGTTACCCAGCGTGTGCTTGGTGTGCGGCGGCGCATCCGTCACGCGGGTGAACGCGGCGCCCTCGTAGAAGCTGCGATACACGTCGCGCACTTGGGCCTGGCTCACTGGGCGCAGCAGCGGCGCGTAGCAGGTGGCGTGGATGCCACGCGTCATCGGCACCAGGTGCGGCACGAACGTCACTTTCGGCTGCGGCGCCTCTCGCAGCGCCCCCAACTCCTGCGCAATCTCCGGTTGGTGGTTGTGGTTCGCCACCTTGTACGCCGACACATCTTCGTTCACCTCGGCGTAGCCGAAGCTGCCGCCGCTCCCGCGCCCGGCGCCCGAGATGCCGGACTTCGCGTCCACCACGATCTGGTCGCCGACCAACCCCGCGGCCACCGCCGGTGCGAGCGCGAGGATGGTCGCCGCCGGGTAGCATCCCGGATTCGCCACCAGCCGCGCCCTCTTGATCGCGTCCCGATTCAACTCCGGCAGGCCGTAGACCGCCTCGGGCAGAAGCTCTGGTGCCGGGTGCGGCTTACCGAACCACGTCTCGAATGCCTCAGGCGTCTTCAGCCGGAAGTCCGCCGCGATGTCGATGACCTTCACGCCCGCACGCACGTACGGCGCGCAGACGACCGCGCTCTCGGCCGTCGGCAGGGCCGACATGATGACGTCTACGCTGCCCTCGATCTCGGCCGAGATCATCAGGTCGCCGTAGACTGCGAGGTGCGGGAACGCCTCGCCCAGCCGTTGACCGGCGAGCGAGCGCCCGGTGATCGACGTGATCCGCGCCTCCGGATGGTTCCACAGCAGCCGCGCCGCCTCCATCCCCGCGAACCCCGTGACGTTTATGATCCCTACCCGGTAACTCACCCCCGAATTGTGGGGCCAACCGCGCCGACAATCCAACGTGAACTGCGTCTACCAGGGCCGCGTAGCGCCGTTGCGGGTAGTTGGCCCGCGGGCCGGGGTGCTTAGAGTGCTTAGTGCTTAGTGCCGGCCCCCCCCCGCGAGGCTCCGACACTCCGATAGTGGCGCGGCCCCTCAACGGTGATTGGATGCGCACTGTGACGTCGTCTCTTGAGTATTGTGTGAGTGGTCCTGTGAGGGCACACGTCCGCACCAAGAGAGCGACAAGGAGTCCCAGATGCAACCACCTCCGGCCGAACGCACGTGGCAGGTCCTCCTCATCGGCGGAGCTTCCGGCTCAGGCAAGACGTCTGTCAGTTACCGCCTCGCTCGCCACTTCGGCGTTGGCATCAGCGAGGCGGATGACATTCACCTCGCCATCATGCGCATGACCACGCCCGCCGAGCAGCCGATTCTTTATCGCTGGCGAACCGACCCGGAAGTCCAGGACTGGCAGCCGGAGCGGATCCTCGAACACTTCATAGAAGTCTGCGGGCAGCTGGCGCCAGCCTACGAAGCGATCATCGCCAACCACCTGGAAAGTGACGTCCCACTGGTCCTGGAGGGCGACTACCTCTTGCCCGCGCTCGCCGCCAAGAGCGAATTCGACGGATTCGCAAACAACGGCCGCGTTGTCGGCCTTTTCATCGAAGAAGACGATGAGGAACAGTTCGTCCGCAATCTGCTGGCGCGCGAACCCTCGGCGGGCCGCCAGGAAACGCGCGCGCGCGTCAGTTGGCTGCACAGCCAATGGCTTACGGAGCAGGCGGGCGCAGTTGGAGGTCTTGTTGTCCCGGCCCGACCGTGGGAAACGAGTCTCAAGCGAATCCTCGCGACGCTGGGGGAAGTCCGCGCCTAGAACGGCTTGAACACCGCCAGCCACGGTATCACCGGCACACAGGTGACCAACACGGGACTGCACATGATGGGCACGCGGTCGTTGAGAATGGCGCGAAGTTCCTCGGTCTCCTCGCCTTTCTTCGTGCCGATGAGCGAGGCGAAGCGGGCGCGGCTCTGTTTCGAGGTTGGCCGACGATGTCGTTCCCGCGCGAGTGTGGAGGGGCGCGCCGAAGGGCAAACGCGCGCAGCGCAGCGGAGCCGTTTAGCCTCCGGTGTTAGGCGCGGCCGGTAGGGTGTGGTGTGGTTCGCTGACGACGTATCGGGGCGCCGGGGT
>JBBQGT010000142.1:0-7942 GCA_038323265.1 Tepidiformales bacterium
TACTCCTGCACGACCGGGTCGTTGACCCAGGCGAACACGGCCTCGTTGTCTTCCGGTTCGAACGCGCGCAGGCGGACGAGCTTGCCCTCTAGTGAATTCATAACTGCTCCCTCCCAGCGCATCAGCCTACACCCCCGGCGACGCGGACTCGCGTTCGAAAAAAGTAACGTTGACACCCCGGCGAGCCCGCAGCCTCTTCCGGCCGTGCTCCTTCCACGGCCGTCTCTCTGTTCGAACGCACCCGCACCGCTACCCCGGCCGCCTCGCCACGAACACCGCGTGCTCACCAGTGTTCGGATCTTCGACGTCCAATTCGATCACTTCGAAACCGGCGTTTCGCAGGTGGCTGTGCCATTCTTCGGTGGCGAAGAGGCCGATGACGTGGTGGTCGTGCTGCACGGTTACGGTGCCATCCGCGCCGCGCAGCATGATCGCGTAATCGGTCATGTAACTGGTCGCGCCATCGTCCGGGGCGTGCGTCCATTCGAGGTAGCGGACGCTGCGGCCGTCACCGGCAACCCCATCATGGCCTCCGCTATCAATGCCCGGCTTTTGCGTTTCGCGCGTGCAATCGGGCGTCAGCAGCAGCACGCCGCCGGGCTTTGTATGTACAAATGCGGTATCAAGCGCAGCCTGAAGGTCCTCGGGTGTGAGCATGTAATCGATGGCGTCGTGAATGAATACACAGTCGAACGTGCGGCCAAGGCGCAGCGTCCGCATGTCGCCCTCGATGTGCTCGCATTCGGGGTTCAGCTCGCGGCTGATCGCCAGCATTTCGGGCGAGAGGTCGCTGAGGGTGAGGGTGAAGCGTGCTTTTAGGTGGGAGGCGTTGTTGCCGCCGCCGGAGCCGAGCTCAAGCAGCGTCTGGGGGCGCGTGGCAGAGGCGGCTTCGAAGACGCGCGTAGTAAACGCCGCCTCGTCTGCGTAATCGGCGGGCGCGGTAAGAAGGTGAAACCAGTTGGCAAGGTCTGAGTACATACGCACGGGAATGCTCCTGATAGCTGTTCGGGCGAAAACGATGGACCGGCGAACATTCAGGCAGGCGGCGACCGTGCGAGGGGCCACTCAGGTGCGTGGGCGGAGGATCAATTTGGTGGGCGCGCCATTACCCGTTGATTGTACGGAGCGCCCGAGACGTTGAGAAGGGCCATCACTGCACCGGGTCGATCGGCGTGAGCCGGCCCATGCGCTGCTCGATGGCCTCCGCCGCATCAAGGCAGAGATCTTCGCGGAAGCGGTCGCCAACCACCTGGACGCCGAGCGGAAGGCCGTTGGCCATGCCCGTTGGCACGCAGGCCACTGGCAGCCCCAGCAGGTTCATCGGCGTGACGAAGCGCAGCAGATTCAGGATCTGGGACGCGCTCTCCGGGCCGGCCACGTCGTAGCCATGCTCGAACTGCGGCTGGCACCAGGTGGGCCCGAGGATGATCGGGTAGTCGGCAAAAAATTCGGACCATGCCCGGGCGATTTCGTGGCGTCGCACCTGCAACTGAACGCCCTGCCCATAATCCGGCGTGCCGAACATCGCACAGAAGCTGTCGAAGAACCCGGCTGCCTCCTTCGACATGATTTGGCCCAGCACTTCCGTCATGGTTCCGAACTCCCAGGCGATCCACTGTCCCCAGGCGACGATCGCCTCTTCGACCATCGGCGGGTTCACCTCGGACACCTCGTAGCCAGCATCCGCGAGGGCCGCCGCGGCGGCGCGCACACCGGCGCTGATCTCCGGCGCGGTGGTGCCGCCGGGAGGGTCCGGGACGACGGCGACCTTGATTGGGCCGTCGGGCTTCGGGCCGGTCAACGGGCCGGGGAAGGAGAACGGGTCGCGCGGATGCGGGCCAGCGAGGATGCCAAGCGCGAGGCGCAGGTCCGCCACTGTGCGCGCCATCGGACCCTGCACGGCCATCATCTGGCCAACCTGAAGTCCGCTCTTCGGCTCCACCCCCGAGGCGCTGGGGATGCGCCCGAAGCCGGATTTGAGCGAAGCGATGCCGCAGCAGAACGCCGGGTTGCGGAGCGAGCCGCCGATGTCGTTGCCGAGGCCGATCGGGCTCATGCCGGTGGCCAACGCGGCCGCCTCGCCGCCACTGGAGCCGCCGGTGGTGCGGCCAAGATTCCAGGGGTTTCGCGAAAGCCCGTAGAGCGAGCTATCGGTGTGCACACGCAGGGCCATGTCTGGCAGGTTTGTGCGGCCAATGGGGATCGCCCCGGCGGCTTTCATGCGCTCGACCATCGGGTGGTCGGCATCCGGCATGGCGTTCGCAAAAGCAGGAACACCGTGGGTTGTCGGCGTGCCCATCAGGTCGATATTGGCTTTCACGGTGAAAGGCACGCCGTGCAGCGGACCGATCGGTTTGCCGGTGGCGATCGCTGCGTCGGCGACCGCAGCCTCTCCCAGCGCCTCGGCCTCCAGCACGGTGACCACGGCGTTGATCGACGGGTTCACCTGCTTGATGCGCACCAGGTGGGCTTCCACCACCTCACGTGAACTCGTCTCGCCGCGCGCGATCATGCCCGCCAGTTCGCTCGCCGAATGTTGCCAGAGTTCTGCCATCTCGCTGCCTCCCGAAGTCTCCGTACCGATTGCGCGCGATTCTACGCGGATGGGGCGGGCGGTGGGGTCGCCAGGTGGCTTCGATAGACCCCCGCGTTTTGGATTGACGGCATCGCCTACGCCGACGCCGACCGCATCACCTCGGTGACTCCGCGTTCGCCCGCTTCACCGATCGGCTACACCTGGGACATCAGCGGCGACCTGACGAACCGCGGCGGCGAGACCTTCGCCTGAGAGGACCGCATGATCTCGGCCAGGGCGAACAGCTTCTGTCGCGGCGGCCATAGCGCCCTCGCATCGCGCACGCTGGCGAACAAGCGAGATTCTGTGGCGCGCTAACTCCCTGCTCGACGGGCCGCCCCGGCCTTCGGTCAACGCATCAAGTTCGCTGCTGCGGACGCTCAACCAGTGGCAGTTCACCGATTGGCAATACCATTCGAACCGTTTGCGGCACAAAGCACTCTGTGGCCGAACATGCCTGGAACGAGACTTTGAACGCAACTTCAAGCGTCCCGCCGTCCACGAGCATGAACGTAACCGGCACCCGAACGCGAACGCTGCCATCGTAGACGTGGAACTGTTCGTCCAGCCCCTCGACGCGGAAAGGGACTCCCGCCGGAAACTCCGCCTCCCCTATGACCAAGCGTTCGAGCGGCTCGATCTCCACCACCAGCGGGTAGTAGCCCTCAGGGATCGGGTGGCCATAGACGTGGAGGCCATCGGCAATCTGGAGATCCACCGTCAACCAGTTGCGCTGGCCCCAAGCGTACGTGTCCTTGTCAAACCAGCCGCGAACGGTTACGCCTGCCGACTCCGCCTCATCCATGGCCCCGTGAGTCCCAGCCTCCAAACCGAGGAGATGCTCCAGAACACCCACGCCAGAGTCTCGCTCACGGTAGCTGGCGTAAAAGTGTTTACTCCGCACCGTGCCGTCCTCATTCAAGACGAACGTTCCGGGGTGTGGGATGCCAAAAACCGCTTCCGCGGCGGCTTCATTGAGGATGCCCAGGGAACGGATGGCCTGACTGCCTTCATCGGAGAGCAAGGGGTAGTCAATGCCGTGCTTCACGGCGAAGTTATTGAGAACTTCGACGCTATCGTAGCTGACGGCGTACAGGGCGAAGCCTGCAGCTTGAAGTTCGGGGCGGATGCTTTGCAACTCAACGAGCTGCGTTTTGCAGAACGGTCACCAGCGTGCGCTTCTGTGGAAAACCACGAGCGCCGGGCGCCCGGCCCGGTCGGCGTGCAGATCGACTGGTTTTCCGTCCACTCCGGGAAGCACCAGACCTGGAAATAGCTGACCCACCGCAGGCCCGAGCCGTTCGAAATCAACGTCTGACAAAGTGAAGTCCTTTCCGTCACAGACGCTAGCACGCACCTCTCACGTTCACAATGACCCAGCGCGTTCGGCGGGGGTTTCAGTCTGTCGCTTCCTGCGAAGCGTAGGTGGCGCAATTAAGCTCAGGATTGATGTAGGCGGGACCAGCGTCGGTCGGCCGTCGGTTCTTGCACGAATGGCCGCATCGTGTCGCCGCCGGGGGCGACCTCATAGGTGAGAGCGACGGACGTGCGGGTGATCCCTTTGGCCGTCGCCGAGACGACGATGCTAAAGATTGGCTCATCCGTGCCGTTGTGTACCTCGCCGGTGACCACCAGGTTGCCGTCTAGCGACTGCGAGACGTGCCGGGTTGCCACGAACCCACTACAGGGGCCGGCGGGGGAGTCGGCGTCAACCCCGGGCACACTGAGCTGATACGGCAAATCCGGCCCGGCGGCGAATGAGGCTCGGGGCGCCGCACCGCTAACCAGCCCGCTGGCGAGCAGCGCCACAACAGCGTGCCGAAGCGGGCCCAGGTTCTCAGTTGGCGCACGCGTGAGGGGCGAAACACGCCACCATTCGACAGCATCCGCGCGGCCCCTTTATCCGCCAGGCGCGCGTCCCGCTACCCCAGCACTTCGCGCACCATGCCGCCGGCCACCGTCTGGTGCGTGGCGGGGTCGATCAAGATGAAACTGCCTGTGTCCCGGCTGGTGGCGTACGAATCGGCGAAGATCGGTTCCAGCGTCTTGATCGTGACTCGCCCGATCTCGTTCAAGGGGAACGATTCGGGGCCGGGCAGGCGTTCGTAGTTCTCCACGTCCAGGCGGTCGTCGAGCGATTCCACCAGGCACTTCACGCGCCGTGTGGTGTGTTTGATCCAGAACTGCTGGCGCGGGCGCAGCGGCTGGCCGTCGCTCATCCAGCAGAGGTCGGCGGTGAAACGCGTAGCCGGGAGTGCGGCGTGCGCGGCGGCCACAATCATGTGCCCTCGGCTCACGTCGATATCATCGGCCAGCCTGATGGCGACGGCGCTGCCGCTGCCCGCGCTCGGCAGCGATTCTTCGAAGCGGTCGATGGCCGTGACGCGTGTGTTCACACCAATCGGCAGCACGGTCACCTCATCGCCTACGCGCACTTCGCCAGCGGCGACCGTCCCCGCGTAGGCGCGGTAATCGTGGAATTCGGCGCGCTGCGGGCGAAGGACGTACTGCACGGGAAATCGCAAGGCGGCGTGCCGCGCGGGGTCCGGCACCTCGACGTTCTCGAGGAATTCGAGCAGCGTTTCGCCCTTGTACCAGGGCATGTTCGCCGACCGGTCGACGACGTTATCGCCGGGGGCGGCTGCTACCGGGATCATCGTCACTTGCGGCACCTTGAAGTGCGAAGTCACAGCGCGGAAGTCAGATTCGATCGTCTGCAGAACCTCGTGCGACCAATCGACGAGGTCCATCTTGTTCACGCAGAGCGCAAGGTGCTGGATGCCGAGCAACGAGCAGATGGCGCTGTGGCGGCGGGTCTGCGAAATGACGCCTTTGCGCGCGTCCACAAGGATCAACGCGATGTCGGCCGTCGAGGCGCCAGTGACCATGTTGCGCGTGTACTGCACGTGGCCGGGTGAGTCGGCGATGATGAACTTGCGGCGTGTGGTGGCGAAGTAGCGGTAGGCGACGTCGATCGTGATGCCCTGTTCGCGTTCGGCGCGCAGGCCGTCGGTCAGCAGCGCAAGGTTGACTTCTTCGTGGCCCTGGGCCTCACTCGCGCGCTGGAGGCTGGCCATCGTGTCTTCGAACACCTGCTTGGTGTCGTACAACAGCCGCCCGATGAGCGTGCTTTTGCCGTCGTCGACGGAGCCTGCGGTGGCGATGCGCAGGAGGCCCACCTAGAAGTAGCCTTCGCGCTTGCGGTCTTCCATGGCTGCTTCGCTGAACTTGTCATCGGCGCGGCTGGCGCCCCGTTCGGTGATGCGCGCCACGGCCACTTCGGCGATCACGGACTGGATATCCGCGGCATCCGAGCGCACCGCCGCCGTGCAGGTGATGTCGCCCACGGTGCGGTAGCGGACGTGCTCCGTGAAAGTCTTTTCGCTGGGCAGCATCTGGAGGAACGGGCTGGCGGCCATCAACATGCCGCCGCGTTCGAACACCTCGCGCGCGTGGCTGAAGTATATGGAAGGGACTTCTAGCTTTTCGCGCTCGATGTAGCGCCAGATGTCGAGCTCGGTCCAGTTAGAAAGCGGGAAGACGCGCATATGCTCGCCGCGCATGTGCATGGCGTTAAACAGGCGCCAGAGCTCGGGCCGCTGGTTGCGCGGGTCCCACTGGCCGAAATCGTCGCGAAAGGAGAAGACGCGCTCCTTGGCGCGGGCCTTCTCTTCGTCCCGCCGGGCGCCGCCTAGGGCGGCATTGATCTGGTGCTCGGCGATGGCCGCCAGCAACACGGGCGTCTGCAGGCGGTTACGCGAGGCGCGGATGCCGCGCTCTTCGACGATCTCGCCACGGTCGATCGCTGCTTGTACGGAGCCGACTAGCAGCTTCGCGCCGAGTTCGACCACGCGTTGATCGCGGAAGGCGAGTACCTCGGGGAAGTTGTGTCCGGTATCAACGTGGAGCACGGGGAACGGGATCTTGGCTGGCCAGAAGGCCTTCTCAGCGATGCGCAGGAGGACGATGGAGTCCTTGCCGCCGGAAAAGAGGAGGGCCGGCCGTTCAAACTCGGCGGCCACCTCGCGCATTATGAAGATCGCTTCGGACTCCACGATATCGAGGTCCGAATGGAGCGCCGCTTCGGGTGCGGCGTTAGGGATCGTCATCGCGGGTCCCTCCTGGGGCGGGGCGGGGTTATAGGGGAGGGCGACGACGAAGGTCGCGGCGCATCTCGAAGATTGATAGTCCTAGAAGTTGACCGATAAAGTCAAGTTTAGCGGTGCGCTCGCTAGGCGAGCGATCCAGCATGCTCTTTCGATTCGTCCACGCAGCTACCTGGGAAACTGACTCAGGGAAGACCATCGCCCGCTACGCGTTGGGACAGAACGGCGGCCCTACTTTTCGTAGCGCGCGAGCACCAGGCAGCTGTTCTGCCCGCCGAAGCCGAAGCTGTTCTTGAGGGCCACTCGCACGTCTGCGTTGCGCGCCGTGTTGGGCACGTAGTCCAGGTCGCAAGTGGGGTCTGGGGTGTGGAGGTTAATGGTGGGGTGGATCGTGCCCGTCTCGATCGTCTTCACGGTGGCGATCGTCTCCAGTCCGCCACTCGCCCCAAGACCGTGGCCGATGAGGCTCTTCGTGGCGCTCACGGGCACGCCGTAGGCCGCCGCGCCGAAGACCTTCTTCACGGCGTTCGTCTCCGCGGTATCGCCGAGCGGGGTGCTGGTGGCGTGTGCGTTCACGTAGCCGATTTCGTCCTGGGCGACGCCCGAATCACGGATCGCTTCGAGCATCGCGCGGGCCGCGCCTTCGCCATCTTCCGGCGGCGCGGCGACGTGGAAGGCGTCGTTCGTGCAGCCAAAGCCGGCGACCTCCGCATAGATGCGCGCCCCGCGGGCGAGAGCGTGCGCTTCGCTTTCGAGCAGCAGCGCACCAGCCCCCTCGCACGGTGCGAAACCGTCGCGCGTCAGGTCGAACGGCCGGCTGGCGGTGGCCGGGTCTTCGTGGCTGGTGAGCGCGCGCATGACGCTGAAGGCAGCCAGGCCGAGTTCGGTGATGCCCGCTTCGCAACCGCCGGTCAGCACCAGTTCGGCGCGACCCGAGCGGATCAGCATCGACGCTTCGCCGATCGCCTGGGTGCCCGCGGCGCAGGCCGTCACGATCGTTCCGTTATAGCCGCGGAGGCCGTACTGCAGCGCCACCTGGGCAGCGGCCATATTCGCCAGGCTGCGCGCCAGGTAGAGCGGGTCCAGCTTCATCCCGCCGCGTGTGAAGAGCGTTTCGGCAGCATCCTGGATATCGGGGTAGCCGCCGCCGCCGTTGCCCACCATCACGCCAAAGCGCTCGAGGTCCTCACTGGGGAGGTCCAGGCCCGAATCCGCCAGCGCCTGTCCCGCGGCGGCCACCATGAACTGCGCGAAGCGCGCC
>JBBQGT010000143.1:0-7929 GCA_038323265.1 Tepidiformales bacterium
ATGAGCCAGAGCCCGTTCGCGTGCCAGAGCGCCCGGTACGTGCGGTCGTTGGGCGGCTCGAACAACGACGGATCGCCATAGCCGGCCTGTATCCACTCCACCGGGAACCGCTCCCCCTCGGTGTAATCCCACTTCGCGAAATCACTTGCTGCGGGTTCAGCGGCGACCTCGCCGAAGTCGATGATTCCCGACAGGTGTCCGTCGTGCACCAGGACGTGGTTGGCCAGCAAGTCGTTGTGGAGCAGGGCCACGCGGGGAGGCGCTGCTCGGAAGGAGTCGACGATCTCACGCAGCCAACCTCGAATCGTCCCGGCGTCGAGTCCGACGGAGCGTCCGGCTTCCTCGAAAACCGGCGCCACGGCGGTCAAGGCGTTGAGCCACTCGCCCATCGTCGCCCGCAGGCCCACGCCGGAGCCGTCGAGATATCCGACGCCCTGCACCGGGATCGCGTGGAGCTCGCTCAACCACGCTCCGACCTCGCCGAGCACCCGGCGAACGTCGACCTCGTCGGGGTTGACGTCGCGAAGTGGCTCGCCCGGCAGCTTCTCCATCACGATGATGGACCGCCGCTCGCTCCCGACCGCGACGCGACGGAGCGCGTGGACACGTGGCGCGCGAATGCCCCGAGAGGCGCACTGGCCGAGCACCCACGCCTCCCGGTCGTGCGCCTCGGGTCCTCCATGCGAAATGCGCACGATCAAGGACGGAGCCTGCTCCAAGGTGACGTCGTAGACCTCGTTCTGCTCCCCCGCGACAATCCGGCGAATGTCTAGGACGAGGGCCTTCATGACCTCCGCCACGTCGCCCGCCACGATGCTCAATGGCGTTGCCCATCCCTCGTGCAGCGCGGCGAGGTGTTGGCTGCGATCAAGCTCAGCTGGTGGCTTGACGTAGTCCTCCGACATCCCCCGACTATAACTCGCCGCTGCCTTCGAGTCGGGATGGCGCGGGTCAACCTTGATGTTGACACCAGAAGAAGAGGGTGGAAGTCACGTCGTTAGGGAAGCGGGGGGCCGCCGGGCATCGATCAACGCACACGGTCTCGCAGCCCTGCGCGCCAGACCGTCTCCCTTCACCCACGCAAAGCGACATCTGAAGGTCGTTTGAACGACCGTAGGTTCCTCGCGTGCAACCGAATCTCCGCCTCTGTTATAGTCCCATGGTTGCCCCAAAATGAGCCGACAAAGGGACTTGTCACGAGCGCCGCAAACGCGACCTGCCGGGCCGAATCGACCGGGACAACCCAGGCTTCTGAATCCAGAAGGAGGCCTTTGGGGCCTTTGGTCGGGGTTCGTCCCTGCTGGGCAACCAATTCGCCAATTCTGAATTTGGGGAAGGGCCGTTTCGGAGGTATTCCCTTGGTGACCGAGGGCCTTGCGGGGGCGCTCGCACCCCGCGGCCACGACCCGTCCGTCTCTCACTACTCGAAAGGCACGCCGACGGAACTGGGTGCCCATGTGACCGCAGAGGCGTACAGCTCGCCGTGCAGCGCATGAATGGCAAGCGGAGAGATTATTTTCGGGGTTGCCGCTGGCGGCTCGGCCGCGCCCGCCCAACCGTCCGTTTGAAGAGCCAGAGATGGCTCGGGAAGGGTTCCTCTGCATGAAACTCCGCCTGTCGAGGCTCGGCGAATACCTTCGATCGAGCCTCTGGCTCATACCGTCTGGCTGCTTGCTGGCGGCCTTCATCCTGGCCGAAGCCGTCCTGCGCATTGATAAGCACCTCGATCAGCGTGATACGAACTGGTTTTTGTACGGGGGCGGGCCGGACAGCGCCCGTGCCGTCGTTGGCACGATAGCCACCTCGATGCTCTCGTTCACGGGGCTGGTCTTCTCCGTCACGATGCTCGTTCTGCAGCTCGCCAGCAATCAGCTGTCGCCCAGAGTCATGCGTACATTCCTCCGCGATCGTGCGAACCAGGTGGTTCTCGGCGTTTTCGTCGGGACGTTCTTATATGCGCTGCTGGTTCTCCGAAGAATCACCAGCCAGACGGATCTGGAACCATTTGTACCGGCCCTCTCAGTTTGGCTGGCGGTTGTGCTCGTCATGTTGAGTATTGGATTGTTCATCTACTACCTGCATCACATGGCGCAAGCTATTCGGCCAGTATCTGTAATGGTGAGCGTCGCCAAAGAGACGCGCTCGGCAATCGAGCGACTGTATCCAGCAGGCATTTGGGAGAGTACCGAAATCCCAATTCAGGGTATCACCGCAGATTCCGGAATCACCGTTCCGTCGCACAGGTCTGGGGTTATTTCTGGCGTCGATGAGGAGCACATAGTCGCGATCGCTAGAGACACTGATGCGATCGTGGAGCTTCGCGCGATGGTAGGAGATTTTGTGCGCGAAGGATCCACCCTCTTCGTTGTCCACGGGCAGTGGGATGGCTCCGGAAACAGCGGACTGCAGTCATCGGTGGCATTGGGTTCCGAGCGAGTGATGCGACAAGACGCGGCATTTGGATTTCGGCAGCTCGTCGACATCGCCAACCGTGCCCTTTCGCCGGGCATCAATGACCCGACAACCGCTGTCCAGTCGCTCGATCGCATCCACGAACTCCTGGGGCTGCTCGCTTTGCGTTCCATTCCATCCGCTGGTCGTGAGGTCGACGGACGACTCTCCGTCATCTTGCCAAGTCCCGGATGGTCGGATTACGTATCGCTGGCCTGCGACGAGATACGTCGGGCCGGACATGATCAAATTCAGATCCAACGGCGACTGCGCGCCCTGCTAGTGGACCTGCTTCAAAACGTTGCAGATCCGATTCGACGACTGCCATTGCAGGAACAACTTGACCTGCTTGACTCTTCGGTAGATGGGTTCCAGACCGCCGAGAGGGTTCGAGCGGGCACACCAAGTTCACATGGCTAGTCGCGACGCGACTAGCCGGGTGGTGAATTCGTCCCCACTCGCGCCGGACTCGACCATAGTCATCACACAACGTCATCTCCAAAGCTGGCGTGGCGAGCCCTGTGTCCTGGTTGCCTCGGTGGACGCCTTGCCGGTGGAATTCCTTGTGTCCCGGGCAAAGGTTGCCGATCAGGGATTCGAATCCCGACCGACGGCTCCAAAGCTCCCGGCTCGAGGAAACCAACCAACTTCCTTCGCCAAAGTTGGCAGGCATTGGCCAAACGGCGGACAAACAACGAGGCCTGGCGTCACAGTTGCTGTAGAAGATGATCGATCAAATCAGACCGCTTGCCCCGCTGGCACGGATGCCACGACGCGGCCGCGCAGCAGGGTGTTGCAGATCGCGACACGTCATGACGGGTCGTCGGCAATCGGCCAGGGTTCAGTTTACGCTAATCATTAGGTGCATTATGATTAATGACTGAATGAAACGTTCCATATCTCGCCTCTGGCCGTTTCCCATTCGCCCCGAAAAGCGCTTTGGATTATTGAGTCGGCAGGAGCTCTTCCGCGCCCTCTGGCTTGGGCTGCTCATCGGCGTCGTAGCGGGCGGAGGCGCTATTGTTTTCGCCTGGTCGATCGAGTTCGCCACGAGGCATCTGCTCGAAGGGCTCGCAGGTTACCGGCCTGCACAACCTCTCGGTGAGGGCGGCAGAGCATTTGCGACCGGCCCGGACCGGCCCTGGGCGTTACCGCTGGTCCTGGGCTTGGGCGGCCTTGTTTCGGGACTGCTGGTATTCCTCCTCGCGCCGGAAGCTGAGGGTCACGGGACGGACGCCGCGATCGACTCTTTCCATCGCAAGGGCGGTCGCATCCGGCTGCGAGTTGTGCCGGTGAAGCTGGTCGCCTCCGCCATCACCATCGGCTCCGGCGGCGCCGCGGGCCGAGAAGGTCCGACCGCGCAGATCGGCGCCGGCTTTGGGTCGTTCATCGCCGACCGATTCCGGCTGGGCGCGATCGAACGACGAAAGGCGGTCGCAGCTGGCGTGGGCGCGGGGATCGGCTCGATTTTCCGCGCGCCGCTCGGCGGGGCGATGATGGCAGCCGAGGTCCTCTACAAACACGACCTCGAGGCAGACGTCATCCTGCTCGCGCTGATCTCGGCGATCGTCGGTTACTCTGTGTACGGCAGCTGGGCTGGCTGGCAGCCCATATTCGGTGGCGGAGCGGGCTTTTCGTTTTCGCATCCTGGGGAGCTCGGCTACTACGCCGCTCTAGGTGTCATCTGCGGGCTCGTGGGCATGCTCTATGCCCGCGGTTTCTACGGCATCACCGCTCTGTTCCATCGTCTTCACGTGCCGCGGCCGGTCAAGCCCGCCATCGGCGGTGTGCTCGTCGGCTGCATCGGCATCGTCTCGCCAGACGCTATCCACGTTGGATACGGGACCGTGCAGCAGATGCTCACGCCCGAGGGAGTGCGGCGCTTCTCGCTCGTTCTGCTCATCGCGCTCCCGTTTCTCCGCATCCTCACGACATCCTTGAGCATCGGATCGGGCGGTTCGGGCGGTATTTTCGGCCCGGGGATGGTGATCGGGGCGGCCGTTGGCGGCGCCTCGTGGCGTCTCTTCCACGGCATGCCGGGCTTCCCCGCCGAGCCCGGTCCGGTCGTCATCATCTGCATGATCGCGGCGTTCGGCAGCATCGCACACGCTCCTCTCGCGATGCTGCTGATGGTCGGCGAAATGACCGGCAATCTCTCGCTGCTGGCGCCGGCAATGGTTGCGGTGGCAATCGCGAGCCTCGTGGTCGGCGACGAAACCATCTATGAAAGCCAGGTCGATACGCGCGCGGATTCCCCGGCACACCGTCACCGGTTCGCGTTCCCCCTGCTCTCGGCCCTGCCCGCGGGGCGGGCAGCGACGCCGATCGCACGCTGGGTGCGAGGCACGCCCGTCTCGCTTGTGCTTGCGAGCGCAAGGCCGGGACTCGCCATCGTCGTCGATGCGAATGACCATCTCGTCGGAGAGCTCCCACGCGGGAGCGTCGAACGGGCGGCGGCCACAGATCCTTCGACCGACGTGGCATCGCTTGCGGTACCTTTCCCGGCCATCGTTGGCACGAAGATGGCGCTAGATGAGGCGCTTGACCTGCTCGCGAGCACAGAGCGGCGATGGCTGCCAGTGGTCGACGTCGAGACCGAGACCCCGGTCGGCGCCATCGACGCGGGTACCCTCGTTCGGTCGTATCGTGAAGCCGCCCGCGCCGGCATGAGGAGAGCGGTTCCCGGCGAGCAGACCGGCACTTTCGAACTTCCTCTGGGGGAGAGTTCGCCATTGAGCGGCAAGCAGGTGCGGGACGCCGCGCTCCCAACAGGCGTCCGGATCGTAACGCTCGACCGCGATGCAATGACCATCGCGCCGGACGGGGACACTGTCCTGCTACCCGGCGACATCCTCACGATCTGGTGTTCGGACGGGACGCGGGCCGGGGCTCTGGATGCTCTGCTCGCACCCCAAGCTGAGAGCTGAATTGGCGAGGCGAACGAAGAGCCGGTTCGCCGGTTCGTTGCCGGGCAAGGAGAGACATGGAACGCCGAATGCACCCTGCTGAAGACGATCAGCTGACCCGGTTCTTCGCCAGACGCGGGGTGGACATGGATTCGCACCACGCTGTGTTCGAAACAATTCGCGCTGCCTCGCTGATGGTAGCCGCCATGGAGGATCGCAGTCTGCGACCCCTTCGATTGACGCACGCGGGCTACCGGGTGCTTTGTGAACTCTGGATCAAAGGGCCCCTTGAGTTACGGAATCTGGCCGCGTTCATGATGGTCAGCCGGCCGTCGATCGTCGGGACGGTCGATACGCTGGAGGCCAATGGCCTGGTGGCCCGCGCCCGCTCCTCCGCCGACCGACGGCTGGTGACGGTCGCCCTCACCGACGAGGGGCTGTCGCTCATCGACCGCGCCGATGTTGCCTGGCACGAGTGCCAGGTCCAGGTTGTCAGCGGCCTGACTTCGGCTGACAAGCGTCGACTCGCCGAGCTCAGCCGGATGCTGACGACAGCTGCGCTGAAGCTGCAAGAATCAACTATGGTTCGCCCGTGACAAAGGCAATCAATCGGACCACCCTTCGTTGCGCGCTCGTTTGCTTCTGGGCGCGTTGCTTTCAAGGGCAACGGCTCGTCTCGCCACATTGCCTCGCTAAATCGGATGGTAGTCGAGTCGTTCGCCTGAATTTCGGCAGGCAATGGGACGAGTCCATCCGTTCTAGCCCCTTGGATGCTTTGGTCGGGGTTCGAATCGCTGCTCGGCAACCGTTCTTGTTTCTGACTCCCGTCCAGGGTCTTTCGAGCACGTCCCGACCTCGCTGGGAAGGTATATCCTTAGTGGCGATATGAATCGGCGACCGTCATTTCTCCTGCTCGCCATCTTCTGTACTCTTGGAATCGCGGCAGTCGCCTGCATCGGCGACGACCCGGCGCCACGCGCGGTCGAGGACTCGCAGGCGGCGGTAGCTCTTGCGGCCGTGTCTGACACGGCCGTATTCCTTCCTCAAATCTCGCGCGACGGCCCCGCTGGCACTTTCCACTACACGGTCGTCACCGGGGACACGCTTTATTCTCTCTCCCTTCGCTATGGCACGACGGTTGCGAAAATCGTTGAACTGAACGGTCTGGGCAACGCTAGTGTCATTAATGTCGGCCAGGTACTGATCATGCCACTCGCCCCGCCACCGACAGCGACCCCCACACGCACGCCGACCACTCAGCCGCAGTCACCGAGCCTCGTGGTTAACAACGGCTCCCGTGGGTCAGGGCAAGTTGCGCTCACCTTCGACATGGGCGGCCGGGTCGAACCCGCGCTCGACATCATGAATTACCTCATCGCCAACCGGATCCCTGCGACTATCTTCATTACCGGCTCGATGGCGGATAACGTCAACACAGATGCCGGCCGGGACGTACTGGCGCTCGTCGAAGCGAACCGCGACCTGTTTGACTTAGGCAACCACAGCTACTCTCATCCGCGGTTTACGGAACTCACGCCTGCTGAAATGCGCGCCGAGATCAGGGACACCGAGGCCGCGTTCGCGCGCTACTCGAGAATCGACGCCCGCCCCTACTTCCGCCCGCCTGAGGGCGCCTATAACGCTAACGTCCTGGCCGTGCTCGGTCCGCTCGGTTACACGCGGACGATCATGTGGGACGTCGATACTATCGACTGGCGGCCCGAATCCGAAGGCGGCCCGACCGCCGCCTTCATGACCGCGAAGGTCATCAATAACGCACAGGGTGGCAGCATCGTGCTGATGCATCTCGGCGGCTTCAATACGTACGAAGCCCTCCCGGGCATGATCGCCGGCCTGCGCGCGAAGGGACTTACTCCGGTCAACATCAGCACGATGCTCGGCGATTAGGATTCGCTTCATGCCGTGTTCTCTGGCAGCCGTAATCCTCCCGTTGGCACAAGTTTGTCGGAAATTCACCATACGAAGGGTGTCATTTGGATGCGGCGTAGAGGCACCCGAAACAACGGAACACTGCTGGGGGCGAAGGACTTCGATGGCTTAGCGCGCCTGACTCATTCCTTCGGGTCAACGGGCGTTGACGTTACCGAAAATTCACCACTTAGCGCACCCATATCATTGGGGGTGAGAACCTGCCGCGGCCGGAGGAGGCCGAGGCGTAGCTTGCGGACGCGATACGCAGTTACGGTTCCGGCAGCGTCCACTTCGACGCCATCGATCCTTCCAAGCCGTTGTCCGTCCTTCGTAAACACGGGCCGCTTACGCAGTTCGCGGCCGGCTTCGAGTCGCGACAGTAGGGACTTGTCGTGCACCACAAGGTGGACATCTTTCATGCTCTGAATCGTGAGTGCGTCCAGGTCGAACTTCCCAATTGCGGCTGCTGGGATCACCACGGAAAGCTCGGGAACCTCACCCTCGACCATCACGACGAGCGATATTTGATGACCGGAAGGGTCGACAAGGATATCGACGGGACGGCCAATGACCTTCCCCAAGTCGGTGGCGAGAACCTTCCGCTTGGCGATCGATTTCAACTTCAGCATTCGAACGGAAC
>JBBQGT010000144.1:0-7816 GCA_038323265.1 Tepidiformales bacterium
AGCATGAATCGCGCCGACCCTCGCCGATTGACGAACAGGATCGACTGTTCGCCGTCAGCGAGCGCCTGCTTCAGTGCCCGCGCGAGCGAAAAGCTAAAGACGCTGCGGTTTCCGGCTTTTAACTCTTCCCGCATATCGACAACCGTGACCGATGCCATCTGACCGAGCCGCGTGGTCCCGTCGCCGACCGGTGCGAGGCGGTCGCGCAGCTCGACGCGGGTGATCTCCCCAACCTCCGATCGGTGGTACGTGACGATGTCCGGCGTGGCACTCCCCAGCACCAGCGTGGCCCCTGTCCGCGCGCAGATCTGCTCGGCGACCGCTCGCGCGTGGTAGCGCGGTGTCGGGTCAACCTGCTTGTAGGTCCACTCATGCTCCTCATCGAGCACGATCAGGCCAAGATCCTGCATAGGCGCGAAGACCGCGCTGCGTGACCCGATCACCACCCGCGCTTCGCCCCGCTGAATGCGAAACCACTGGTCATACAGTTCCCCCGCGCCGAGGGATGAGTGAACGACCGCCAGCGTTTCGCCGAATCGCTCCCCGTACCGCCGGATCGCCTGCGGCGTCAGCGAAATTTCGGGGACCAAGATCATCGCGCTTTTGCCTGCTTCCAACGCCCGCCGGACGAGGTCCAGGTAGACCTCTGTCTTGCCTGAGCCAGTCACCCCATGCAAAAGGTACGTCCCCGCCGCCCTGGCGATCGTCTCCACGACAAGCTGTTGGTCGCCGCTCAAGACCAGCGGCGGCCTCGATTCGAACTGATAGCCGGCCAGCGGGTCGCGCTCAACGTGCTGTTCGTAGCGTTTCAGCCAACCGCTCTCTTCCAACCGTTCGAGATGGCCCGGATTCGCACCCAAATCCCTCACCGCCCCCAGCGAGACGTCCGGCTCACCTGCCAAGAGCCGCAAAATCCGCGACAGCACAGACTTCGCGTTTTTCGCCTCCAATAACTCCGCCTCGGCTAGCACCTCCGACGCGAGACGCAGCGTACCCACCCGCCGTTCAAACCTCGGCCTGGCCGCCGGGTTCGCCAACCCCTGTGCCACGGTCAGGTATCCCTCACCCTGTAGCCGCTCCAGCGTCTGTATAGAAACCGTGCCCAGCGATTCGCGCATCGATTCCACGGTCGACCGCCCGTGCGTGGCGATGAACTGCAGGATCTTGGCGTCCTTGGGATAGACAGGCAGCAGCGGCGGTACGTCCACCGGCGAGACCATCGTCACCGCCTTTTGTCCGTAGCCCGTTGGCAAGCAAGTGGCCACGCAATCCCACAGCGGGGCGAGGTAAGTGGCACTCAGCCACGCGGCCAGTTCGATGTGCAACTGATCCAGCACCGGCGCGGCGTCGGCCACCGCGTTGATTGCGCGCACCTGCTCCACGTCCGAATCGCCGCGCAACTGCAGCACAATGCCTTGCAGTACCCGCGGCCCGAATGGCACGAAAACGGCCTGGCCAGCGCTCAACGGCATATCTGGTGGTACCGCATAGGTGAACGGCGTCCGCGAGGGCTGCCCGGTGTTGACAGCAACATCCGCGAACCGCGCGATAACCCTCGCGGCCTTGCCAAGCAGTTCTGGTTGAGTCACCAGACGATCTTACGGGGCGCTGGGGCGAGAAGTGACGCTACTGTCCGGCAGTCGAGCCTTCCGGCAGCAACGCTCCCGCGTCCGTCACGAAGATCACCCCCGAATCGCGCGTCTGAATGCCCCGCGTAAGCGTCAGGAAGACGAGCGCGCCAGCCCCCATGATCAGGCCGCCAAGGACGAAGGCAGCGCCGATCCCATAAGCATCGACAAGGAACCCGCCAGCAATCGATCCGATCACGATCCCTGCCCCGTTCGCCGCAGACCCAATGCCCAGCACTGTCCCCATGCCCGTTCGCCGCCCCGCTACCACCTGCACTGCGCCGGCGGCCACCTGGCTCAGCGCGCTTGCGCCGCCCATCAAGAAAAGCAACAAGACCACCAACAGATAGCTCGGCGCGAACCCCACGAATGCTGTAAACAGAGCTGCGACACTGAGTCCCGCCGCCACAAGTATCCGCCGGTCATATCGGTCCGCCAGCCGCCCGAAGATCGGCTGAGCGCAGCCTCCCGTCAGGTCCTGCGTGGCGAACGCCAGCCCGATCGCGATCGGGCTCGCGCCAAGCCCATCTTCCAGCCGCAGAGCAAGGAAGCTGAACGATGCTCCGCTCGAAAGGGAAATCAACCCCTGGTGCGCGGTAACGGCCAGCACCAGCCGGTCCTTCAGCGCCGTCCGGAAGCTCACGCTGGTCGCCTTGGCGAGCGTCCCAGCGCGCTGCTGCGTTTCCAATGGACTGTGCCTCGGCAACCAGACCAGCAGGATGAACGCCGATGTCCCAAGCAGCCCGGCCATCGCGATGAACACGGATTCGAAGCCAAAGCTTTGGCGCAACACCCCGGCCACCAATGGTCCGGTGCCGAACCCGATAATGTCCGCGGTCGCGAACACCCCCAGCCAGCGTCCTTCGTGCCCGCGAGGCGTCATGTCGCCCACGTACGCACGCGCCACGGAGAACACCAGACTGGTGCCAAACCCGCTAAACGCCCGGAAGGCGATCACCTGGTAGAACGTTGTCGCTGTCAGGTAACCGAGCGCCGCGATCATGTAAATGACCAGGCCGAGCATGATGAACGGCTTCCGTCCGTAACGGTCCGAAAGCCGCCCCGCGAAGGGCCCAAAGCCCGCCTGCACCACGGCAAAGGCCGAAAATGTCAGTCCCAGCCAAACTCCGCTGGCGCCTAGTTCTTTTGCGTACACGGGAAGCAGCGGCGAGACCATGGAGATGCCCATGGTGGCTACGAAAACAGCGATGTAGAGGGCGATGAACGGTCGCGAACGCACGACTTTGAGCCTACCTCACGTGACCGTAACTGGCTGAATCCCGGTGCTGGCTCCAGCGTCTCAAGGTGGTACACTCGGCCATACTCCCACCCCGTAACGAGTCTGTATGAAGATCTTCGATATTCACGTCCACTTCCCGCGAAACTGGGAGAACCCGGACGAAGACCAGGCCCCAATGGTCGACCGTCTCGCGGAAGTGCTCACCGCCGCTGGCGTCACGAAAGCCTGCATGCTCACCGGCGGCCGCTTCGGCCCCGGCTACGAGCGCGGCATGGAGATCATCCAGAAGTACACCGAACTCTTCATCCCCGTCGCCGTCATCGACCCCGAAGAGATCGACGGAGACGGTGTGCAGCGGCTTTACAACATGGGCTACCGCGGCCTCAAGCTCATCGGCGTGGCCCGCGACTACGACGACGCCGACTACCTGCCCGCCTACGCCCGCGCGCAGGATCTCAACATGCCGATCCTCTTCCACATGGGCGTCATCGGCGGCGGACTGGACTACTCGATCACCCACCCGCGACGCGACGCTGCCGCCGCCCAGGCCTACCAACGCGGCATGGCCATGCTCGACCGTATGCCCCCGCGCAACGTTTCCGCCTCGCGCATGAGCCCGCTTCACCTCGACACCATCGCCAATCGCTTCCCGAAGCTGAAAATCATCGGCGCCCACCTCGGCAACCAGGGTAACTATGAATTCAGCGCTTCGGTTGCCCGCTGGCGTCACAACGTCTGGTTCGATATGTCCGGCGGCGAAACGATCGAGCGGCACGCCGTCGAACGTAAGCTCATTGGGACCGAATTCGGCATCGAAAAGCTGGTCTTCGGTTCGGATTGCGGCATGGACGAGGTGCGCGAACACATCGACCGTTTCGAAGCGATGTTCGACTTGCTCGGCCTCAACGATGACGAGCGTGAGCGGCTCTGGTGGCGAAACGGCGCTGAGATTTACGGCCTCGAAACGCCCACCTTCGCGGGGGAGTAGCGCCTGGCCACGGAAGCCCGCCTAGCCTCGCACTCTGCTGGTCCCACCGCCCGCGCGATCGTCATGGCTGGCGTCGTTGGGCTCGGGCTCGCGGCCTTCCTCAACCTTCGCCCCCAGCAGCACTGGATCCTCTGGCTGACCGCCGCCCTTGCTGCCCTCGGGGTCGATGGACTCGTCCGTACTCACCCCAAGTGGCGCGATGAGGGGCGGTTCACCTCCGTCATCTACGTCGTGCTGCCTGCCCTCGCGACGCTCGGAATCGGTTACTTCATCGATGAAGTGGTCAGCGGCTACTGGCGCCTGGTCTCCGCCCTCGTCGGCACGCTCGGCGTCGGTATCGTCGCCTACGGGCAGTACCACACGGTAGATTTCGGCTCCCGCCTCTATGGCGCGATGCGCCTCCTGCTCGCGATCGCCACCTACCTCACCGCGTTCGCGCTCTACGCCGTCATGTTCAATCGCGACATCGAGTTGCCTCTGGCGGGGCTTGCGGTCGCTGCCGTCAGCATGGCGCTGTCGGTCGAACTGCTGCGTGAAAGCCACCTCACCAGCCCCAGTTCGCTCCTGGTGGGCCTCGCCATCGGTGTCTCGATTGGCGAACTGCGGCTGGCGCTCTACTTCTTCCCGCTCGATGGGCTGCTGGCCGGCGCGCTCCTGATCATCGCCTTCTACCTCGCCACCGGGCTTGTCCACCACCTGCTGGATCGTGACCTTGGTTGGAGCACGGCCGCGGAATACATCGGAGTCGCAGCGATAAGCACCGTGGCGGTAATCTTCACCCGGATGATTCTATGACCTCCCTCACCATCTGCTCGTGGAACGTCAACGGCCTCCGCGCCACCATCAAAGGCGGCTTCCTCGAAGACTGGCTGACGACCACCGAGCCCGACATCGTCGGCATGCAGGAGGTGAAGGCCACGCCCAAACAGGTGGACGAAGCCACCTGGACCCCACTCGGATACGCCTGCACCTGGCACACCGCCGAACGCGCCGGTTACAGCGGTGCCCTCCTCCTTTCGCTCCCGCAGCCAAAGAGCGTCAAGACGGGCCTCGGCATCCCTACCTTCGACGCCGAAGGACGTGTCATCGAAGCCGAATACGAAGACTTCACGCTCCTCACCTCGTACTTCCCCAACGCCGGGCGCGGCGTGGAACGCATGGCTTACAAGCACGAATATTTCGCCGCTTTCCTCGCCCGTTGCGACGCCCTGCGCGCCGAAGGGCGCTCGATCATCTTCATGGGTGATATGAACGTCGCCTACACGGAAGCCGATGTTGCCCGGCCCGAAGAGGCGCTGAAAGGCACTGGTTTCCTCCCCGAAGAGCGCGTCTGGATCGACCGCTTCAAAGAACACGGCTACGTCGACACTTTCCGTGCCCTCCACCCGGACGCCCGCGAGGCATACTCCTATTGGGACGCATGGCGAGACCGCCGCGCCCGCAACATCGGCTGGCGCATCGACTACGTGTTCGTCTCCCAAGACCTTCTGCCGCGCGTCAAGCGGGCCTTCATCCAGTCCGAAATCATGGGTTCGGACCATTGCCCAGTGGGAATCGAGCTCGAACTCAAGTAAGGCTGAGCCAGTCTCGAACCCTTTGACCCGTGGCCAGAGGAAACGTACCCTCGAACGTGCTGTCCCGCGACGCGGGAGCGGCATCGGGTCGGGGTGTAGCGCAGCCTGGTAGCGCACTTGTATGGGGTACAAGAGGTCCCGCGTTCAAATCGCGGCACCCCGACCAAACGCCACTTCAGGCCACAATCCGCTTCGTTCGAGTAATAGCCGCCGCCTACGCTCGCCGAAGTGCCGCTTCCTCCAGACTCGGCTCAATGTCCAAACGCCGCTGCCTTCGGTGCAAGATGCACTCTGGATAGAACGTCCCGTTCCTCACCGCGCGCTCCAGCCCGCCTGCATGCGAAAGCCTCACTGCTCCACACTGAGGACAGTGATGGTTCGCGGTCGCTCGACAGCACGCACCGCGCCGACTTGACAGGGTAAAGCTCTTACACCTGTCCCACCCAGGCCCAGTTTCACGCCATGGCCAAAGCCGACGCGAGCGGTCCTCCACGGCCCTCATGCCCGCCGCGAATGCTGCCGATACTGTCAACAGAGATTCGTTTCATGAGGGAAACCGATGGTCGCCTGCCCATACTGCACCGCCAAATTCGCCTCCATGCCAGAGCTCGAACGGAGCTGGATCGAGCGTCACATCGACCGCAGCCACGCGGCGCGGGTCGCCCAGGTGGACGCAATTCGGTTCGAACCACGGGCCGCCTAGCCCCATTCGCAGCCCCCCGGAATGTGACCAGCTTCACACTTGTAATGGAAACGTTATCTTTTCCCCGGGCAAAAGCCGCCTCGTGCGGCGCTCAGCGGTGGTTGTAGAACTCCACCTGCCAGCGCCATTCGCTGCCATCCGCCGCGTTCCACCAGGCCAGCAACACGCCCACTTCGCCGCCAGGCAGAAGCACCAGCGCACCCACGTCGGTTTCGTTCGGCCAGCGGTCCGTCCGCACCACGAGGTCCCCTTGCCGTTCCAGGCGAGTCATCGGCAGTTGAGGCCCCTGCCGCTCCAGCGGCTCGCCCCGCGCCGTGGCCTCGTCCTTCTCGTTTCGAACCGTAACGGCCATGATGGGCGGCGCCGAATGCACCCAGAGGACGCCCGTCGGGTCGATTCGCGCGCGGGCGACAAGCAGGCCGTTGGCCGCCGCCGCCGGATACCAGACTTCCCATGTCTCTAAGTGCGAACTCGCCATGGCGGCCTCCCGTTGTTGCTCACGCCGATGGTAGCGCCACCTGCTGGCTGGCGTAGGTTACGAACGCGCTGACGCGCTGCAGCGTCGCCTCGTCAGCCTCGCTTTGCACGCGCCCCGAACCGCTGCGCCGCCACTCAAGCGCCGTCTCGATCAACCCGGCCCACTCCGGCAGTTCGCTCTTCGCCCAAAGCCCCGCTTCTGTCTTCGAAATCTGCTTTCCGAATCGGCAGCCATACAACCCCCGGCAGATCGTCAGCACGGCATACGATTGGCTGCCCGTGCGATGCGGCAGCTCCTCTAGCCACGCCGGCCATTCCACAAGGTGCGCTCGAACACCGCCAACGAACTCCGCTTCGGAGATCCGCTCGAAGAACGCGTTCGCTGCCGGCCCGAACAGCGGCACCCCGTTCTCCTGCACTTCGTACCAGTTCAGCAGCCGTTCTGGCCCGGCTTCGCTCCACTGAAACGGCTCGCCCGGGCTAATGGCCGCGGTCATCGAAGTCTCGGTACGAAAGCTCTTCAACGCTGCCGCCGGGATGTAGCGCGCCTCAATCCGGTCGGACCACTCGGGGAACGCGCGTGCGACCTCTGCGTGCATCTCCAGGAGATCCGCGAACTGGCCGTCGCCCAGGCTCGCTCCGGTTACAACCAACAGGTCGATGTCACTGATCCCAGCCTCAAACGCTCCCACCACCGAAGACCCGAAGAGGTACACCCCGGCCAGGTTCGGCCCAAGCACGACGTTCAGCCGCCCAAGCAATCCAGCGGCAATCTCGTTCACGTCGGCGTAAGGCGTCGGCTGCACGCCCCGATTATCGGCGGCCGTTGACCGAATCGGCGATTCCCGCGCTCGCCCAGCCACAGCTCAGGCGCACGCCGCTACGCGCCCGAGCAGAAACTCTTGCTCCCGCGCATTGCGCGTCAACGACGCTGCTCGTTCGAACTCCAGGCGAGCTTCGGACAAGCGACCCAGCTTGAAGAGCAGGTCACCGCGCACGCTCGGCAAAAGGTGGTACTCCCTCAGCGCCGGCTCGCCGGTAAGCGTATCGACCACGGCGAGGCCCGCCTGGGGCCCGAACGCCATGCTGAGCGCCACCGCACGGTTCAACTCCACGATCGGTGAAGGCGATAGACGCGCCAGCCGCCCGTAGGTCTCCGCGATGCGCTCCCAGTCCGTATCCTCCGGCCGTCGCGCCCTCGCGTGG
>JBBQGT010000145.1:0-7765 GCA_038323265.1 Tepidiformales bacterium
CGCTCCTTCGTCGGCGTACGGGACGATCGCGCCCTCGGTCAGATTCGTGGCGCCGGTGACGACCGTCTTCGGCGTGCCCGCACCGTAGTCGACGGTCGCGAGCTGGAGCTTGTCCGCGTTCGGATGTTTGGCGAGCTTCTCGACGCGCGCGGTGCGGATCTTGTCGTCCCACCACGGACGCTCGATGCCCTTGACCTCGGTGCTGGACATATGGAGCTTGAGAGCGAGCTCATCTATCGGGACTGTGATGTCGACGTACTCGCGAAGCCACGACACCGGAACTTTGATCAACATGGAATTCCCTCCATGCGACGGAGCGAAGTGCTGACAGGTCCGAGGGCCCCCGCGCGGTGGGGCACCGGCCGGAGGCCGGGGGGTCCGCCGCCGCGTAAAGAGGGTTTCGGTCGCCCCGGCGACAAGAGCGACGGGGAACCGCCTGAATCGGCCGGCGTCTTACCAGCATCCCGGCCAAGGGCCGGAGAGGAGGCTGGTATGCGACGGTTCCTCGCTGGCTTTGCCGCGATCGCCGCGGCGCTCATCGCGACGACGCAACCGGCCGCGGCCTGCGCGGGCCTCATCGGCCCCAATGGCGCGGTCAACCTACTTCGCACCACGACGTTCGCGGGCTATCACGGCGGTGTGGAGCACTACGTCACTTCGTTCCAGTTCGCCGGTGGCTCCGGACAGTTCGGCTCGCTCATTCCGCTCCCGGGTGTTCCGGACAAAGTCGAAAAAGGCGGCGCATGGACGCTGCAGCGGCTGATCCGTGAGACGACTCCTGTTCGTCGTGACATCGCCTTCCTTTCGGCGGCCGGCAGCCCGACCGCCGACAAGGCCGTCGTCCTTATGGAAGTCCGCATCGATGCGCTCGACATCACCGTCCTGCAGGGCGGCGGCGCGCAGGTGGGCGAGTGGGCCACTGAACATGGCTTCCGTCTTCCGCCGGCCGCGCCCGAGGTCCTCGACTTCTACGCGAACCGCAGCCCGATCTTCCTCGCTGCTGTCTTCGACGCCGACGCCGCGAAGGCACGCGGCCAGCAGATCGGCGACGGCACGCCGGTCCACGTGACGATAGCCACCGCGAACCCGTGGGTGCCGCTGCGCATCCTCGGTCTCGGCAAACGGGCTGCCGACGAGGTACAGGCAGACGTCTACCTGCTGACGGATAGACTGCCGAGGATTCTGCCAGGCGCGCGCGACGGACTCTCCCGCACGTACAGCAAGAGCGCCAGCGAAAGCCTCCTTTCGGACCTGCGTTCCGATGCGGGCATGGGCTGGGTGCCGCAGAACGCCTGGCTGACGAAGCTGAGCATCAACTCGCGCGTCTCCGCGCTGAGCTACGACCTGGCGGTGGACGCCGATGGCAACGAAGCGCCATCGGCGATCGCCGCCGGGCTGCAAGCGCCCGAGCCAACGCCCGGCCCAGCAGCCGTGCTGGCTGCGGCAGTAGCGAGCGAAAGCTCGTCCTCGAATTCGAAAGTCTCCTGGGCGGTGATTATCGCGGCTGCAGCGGTGATCTTCGGCGCGACGGCGATCACGTTGCGCCGCGGGCGGACGGTGCAGCAGTGATCTGGGCCTTCCGGGCGACCGGGCTGGCGATGGTTGTGGCGGTCCTAGCAGCGGCGGGCATCGCCCTGGCGGCGAGCGGTGATGACTCGCCGCCGGTAACCAGCGGCACGATCGCCATCCACTTCTCGAAGTTCGTGGCGCCCGAGTTGACCGTCCCGGCGGGCGTGCCGGTGACCTTCACGCTGGTCAACGAAGACCCGATCGGGCACGAGTGGATCGTCGGCGATGCCGTTGTTCACGCGCGTCATCGGACGGGCAGCGAGCCGTACCACGACCACGTGCCCACGGAAGTGACGCTCAAGCCGTTCGAAACAAAGACGACAACCGTGGTATTCGATATGCCCGGTGAGTACACCTACATCTGCCATCTGCCGGGGCACGAAGAGTACGGCATGCGCGGCATCATCAAGGTACGCGGCTAAAGCCGTGGATTCGCGAACGGCGGAAGCAAGAGGGGCGCGAGTCAGCTTGCGGCGGCCTTCTTTTCGGCCTTTTTGGCCTGCTTCGCCTTGGTCGTCACCTTCGGCTTGTTCGTCTTGGCTGGCTTCTCCTGGCCTTTGGCCATCTGGGCCTCCCGTCCGCACAGTCGGCGGCACATTCTATCTTAACGCAGCACGGAGCCGAGGCTATTCGAGTGCCATCCAAGTCGTAAAAACAATTACCTTGACGTGCGCGTTAACGTTGCTACACTACGGTCGTAAACATGGATGATCCACAGGGCCACGCCTACCTCCAGATTGGTGAAGCCGCCGACCGCGCGCAGCTCACTCAGCGCACCCTTCGCTACTACGAAGAGAAGGGGCTGCTCAACCCCCCCACGCGCATGGATGGCGGCTTCCGGCTCTACTCTGCGGACGACATGGAGCGCATCGACCGCATTCGCCAGCTGAAGGAACTGCTTGGATTCTCGCTGGCCGACATCAAAGAGATGATCGAATCGGACGACGTACGGCTGCAGATCCGGGCCGAATGGCGCAGCGACGCGGACACAGCCGAGAAGGCGGAGCAGATCCGCCGGGCGCGCGAAGTGACGCTCCAACAGATCGGATTGCTGGACGCGAAGATGCACAAGATGAACGCCATGCGTGAGACGCTCGCCGAGCGCATCGAGAAGTACGACAGCTGGCTGCTGGAGCGGGCCCCGCAGAACGCCAAAAAGTAAGCTTCGGAACGAATCAGGAAGCGGAAGCGTTATGCTCGGGCGAGCATTTCGGCGGCAGACAGGGTAACGTATACATGTGACCCTCTTCGACTCCCTCCAACGCCCCCTTCGCGACCTCCGCATCTCCGTCACGGATCGCTGCAACTTTCGCTGCACGTACTGCATGCCGAAAGAGGTCTTCGGGCCGGACTACGCGTTTTTGCAGCGCGACCAGATCCTGAGCTACGAGGAGATCGCCCGCCTGTCGCGGATTTTCGTGGCGCACGGCGTGGAAAAGATCCGCCTGACCGGCGGCGAGCCGCTCGTGCGGCGGGATCTGCATGAGCTGGTCGCCCAGCTGCGCTCAATCCCGGGCCTGAAAGACCTGACCCTGACGACGAACGGCACGCTCCTGAAAGCGCAGGCCCAGGGGCTGAAGGATGCGGGCCTCGAACGGGTGACCGTCAGCCTCGACTCGCTGGACGACGAGATCTTCAAGGCGATGAACGACGTGGGCGTGCCGGTGGCGGTCGTGCTTGCGGGGATCGAAGCAGCCGACCGCGCGGGCCTCAGGCCGATCAAGATCAACGCCGTGGTGAAGAAGGGCGTAAACGACCACACGATCGTGGACCTCGCCCGTCACTTCAAAGGCAGCGGCCACATCGTGCGCTTCATCGAGTTTATGGATGTTGGCGCGACGAACGGTTGGCGGCTGGACAACGTGGTGAGCGGCCAGGAGATCGTGAACCTGATCAACGCCGAACTGCCGATTGAGCCCGCCGATGCAAACTATCGTGGCGAAGTGGCGCGGCGCTGGCGCTACAAGGATGGGTCGGGCGAAATCGGCGTGATCACTTCGATCAGCGAGCCGTTCTGCGGCGATTGCACGCGCGCCCGCCTTTCGCCCGAGGGCGCGCTCTACACCTGCCTGTTCGGCACGCGCGGCCACGATTTTCGCGAACTATTGCGCGGCGGCAAGAGCGACGATGAGATCGCAGCCTTCCTCGCGTCCGTCTGGCACATCCGCAATGACCGCTATTCCGAGATCCGCTCCGAGGACACGATCGGGCTGCGCAAGGTGGAGATGTCGCACATCGGCGGCTAAGTGCTGGCGGTTAGCGCGCTATTCGTGCAGCCGGACATCGATCTGCTTGACGCGTGAAGGTTCGGGCAGGCGCAAATCCAACTCACCAACCGGTACCGAATCGAAGAGCATGGCGATGGCATCGATGACGTTACGCCGCGCGTCCTCCTCGGTTGCGCCCTCACACGAAATCTCCAACTCGGGGCAATGCGCTATGAACCCGTTGGCGGTTGGCTCGGCGCTAACGGTGAAGTGCATTGGCCGCATCATGCGATCGTACAGCGTCGGCCCAGACCTCAGGAATTCGCTTCCCATTCGTCGTCGATCGGGCTGACCATGTCGTCCGCCTGGGAGAGGAGCGTCCCTGCCAGACTGCGCCAGGGGATTCGTCCTTCGGTGCCCGGCCGGTAGCGCACTTCTACAATCTCCGGGTATTCGCCGCGGTCGGACCAGGGCATTTCGGCGCCGTCCGCCTGCCAGCCTCGTTTCTCGTACCAGCGCCGGGCGGCGGCGTTGTCGCGCAGCGTGTAGAGGAACGGCTGGAAACCCTTCTCGCGCAGGTCTGCAATTGCGTGTTCGAACAGCGGTAAGCCTAGTCCCGAGGCTCGCAATCCGGGCGCGACGTAGAACAGCTTCAGTTCGCCGCCATTGGGGATGTCAGGTTCGTGCCCCGGCCGGGTGTAAGCGAAGCCTGCGACTCGTCCATCCTGCTCCGAAACCCAGATGCACGGCGGCTCGCCTGGAGCGGCGAAGAGCTCGCCAAACTCCCGTTCGCGGGTCTCGGTTGTCCGGGCAGCGAACGCCTCGGGCGGGAAGATGTGCTGGTAGGCGGCGCGCCAGCCTTCGATATGGATGACGGCGAGCGCCCGTGCGTCATCCACGGTGGCAAGGCGAATCTGGGCTGACACACCCGGCGATCGTAGCGCGAGTCGCCGCCAAACGCCCGCAGGCGCTACGCTTAGCGCGTGACTGTACACGTGAAATGGTTCGCGACGCTGGTAAAGCGCACCCGTTCGAAACAAGCGACGACAGAGGTGGAATGGCACGCTGGCCTGACGCCGCACGACGTTTTCCTGGGCCAAGGCTTCAACGATGCTGACGCCGAATCGGTGTTGGTGTTGATCAATGACACCCAGGCGGAGATGGGCGACGCGCTGAAAGACGGCGAGCAGCTCGAGTTCATGGTAAGCATCCAGGGCGGCTGACCGTGGACATCGGCGCAACCACCAGCCCGGCGCTCCCGAGCACGGAGATCGACGAGGCGGCGCTCACGCGGCTTCTCCCGCCCTACCGCGTCATTCTCCACAACGACGACCACAACAGCATGGACCACGTGGTGCGCTCGCTGCTGCGCTGCGTCCAATCGCTGACTGTTGAGGACGCGGTGGCGATCATGATGACGGCGCACGAAAACGGCCAGGCGACGGTCATCGAATGCCCAAAGGAAGCAGCCGAGCACTACCGCGACGCGCTCGAAAGCTGCGGCCTGACGGCGACCATCGAGCCGGCGTGAGCGCTTTCAGTCCCTGGTTAGTTGGCGACGGCCTCGACCTGGTAGGTGGCGACCACGCCGCGCGCTTCCAGGTCGGCCAGTTCCTTCGCGCCCAGCCCCAGTTCGTTCGCGAGCACTTCCGCGGTGTGCTGCCCGAGCAGCGGCGCGTGGATCATCTCCACGTTTGAATCGCTCATGTGGATCGGCGGGCCGACCATCTCGACGCCGCCATGCACCGGGTGCTGGACGGTGCGAATCATATTGCGCGCGTGCAGATGCTCGTCGTGCAGGATGTCTTCGCTGTCGTAGATGGCGCTGCAGGGCACGCCTCGTTCGGCGAGGTACTCCATCGCCTCCAATTTCGTGCGCTGGAGGGTCCACTCCTTCACTTCTTCGTAGAGGATGTCGCCGTGCTTGCGGCGCTCGGGGGTGGTCTGGAATCGCTCATCGAGCAGCAGTTCGGGCTTGCCGATCGCCGTCATCAGGGCGTCGAGCATGCGCGAGGTGGCCGGGAACAGGTAAATGTAGTCGTTCGGGCCCCCGCCTTTGCACGGGAAGAGATCTGTGGGCACGACCGTGCGGTTGCCGCGCCGACCGATGGGGCTGACGTCCCACTGGCGGTGGGACATCGGTTCGCGCATGAAGCTGGCGATGATCTCCTGCATAGCGATTTCGACGATCTGGCCGCGGCCCGTTTGCAGGCGCTGGATGTAGGCCGCGCAGATGCCGAGGGCGCAGTGCACGCCCGAGCCCGTGTCGCCAAAGGTGGCGCCGGGGCGCATCGGCGGGCCGTCCGGCTCGCCGGTCACGCTAAAGGAGCCGCCCGCCGCCTGGGCGACCATGTCGAAGCACTTGTACTGGCTGTGCGGGCCGCTGGTGCCAAAGCCCTTGATCGTCGCGTAGATGATGCGCGGGTTGACGGCGTTCAGTACGTCGTAGCCGAGGCCGAGCTTCTCCATCGTGCCGAGGCTGAAGTTTTCGACCACCACATCGACCTGCGGGACGAGCTTGAGGAAGAGCTCTTTGCCCTCGGGGGTATCGAGGGCGATGGCCACGCTCTTCTTGTTGTGGTTGAAGGTGAGGAAGTAGAGCGAATCGATATTGCGGCCGGCGACGTGGCGGCCGGGGTCGCCCACCCCCGGGCGCTCTACCTTATAGACATCGGCGCCGAACCAGGCGAGGTACTGGGTGCACGATGTGCCGGCTTCGTATTGGGTGAGATCGAGGACTTTGACGCCGTCCAACGCGGGCATAGGACCCCTCCACGGAGGTGATTGGACGAGTCTACGCCGTTTGGCAAGGCGCGGGGGGTGCGGGGTGCTTAGGGCATTTTCACCCTGACCGAGGTCACCGAGTCTTCTTGATCCTCGAGAAGGAGTGGCTGCCGTCGTTCGCGGGGTCGCAATTTTGCCCCAAGCGCAGTTTTTGACCTTGAGCTTGCGCGCAAGGGTGGCGTCACCTTCCGCGCGGCCTCCGAGGTCTGCCAGCTCCGTGACCGAACTCGATCAGAGTCATGATTGTAGCGATTCCACATCCCAGAACAAAGATAGTCGGCGCCGCCGCGAGGAGGATGAACGGCGTCATTTCATGTTCCCGATAGTAGCCAAACTGTTCGCCGAGGAACGCCGCTGCAATGACGATGATCCCGGCCCCTCCGAGCAGCCAGCAGACGGCCGCCAGCAGCCAAAGCAACCACCTCACAGCTCGAAAACGCAAACTGTTACTGAACATGAGAGTTCCGTGACCTCGTGCCAAGCAACGGAGACGACGCTACTGACCGGCCGTCCCCCCAGCCGTCTTCGTGATCCGTATTCAACGCGCGCGACCGCTCATGCCATTACCGTCCAGACCAGTGCCGCCCCAAGCAACCACACCACGACCACGCCGACGGCCCATCTCAGGATTACTTTGCCTCGTCCTTCCCGAACCGAGTAGTACGCGGCGACGTATCCCTTGGCGATGCGCCCCACCGCGGTGGATGGTCGCCACGCGTCAAATTCAGGTGTGCCAACGACCAGGAGGGTCGACACACTGAACACGGCGAGCCCACCCGCGGCGGCGATGACGACACTTCGTGAGATCAACACGAAGTTGCAAAACGCCACCCCGATGGCTACCAACAGAAACCCCACGAGTCGCCGGACTGGCGTTCTCTGCCCTCGGGTCTGAGTCATGTGATCATCGTCTTCCGATCCAGATCATCGCACACGTGGCTTTCAGCGCGCAGGTTTGAATAAGTGACAGCCAAGAGCCTACGCCCCTGCTTTGCCCCTCCTTTATCCCGTCCGCCTCGTTAACCCGTCCCAAACAGCCGAAGCTGGTACCGTCGAACGTATGCCTCGTGTGATGCTTGCCGCCGTCGTCGCGCTTCTTGCCTTCGCCACCATCGGCGTTTCGAACCAACCCCAAATGGCGGTTGCCAGCGCGGCGGCGATTAACTGGCAGGGCTGCGGCGGCAGCTTTCAGTGCGCCACCCTCA
>JBBQGT010000146.1:0-7625 GCA_038323265.1 Tepidiformales bacterium
CACGGATGGGCACGGGATCGTCGCTGATGAGGCTCACGAAAACGAGGTGCACGCGGGTGACATCGTGCATGTACCGGCCGGCGAAGTGCATTGGCACGGCGCCGTGCCGGGCGGCGAAATGGCGCACCTTTCCATTCTTCCGCCGTGCGAAACGAAGGTTTTAGAACCCGAATGATTGGCCGAGCGGAGATTTGGACAGGCGGCGCGGGCTTGCCATCGGGCTTCGTGCGGCGCGCGCAGTACGCGGAGGCGGCGGGCTTCGACGGGATCACAATCGTCGATTCGCAGAACCTCTCGGGCGACCCGTACGTTGCGTTGGCGATGGCTGGCGGCGAGACGGAACGGATCAAGCTCGGGACGGGGGTGACCAACCCGTTCACGCGCCACCCGGCGGTGACCGCATCGTCGATCGCAACGGTGCACGCCGTCTCGGGCGGAAGGGCGGTGCTCGGCATCGGGCGCGGCGATTCGGCGCTTGCGCATCTTGGCTTTGCGCCTGCCTCCGTGCCGGTGTTCGAAGACTATCTGAGGCGACTCCAGGGCTATCTGCGGGGTGAAGAGGTGCCGTTTGAGGCAGGGGCGAACGTCGCATCCCTTCGGCTGGCGAACGTGCCGCGGTCATCGAAAATCGAGTGGCTGCGGCCCGGACGCTTCCCGAAGATTCCGGTGGACGTGGCGGCCACGGGACCGAAGGTGATTCGCGCCGCGGCGGTCATCGCGGACCGCATCACGTTCGCCGTCGGAGCTTCGCCGGAGCGGCTCCAGTGGGCGATGGAGACCGCGAAGGCGGCGCGGACCGCGGCGGGCCTAGATCCGGAGGCGATGGAGTTCGGCACGTATGTCAACGTGGTGGCCCATGACGATCCGGATGTGGCGCGGAGGCTCGGCGAGGGGGGCCTGTCGCTGTTTGCGCGCTTTCAGGCGATGCACGGGCACACCGTCGGACCGGCTTCGGAGGAAGGCAGGCGCACCACGGAAGCGATTCATGATGCCTACGACATGACCCGGCACAGCCGCGCCGGCAGCCCCCAGGCAGGCAAGCTCACGTCTGAGTTCGCCGCAGAGTTCGGGGTATTTGGGCCGTCGTCCTACTGCATCGAGCGGCTGCGTGGACTGATTGAGATGGGCATGACGCGCCTGATGATCGTCGGTGGCACGCGGGAGGCCGACCCCGCCGAGGTATCGAACGCGGAAGCGCGCTTCGTCGAAGAGGTGCTGCCCGGACTCCGCTAAGGGCCATAGCCTTGGCGGGACTACGCGCCCAGGGCGAACCCTTCGTAGCCACCCGCCGCCACTTGCTGGCACTTCACGGCGTAGTTCCCCACACCGCCGACATACGGCATAAAGACCCGCGGCTTACCGGGGATGTTCGCACCCAGGTACCACGAGTTGGCCAACGGAAAGAGCGTCAGGTCCGCCACCTGATTAACGTGGTCAACCCATTCGTCCTCCGCTTTCACGGTGGCTTCGATCGTTGGCATTTCGTGCTCTCGAAGATAAGTGAGGCAGTCGCTGATCCAGTCCACGTGCTGTTCGATCGAAACGATCATGTTGCTCAGAACGGACGGGCTGCCGGGGCCGGTAATCGTGAAGAGGTTTGGGAAGCCAGCGATCTGGAGGCCCAGGTAGCTGCGTGGTCCATGCTCCCACTTCTGCGTTAGCACCATCCCATCGCGGCCGCGGATGTCGATGTTCGAAAGCGCGCCAGTCATGGCGTCGAAGCCGGTGGCGAACACGAGGCAGTCGAATTCGTACTCCTTGCCGCCCGTTCGCAGACCGTTCGGCGTGATCTCTTCGATCGGCACGGTCTTCACATCGACGAGCGAGACGTTGTCCCGGTTGAAGGTTTCGAAGTACCCGGTATCAACGCAGAGCCGCTTGGTGGCGAACGGATAGTCTCGGGGGCAAAGCAGTTCGGCTGTTGCCGGATCATTCACGGTCTCGCGGATCTTCGAGCGGACGAATTCCGCGGCTGTTTCGTTGGCCTCGAGATTCAGACCAAGGTCGATAAATGCGCCGCCGAGAGCGAAGCCCCCTTGCTGCCAGCGCGATTCGAACTCCTCGCGGCGCTCTTCGTCGGCCACTTCGAGGGCGGACTTTTCGCCCGGCGCGCGCGCCAGGATGCCGGCGGCGGACTCACGCGCCCGGCGGCGGACATCCGTGTAGTTTTCCTTCATCTGGGCCTGGTATTCGGGATTTATGGGGCCGTTCTGGGCTGGCACGCTGAAGTTGGCCGTGCGCTGGAAGACGGCGAGTTGGGCCGCCTGCTGAGCGATGATCGGGATCGACTGGATTGCCGAGGAACCGGTACCAATGACCCCTACACTTTTGCCGGTGAAATCCACCCCTTCGTGGGGCCAGTGGCCGGTGTGGTACCACTCGCCCTTGAAGGAATCGAGGCCTTTGAAGTCGGGCACCCTGGCGGCGGAGAGACAGCCGGTAGCCATGATGCAGAACTTCGCCGAGAGGTGATCGCCACGGTCGGTGGTGACGGTCCAACGGTTGCTGGACTCATCAAAAAGCGCTTCCGTGGCGCGGGTCTCGAGCTGAATGTCCTTGCGCAGGTGAAAGCGGTCGGCGACGTGGTTGATGTAGGTGAGGATTTCGGGTTGCGTGGCGTAGCGTTCGGTCCATCCCCATTCGCGGGGCAGGTCATTTTCGAAGCCGTACTGATATTCGAGACTTTCGATGTCGCAGCGAGCACCGGGGTAGCGGTTCCAGTACCACGTGCCGCCCACGCCATCGCCAGCCTCGATTACTCGCGCACTCATGCCCAACTCGCGCAGGCGGTAGAGCATGTACAGGCCGGCGAAGCCAGCGCCGACGACTACGGCGTCGATCTGTTCGGCCTCGGTGGCGCGGGCGGCGAGCGTGGCGGTTTGGGTTGCGGTCATTGGGATTCCTTGTGAAGCCAGATTGGCCAGATTCTGGCATCGTACGGGAAAGGACGTCCAATAGTGGCAGGGCCGCAGCCGCCGAGGCGCGCTCTTAACTTGCAACTGCGCTGCAAGCGAAGCTCCGGCCGGACGGAATGCGTCCAAGGAGTCGGTCGGTAAGGTGCGAGGCAGTGAGCGCCTCACCGCCATTCGAGGCTGTCTCGGGCGCCCTACTATCGACCCCCGCCCCGAGCGCTGGAGACGTTGTGTTACGGGGACGTTAGGCCTCGAAAGGCGGGCGCTCATCGCAGGCGCCAACGGTGAGGGCGAAGGTTCGCCTGACTGTACTGAGGTCTACCGCCGCACAACGGCGAGGTCGATATCAGAGAAGGCGTCTGCCTGGCCGCGTGAGGCGGAGCCGCCGACGGCGGTCATCCGCACTGCGGAGTGGCGTTCGTAGGCTTTCGAAATCTCGCGAGAGATGTCTAGCCGCCAGGCGCTTTGCAACTTCATTTCGTCCATGCGCGCATCGTACTTTTGGGCGCCGCTCCCGAAGGTAAGCGACCTGCCTACTGTTTTACGTCGATTACGAGGCGCGTTGGGTTCTGGAAGGTGGTGACCTTGAAGCTCTGCTTGCCTTTAACGCCAGCCGCCCAGTTCACCACACCTTCGAAGTCGCATGAGGCCTTCGCTTCGAGGATCGTCGTCCCTGGACCGGGCAACTCTTTCGGTACGAAGGTTGGCTGGGCGGATTGGTTGTGGGCGGCGGCCTGGGAGAAGCGGACGTTGAGGACAGCCGCGCCCTTGAGTGCGACCGCGGCACCGGAGCCGCATTGGGATGCGCTGGCGACGTAGCCGATGGTCGCGGGTGGCAAATTCGGCCCGGCGAACTCGAACACGAGGCGGTCCCAGCCGCCAACTTCCGGGTGGACGCCCATGCGCACATCCTTGAGCAATGCCTGCCCGCCGAACTCCCCGGGCTGTGCTTGGACCGTCTTGGTTTCGGTATCGCCGGCGCCAAGGGGGTCGACGGTGCCATCTGCAGCGGGCGTGGAGGGAGACTTCGTCGCGGTCGCCACCGCAGTGGCGGGCGAAGGCGCGGTAGTAGCTACGTTCGTCGCCGTCGACCCGGACGTGGGCGTGGGTGCGGGCTTCGCGTCGTCACCGCCGCAGGCTGCGATAAGGAAGATGAGCGCTACGGGGAACGCAAAGAGTTGAGTCTTCATGCAATCAACTGTCGCCGAAAATTGGTAGGCGGAACAGTGAAGCGCCGCACAGATGGTATGCGGCACTTCACCAAATCGTTCCGTTGTTCGAACTCAGCGCTGCTCGAGCGGAACATATTCGCGGTTGGCGGCGCCTTCATACAGTGCGTTCGGCCGGACGAGCCGGTTATCCGCGTACTGTTCCAGCAAATGGGCGGTCCAGCCGCTGATTCGGGAGAGGGCGAAGATCGGCGTGTAGAGGTCGCTTGGGATGCCGAGCATCTTGTAAACCGAGGCGCTGAAGAAGTCGACGTTTGGGTAGAGCGGCTTGCCTTCGAGCTTGCGAGCAAGGTAGTCGCGCAGCTTCAACGAAAGGTCAAAGTACTTGCGGTCTGGCGACTGGTCGGCAACCTGGTGGCCGAGGCGCTCGAGGATGATGGCGCGCGGGTCCGTGGTCTTGTAGACGCGGTGGCCGATGCCCATGACGCGCTCGCCGCGCCCCAGCAGGGCCTCGACGTGGCCGGCGATGTTTTGCTCAGTGCCGATGGAATCGACGAGCTTGTAGACAGCCTCGTTGGCGCCGCCGTGGAGCGGGCCTTTGAGAGTGCCGATCGCGCTGGCGATGGCGGAGTACATGTCGCTGAGCGTTGAAGCAGTGACGATGGCCGAGAAGGTGGAGGCGTTCATCTCGTGTTCGGCGTGGAGGATCATGGCGACGTCGAAAGTGCGCGCCTCGAGGGGGTTCGGCTCCTTACCGTTAAGCATGTAGAGGAAGTTCGCGGAGTGCCCAAGGTCGTCTCGCGGAAGGACGATTTCCAGGCCAGAACGGAGGCGGTGGTAGGCGGCGAGGACCGTCGCCATCTTGGCTGTCAGGCGGGCGGCGGTCTGGCGCAGTGTGGGGGTCGTCAGGTCACTCGAATCTTTGTCGATTGCGCCGAGCACTTCGACGGCGATTTCGAGGGTGCGCATCGGGCGGACAACGGCGTAGAGCTCGCGCAGCAGGCGTTCGACGATGGGGTCGAGTCCGCGCTCGGAGATCAGCTTCTTATTGAGTTCAGCAGACTCCACCTTGGTCGGAAGGCGTTGGGCCCAGAGAAGGAAGGCGACCTCTTCGAATGTGGATTTCTCCGCGAGGTCATAGATGTTGTAGCCAGAGTAGATGAGCTCGCCCTTTTGCCCATCGATTCGACAGAGCTTGGTGGCGGTAACGTTGATGCCTTCAAGGCCCCGGGCGACTTCGGACATAGATCTCTCCTGGCACGTGTGGGAATTGTATACAGCACCCAGACTGTACCATCGTGGCTCGGCGACCGCTCTCCCAAGCAGGCTATGGCGCAGCCGCGAGCGATAGCGCGCGGAACCTTAGACGGCCAGTGGTTCTCCGGGGAGTTTGCGGCAAGGTGATGATCGGAATTACCGCAGATGGCGAGCCCGGCGTCGACAACCGCGTTTCTTGTCCAGTCGCTTAGTGGGCGGCGTGGTGGCAGGCGCTCCCTGGGCGGGGATGGGCTCGGTCCCAGCGAAGCAGCGCGATCGGTAAAGGCGCGCGCAGGCGCTCCACCTTGTCCCAACGGCTCTCGCCCATGATCCTTCTGATTCGCGCGACCGCGCAGGGAGGTTCAGATGAGAATCCTTGTTACTGGCGGAGCCGGGTTCATCGGTTCGCATGTCGTTGAAGCGTATGTAGCGGCTGGCCACGACGTCCGGGTGATCGACAACCTCTCGACTGGTCGCCGAGCGAACGTCGCGAACGTCGTGCAGCTTGACGAAGTGGATATCCATTCGAACGAGACGGCACGAGTGTTTGAAGAGTTCAAGCCGGAGATTGTGAACCACCTCGCGGCGCAGGCGAGCGTAAAACTGAGCAGCGGCGACCCGGTAGGCGACCTGGAAGTGAACGGCGGCGGGACAGCGCGAATCGCTGACCTTTCGGTGCGGAATGGCGTGAGGAAGGTGATCTATTCCTCGACGGGCGGGGCGCTCTACGGCGAGCCGGATTTTGTACCGGTGACCGAGGCTCACCCGATAAAGGCGCTGTCTCCGTACGGCACCTCGAAGCGCGTGGGCGAAATCTACCTTGATCTCTACCAGCGCACGCAGGGACTGAACTACACGATCCTGCGCTACGCCAATGCCTACGGCCCGCGACAAGACCCGCACGGCGAGGCCGGAGTCTGCGCGATTTTCACCGGCCTTCTGCTCTCCGGCAAAGAGTGCACGATCGACGGCGATGGGGAGCAGCAGAAGGACTACGTCTACGTCGGGGACATTGCTCGGGCGAACGTATTGGCGCTCGCAAACGGCGACGGGCAGGCGCTGAATATCGGCACCGGGCACGGGATCTCGGTCAACGAGATCTTCTCGACGCTGCAGAAAGCGACCGGGAGTACCGCGCCGGCACGTCACGGTCCGCCGCGTCCCGGCGACGTGCGGAACATCTGGCTGGACGCTTCGCTGGCGAAGACGGTGCTGGGCTGGGAGCCGCAGGTAACGTTCGCGGATGGCATCCAGGCGGCGGTCGATTGGCTGCGAGCGAGCAGTTAGCGCGGCGTCGGCGCTTTCGAGACCAGTTCACCGCCCACTGGCATGCCATCGACGAACTCACGAGGCTCGGTCTTTCGTTCGCACCATTTGTCCAGAGTGTCGCGATCTTCAACGAATTCCATGCGCGGCACAGCGTAGCCGCAGGACGTCTGCACCCTTTCGACTTCGACGAAGAACGCCTGGCGGACGAAGGGGTGGAGGTCGTGGCCGAAAGCGTTGCGGTGCTGGCGAACGAGCGGGTCATCCACCGCGACGCGGCTGATCTGGCCGTAGAGGCGCACGATGCTCGCAGTAGGCCCGAAGCTGCAAAACATCAGGGTAACGCGGCCATTTTCGGCGCTATGTTTGGCGGTCTCGTTGCCGCTTCCGGGGTAGTCCAGATAGCCAACGAGGTTCGGTCCGAGGATCCGCAGGAGGTTTCGGCCCTTGGGCGAAAGGTTGACGGTGCTGCCGGGGTCGCCCCCGGCGGTTGCCACGAAAAACATATGCTGATCTTCGATGAACTTCCGGCGTTCATCGTCGATTACGTCGAACCAGTCAGCCACACATTTCCCCCGAGCGGCGATTTCGAAAGCCCAGTATGGGGGATTAGGATTCTCGGCGGCACTACCACTTTTGGGGATCGATGCGCACCAAAGGCGGACGGAGTGGAGCCGTAGCGACTCGCTGCAGAACCTGGTTCCCAATTCGACCTTGACAGGGTGGCCGGGTAGACCGGTACCTGCCGCGGCTTAGAGGAAGGGATTCGCGGCGGACGTCAGGCCGAACGTGTCGGCCACCGGGCCGCGCACGAGCTTGCCTTCGTAGGTGCTAAGCGATTCGGCAAGCGCGCGATCCGCGCTGAGCGCGCCAGCCACGCCGAATCGCGCGAGGGCCTCGACGTACGGCAGCGTGGCGCTGGTGAGGGCCTGGGTACTTGTCTGGGGGACTGCCCCGGGCATGTTACCGACGCAATAGTGCACCACCCCCTCTTCGATGTATGTCGGGTCGCTGTGGGTCG
>JBBQGT010000147.1:0-7433 GCA_038323265.1 Tepidiformales bacterium
CTGGTACATGCCGACTTTGCCATCTGCCACGCGGAGCAGGCGGTACGTTGCGCCCGGCTGGAAATCGGCTGATTCGAGAAACAGGACGAGCTGTTCGTCCGCTGTACGGGTGAGCGCGCCCCAGCCGTAACTCGTGTGGCGGATGGGGACCAGGACGGCGTTCAAGGAGGCCGCAATGGCAACCGCCCACCAGAGCCAATCGACACTTCGGCTGCGGACGAGCCACAGCGCCAGAAAGGGGGCGAACACCACTCCCGCGCGTAGACCGACGGTGCCCACGAAATTCTCCAGCAGCGTGAGCGTCGAACTGTCTTCGACGACGGGCGAAATAAGTACAAGCCACGTGGCGGGAGCGGCGATGAGGAGAGAGGCGAGATAACAGAGCAGATAGCGGCGTTTGTCCGCCTCGAACGGGAAACGGCCTAGGAAGAGCAACCCGGCCAGCGGTAAGACAACCGCAGGGTGTGTGGCCTGGGCCAGTCCCACGAACACGATCGCCCGCCACGTCCATCCTTTGCACCAGCAGCCGATGCCGAAGAAGAGCAGCGCCGTGGCCCAGAGAAACGGCAGTTGGCCGAGGATCACCGACTCGACCATCAGCGGATTCACAAGCAAGAAGGTGGCCGGGAGGGGCTTTCGAAGCTCGGGAAACGCCCAGAGGGCGCCGCCCAACACGCCCAGCGCTCCGAGCACCAGCCAGAATGTTGTCGCCCAGTCGCCGAGGACCGGCCGCAATAGTGCCGCGCTGAACCACGGCAGGAACCCGTACGGAAAGGCGAACGCTTCGCCATGACCGATCTCCGGAAAATGGAACGGGATGCCCTCGCCGTCCCAGAAAACGTCTGCGACATACCAGACGTGGCTGTAGTTACTGAGCGAATCGTTGGTGACGAAGATCGGGTGGCTGAGGATGAGCGCCAGGCAAAGCGCCCATGCCGTAAGGGCCGTCGCGAAAACCAGCTGCTCAGGCGAGCGCGGGTTAAGCGACTTGATCCAGCGAAGCATCACGGACACTCTGCCAGCATGGTGGGACTCACGGAAATACACGCGCCGTCGCGCAAGGCCGTTGCACGTCTGCTCGTGGCGGCGTTGGCCGGAGGGCTGGTGCATCCGGCGGCTGTGCTCGCGGTCGCACCCATCCACGCCTCGTCCGTCATCGTCGTTGCTGCGTTCGTGCTTTCGGTTGCAGTTGCGTGCCTCGTGCGCTGGGCGGTGAAGCCGAGCGTGGTTTCGCGCATTTCGGGTTGTTTGGCGATTCTTGCCAGCTGCATTCTAATCGGCGCGGCGACCTACCCGGGTTCTGGGTTCGTGGTCGCTGCGCTGTTGGGGGCCGGCATCGGGCCGTTCCTGCCGTCTAGACTGCCCTGGGGAAAGGTCGATGCCGTAAGCGCGATGATTGCAGCCTCCGCGCTGGTGCTACTGGTTGCGAGCTTTGGCAGTGGCGTCTCTGGCGTGACTCTCGCCGTACTCGCGATCGCCGCCGTCATCGCGAGCATTGGGCAATTGCAAGCGTTACCGGGCAGCGCGCTCCGTTCGAAGATCTTCGCCACGCTGATGCTGGTCTACGGGGCGTTCTCGTTTTTTTGGGTCGGCTCAACGTCGCCTTCGGCCGAATGGTTGGGATCGCTCACCAGCCACGGGCCGCGCAACCGCAACGAGGTGGCGCTCACTTTCGACGACGGGCCAGACGCGAACTGGACGCTGCCAATCGCAACCATCCTCGAGCAGTACGGCGCGCGCGGGACGTTCTTCGAAGTGGGCAAGGCGATCGTGCGCAATCCGCAGATCACGCAGGAACTGATGGACCGCGGACACATCGTTGGCAACCATTCGTACAACCACGGGGCTTACAGCTACCTGGACCCGCGCTACCCGGAATTACGCCAAACGGAGGACGTGCTTCGTGACGACTTCCACACCTGCCCAGCGCTGTTTCGGCCGCCGCATGGCACACACACGCCGTTTATGTCGCGCGTAGTGGATAACGCTGGGATGCAGCTTGTTACCTGGGACGTTTCAGCCAAGGACTGGGTGGAGACCGATTCCGACGCGCTGGCGCGGAACATCCTGGCGAACGTGAAGCCAGGATCGATCATCCTGCTGCACGATTCGATCGATGGAGAGGTGGGCGCTGACAGATCAGTGGTTGCCCGGGCGCTGCCTTCAATCCTCGAAGGACTGAAAGCGAAAGGCCTCACGCCAGTCACGCTGGACAAGCTCCTTGGCGCCCCGGCGTACCTCAGCGATTGTCGATAATCGCTTCACTTGATCTTCAGGATTGCGGCCTAACTTTCGGATGCAAACCGGAAGGATGGCCATGAGAAACCCGTTCAGCAGCTCTCGCCCACTTGGTGCCAGCCTCGCCCGTCCCGGTACGCCGGAAGCGCGGCGGGAGCTGGTACTGCGGCACGGCGCGAACGGAATGAGCTTTCTCACGCTTTACCCCGGCTGGGAGCATTTTCATCCCGCTGACTCCAGCGGCTTCGTAGCCTTCGAACGGCATAACGGCAGCGCGTTGGTCTGCGGCGACCCGATTTGTGAGCCGGGCGCCGAAACAACCCTGATCCGAGCGTTTGTTGCCTGGTGCGCCAGCGAAAAGCTGACGCCGGCGTTCGTCAGCGCCACGCCGCCGCTCGCGGGACGTTGCCGGGAAATGGGCTGGAAGGCGCTGAAGATTGGCCAGGAGCCGATCTTCCAAATCGAGCGCTACGCACCGCGCGGCAACAGGACGAAGAAGGTCCGCTCAGCCGCCAACCAGGCGCGCAAGGTCGGCGTAACCATCGAATGTGTGCCCGCTGGGCAGTACCCCGCTTCCAGCGTGGCGCGAGAGATGCGGGAAGTGCAGAAATTGTGGCAATCCAGCCGCAACATTAAGGCGCTGGCCTTCACGCTCCGCCTCGAACCGCTGACGCTCGCCGCCGACAAGATCATCCTGCTCGCCTACAAAGACCGGCAACTCGAAGGATTCGTCACCTGCATCCCGATCGGCGGTCGGAACGGCTACTACATCGAGGACATGATCCGCCGGCCAACCGCACCGAACGGTGTCTCGGAGTTGCTGTTCCTCGCAGCGGTCGAGGCTGCTCGCGAGCGCGGGGCGACGATGGCCAACCTTGGGTTGGCGCCGCTGCGGGGCACAGCGAGGCAGCCTGCGGGCCATCGCCTGCTGGGCCATTCGCTGAGTTTCGCCTTCAAGCGTCTCAATCTGTTTTACAAGTTCAGGCCGTTGGAGCACTTCAAAGCGAAGTTCGGCCCGGACTCCTGGGAGGACTCATTCCTGGTCTACCGCCCGGGCCAGCTGCCGCGCGTGGCACTCGGCCTGCTTCACGCCTTTACGCCGGGCAAGTTCGGACCAGTGACCGCCGCGCTTTCGCGCTTCCGTCCGGCGCCGGCCGGCGAGGGTCGCCGTTTCGCGCCCGGCCATATTGCGGGAATCGGAGTGACCACCGCACTGGCGCTCGGCTACAGCGCCGTGGCCGTGCAGCATCCCGGGCTGTTTCTGCCGTTCGAAATAGTGGCGCGCGGCTTCGCCTTCCCGGTGGTGGAAGTGGGCGAAGTAGCCCGTGCTCACCTGATCATAGATTCAGTGCTGTTCGCCGTCGGCGCCGGGTGGTTCGTCCGCTCCACTCGCCGCGAGTAGTTCGCGCGCCTTGGACGCTTCCTCATACCCGGATTGTGCCAGCCACTTCGCCTTCTGCTCGCTGCGCGTCTCCTCATCCGCAACCTGGTAGCGGCCAAGGAAATCTTCGGCGAAGTCCTTGAACTGGCCCGCACCAATCGCCACGCGCATGCGTTCCGTGAGGCGCACCAGGAAGCGGATGTTGTGGATGCTGGCCAGCCGGTGGCCGAGCAGTTCGTCGTTGCGGAACAGGTGATGGATGTACGCCATGCTGTAGCGCGAGCAGGCAAGGCAATCGCAAGCAGCGTCGATCGGGCCCTCGGCCTCGCGATAGCGCACATTCCGCACGTTTGCGCGGCCCAGGTCGGTGAACATCGAGCCGTTGCGGCCGAGGCGAGTCGGCAGCACGCAATCGAACATATCCACCCCGCGAGCTGCGGCGTTCACAAGGTCCTCGGGGCTGCCGACGCCCATCAGGTAGCGTGGCTTCTCGACTGGACGTTCTGCGGTCACAGCCTCGGTCATCGCCCACATGTCTTCTTTCGATTCGCCCACCGAGAGCCCGCCGATGCTGTAGCCAGGAGCGTCCATCGCGGCCAGTTCGCGGGCGTGCCAACGGCGCAGCTCCAGGTGAACCCCGCCCTGGACGATGCCAAACACCGGCAGTCCGGGTGCTGCGGCGCGGCTGCGTTCGTACCAGCGCAGGGTGCGTTCGGCGGCGTCGCGCGCGGGCGCTTCCGCCGCATCGCCGGGCAGCACGTGGTCCAGCGGCATGGCGATATCCACCCCCAACGCCAACTGCACGGCCATGGCCAGCTCGGGCGTGTAGTAGTGTTCCGAACCGTCGATATGCGAGCGGAATCGCACGCCGGACTCGTCCACCTTGCCCAGGCGCGCGAGGCTGAAGACTTGGAACCCGCCGCTATCCGAAAGGATCGGGCCAGGCCAATCCATGAAACGGTGCACGCCGCCCATCTGCCCCACCAGTTGGTGGCCGGGCCGCAGGTAGAGGTGGTAGGCGTTGACGAGCAGGATCTCGGCGCCGGTCTGCTTCACCTCCTCTGGGAGGAGCGATTTCACGGTAGCGAGCGTACCAACGGGCATGAACGCCGGGGTGTGGATCTCGCCCCGGGCGGTGGTCACCACGCCCGTCCGCGGGACGCTTCGGCGCCGGTCGGTAGAAGTGAGGCTGAAGGAGAACGCCTCGCGGGCAGTCATGCGCGGAGAACCGTCTCAACAGCCCGTCGCACGAGGGCTGGCGGGACACCTTCGCGGACGACGGCTTTGCCCAGCCGTTCCAGCAGCACCCAACGCACTTTGCCGCCCGAAACCTTCTTGTCCAAAAACGTCGCTTCGATCACGGCATCGACGTCCAACTCAGGGGCCGCTTCCGGCAGGCCGCAGGCGCGGATCAGCCGCTGTTGGCGTTCGAAGCCCTCTTCCGAAAGCAGCCCCAACTCGACGCTAATCAGGCCGGCGGCGCGCATTCCAACGGCGACTGCCTCGCCGTGCAGGAAGCTGGTGTAGCCGGTGACCGCTTCGATCGCGTGGCCCACGGTGTGGCCGTAGTTAAGCAGCGTGCGGCGGTCGGCTTCGCGTTCGTCTTCGGAGACAACTTCGGCTTTGATGGCGACGCTTCTGCCGATGATTTCGGCGGACATCAGGGCAGGACTAGCCAGCGTTTCCGTCTCGAGGTCTCGCATCAGGATCTCGTCGAGGATGAAGGCGTGCTTGATCACTTCGGCCCAGCCGTTGCGAAGCTGCCGTTCCGGCAGCGTGCGGAGGACGAGGGGGTCGATCACGACGGCTCGGGGCTGGACAAACGCCCCGATCATGTTCTTGCCGCGCGGATGGTCAACACCGGTTTTGCCGCCGATTGACGCATCTACCATACCGAGCAAGGACGTGGGCACGTGGACGAAATCGATGCCCCGCAGGCAGGTGGCCGCGGCAAACCCGCCAAGGTCCGTGACCACGCCACCGCCAAGGCAGATGACGAAATCGCGACGCTCGACGCGATTCCCAATGAGCCAGTCGTAAACGCTCGAAACGCTAGCCAATGTCTTCTGTTCCTCGCCCACCGGGAGCGCGAACTGTTGGGACTCGAAGCCGGCTGATTTGAGTGCAGCCCGGACTTGCGTCGCGTAGAGCGGCCCGACGCCTTCATCGGTGAGGACGAAAGCCCGGCCCCTCAATCCAAGATCGCGGCAGACGCCGCCGAGCTCCAGAATGGCGCCGTTTTCGACGATCACCGGGTACGTCGTGTTTGCGGTGGTTACGACGGCGGCAGCGTGGAGATCTGCGAGGCCGCGGAGCCCGGCTTCCGGGGGCGGGGACGTCTCACCTGCTGTTACGCCGTTGGCCCTGTAGAAGCGCTCGCCTTCGGGAGCGGGCCGCGAGCGCCACTCTTCCCAAAGCTGCGCAATTTCGCCCGCAACCATCTCCGGAGATAGGGCATCAACGTCGACTGCGGCGTCGGCTCCGCGGTAGAGGTCGATTCGTTCCGCCTGGAGAGCGCGCAGCCGGGCGAGTGGGTCCCCGCCCATGAGCGGGCGTTCCTCGGTCTCCGGATCCGCGGCCAGCCGTTCCGCGGCACGCTCCGGTGAGGCCGCAAGCCAGACAACGAACCCGCCGCCCATCGCCTGGCGGCTCGTTTGGTTGGTGGGCGCGCCGCCTCCCGTGGCGACGACTATGGGCTCGCGCTTTGCCATCTCCTGGAGCGTCTTTGCTTCGAATGTGCGAAAAGTGCCCTCGCCATCATCCCCGAAGACCTCCGCCACCGTCCGTCCGCTGGCCGATTCCAGTTCGCGGTCGGAATCGGCGAACTCCCAGCCGAGCCTTTCGGCGAGGATCCGGCCGACTGTCGATTTACCGGAGCCGGAGAGGCCAATGAGGAAGATCCGCCGTGCTGTCACCGTTACTCCTGCCCTGGTTCGTAGTTAGCGGGGCTGCGACCCAGTGTACCTGCCGGTCTCGCTCCGTTGGCGCGGGAACTCAGCGCTCGCCGCGCTTGTCTCGCGGCGCCAACTGGGGCAGGTAGTGCTCGTAGTTCGAACGCGTCTCGGCCAGGGTGTCGCCGGCGAATTTTTCTAGCCACGCGTCCGCCAGCACGATGGCTACCATCGCCTCGGCGACGACCCCCCCGGCGGGCACTACGCAGACATCGCTGCGTTCGTATCCAGCCAGCACTTCCTCGCCAGTATCGAGGTCCGCGGAAGGTAGGGGATGGGCAAGCGTGGGAATCGGCTTAATCGCCGCCCGCACCACGATGTCCTCGCCGGTGCTCATGCCGCCTTCGATGCCGCCGTGGTTGTTCGTAGCGTGGCGCCACGGCTGCCCGGCCCACTGGCTGGCTGGGAGGATGACATCGTGGACCTGCGAGCCGCGCAGGCTAGCGCTTTCGAATCCCAGGCCGAAGCCGACGGCCTTGAAGGCATTAATGCTGCAGATCGCCTGGGCGATGCGGCCGTCCAGCTTGCGGTCCCAGTGTACGTAGCTGCCGAGACCGAGGGGCACGCCCGAAACGCGCACTTCCACCTCGCCGCCAACGGTGTCGCCGTGCGGTTTGGCAGCGTTGATAGCGGCGACCATAGCTTCGCCCGCTGCAGCGTCAGCCGAGCGCACTGGGTCGTTTTCGACCGCGTCCCAGTCGATTATCGCCGGGACCTGGGTGCGCACATCGCCGATGGAGAGGGTGTGACTGTGGAACGCCACGCCAAACTCGGCCAAAAGACGCTTAGCGACCGCACCAACGGCTACGCGGGCGGCCGTCTCCCGAGCGCTCGCCCGTTCGAGCACATTGCGCACGTCATCG
>JBBQGT010000148.1:0-7432 GCA_038323265.1 Tepidiformales bacterium
GTGATTTCGAATTTGACATCCGCGTACGCATCTCGCACATGCTCTGATTGACGAACACTCCGCACGGTCTCCGCGCTCTGCCGGCGGTCGGTGATTTCGAAGGCGGCCAGGCCGCCGAAAACCGCCAGCAGCCCGATAGCAGACACCCAGCTCAGTATTCGCGGAGAAACGTTCATACCTTGAGTGTCGGTCTGAAAGTTCCGTTCGGTTGTTCTTCTGCTGTGAGTTGTACACACCCGTGCGACGACGGATTTCAGTGCGTCGCCTATCCACCAAACCGATATGGCTCGTCCGTGACGCTCCAGTAAAAGCCCGGTAACGGTCCCGTAACGGAGCCTATTCCATTGTTATAACAAATCTAACGCAACCAAGAGGCTCCCATCGTCTACCAATCTATAAGCCGCCAAAATGAATCCGGGTCTCCAATCGAAGAGCCTGTCTTCGACGAAGGGTCGGTCACATCCCGAACAGCTTGCTCAAGCGAGGATCGCCGGAACACGGAACACACGGTGAGCAACACGTTTGCGGACCGTGACGCCGCCATCCAGCAGTACGCCCCCCTCGTGAAGTACGTCATTCGCAGGCTCGCAATTCGCCTGCCCGCCACCCTCGACTACGACGACATGGTCGGCTACGGCACGATCGGCCTCATCCAGGCCCTCGATCGCTTCGACGATACCAAAGGCGTGAAGTTCGAAGGCTTCGCCATCAGCCGCATCCGCGGGGCAATCCTCGATGCTCTCCGCGCTCTCGACCGGTTGCCGCGACTGGCCAGGCAAAACGTCAAGCAGCTGGGCATTGCCACGCTTGAAATGACCACCGAGCTCGACCGCCAGCCCACCGAGGCTGAGCTCGCCGAACGCCTGGGCATGACGGAGCGGCAGTTCAATCAAACGCTCGTCGCTTCCAGTTGGGTCACCGTATCCCTCGACGGCCTTCTGGACCGGGACGAAAACAACGACAATAAGCAGACCACCGAGTTCCCGTCAGACCCCAACGACGAGGACTTCACCGAGCAGCTCGAGCATCGCGAGCTGCTCGCTGCGCTCGTCCGTGGCGTCGGGAAGCTCGCGGAACGTGAGTCCCTCGTGGTCAGCCTGTACTACAAGGAAGGCATGACCATGCGCGAAATCGCCCAGATTCTCGATGTCTCCGAATCGCGAGTCTCGCAGCTCCACGCAAGGGCCTTGAGCCAGCTGCGGGCACGGCTCGAAGACGAGCCGCGCGCCGCTTAGGCCGGGCCGTTTCTCACAGCCAGTTTAAAAGGGTGGAGTCCATGCGGGGCTCCGCCCTTGTGGCGACCCTCTCGCGTTCCTCAGACTCCAGAGACCTCCGTCCCAACCGTTATCAACCGTCCAGCGACCGAATCAACATCGCCGGGTCGTTTAAATGTCCGAAACACCGAGGCATACCCATCCCACCCCGAGGATTGGCCCTAGCATGAACATTCTTGACGCGCCTAACGATCAGGTCACAGACTCGCCCGAATGCGCCCTCCCCAGCCGACCGAAATCGACGAACTCGAGGCGCCATCCACGCTACCCACTCTCCGTCCCCTGCATCCTCGAACGCCCAAACGGGACGCGCATCCTCGGAATTGTCGTGGACCTGTCGTTGGGCGGGGTCTGTCTCCAGACAACGGGTTCGGTCCAGGATCTGAACTTCTTCACCCTCGAAGTGATCGAACCCGGATTCGAATTGCACCTGACCTGTGAGACTCGGCACGTGCGCGACCTCTGGGACAGACGCGTCGTCCATGCCCGATTCGCCCAGGTACAATCGGACGCATTGGACGAGGCGGTCAAGCGCGCCCAGCAGCGCCAGGTCGCGAGCCAGCTTCAACCCTCCTCGTCCCTCCACCGGCTGCTCAAGTTCTTGCTTCGCGGCCGGGCCGCTGCCTAGAAGACAGAAGTGCCCTGCAAAAGGCGGCGAGGGACCCCTGCGAGTCCCTCCAAAAACCACCCTCAGGGATTACCCGGTTTGTGCCGGCCGGCACCGCTTCGCTGCTTACCTACCGGCGCCCGCGGAACGTACCTCGTTCGACGAACCAGCCATCCCGGCGCGCGCCCTCAGGAGATCAGCCGTGTGTCGTTCGCCGTGTAGGTGAGACCGCTCGGCGGAGGTACGGAGCCGCCTCCCATGTACCCATCAGGCGGGATAGTGGTTGGCGGGGATTGGACAGTACCAGTGCAGGGCGTACCTCCGCCTTTGTCACAGCCCGCATCCACCTTGATGACCACCCAGGCGACGATGTGGAACTGACGCGAACTCGATCCGTTGCTTGCCTTGTTTACTACTGGCACCACGATGGTGCTCCCCACCACTGGCGCCACGGCAGATCCGTTGCCGCCGTCCGAGAAGAAGTCGCCAATCTGGTTGAACGCCGGATCCCCCGCACCGTGGTTCACGTCGCCCTTAAAGTTGTTGCTGTTAGCCGCCGTCCAATCGGGGACTGTCGGCGTACCGCTGTCCTTCAGCCACGAGTTGCTCCAGAAGGTGTAGCTTTTCCCAACGCAGGTGTGATAGGCATCCTTGCAAGACGCGTTTTTGGGGTCTGGTTTCGATTGCGCGCCGCCCCAGATGACGAACGGCGCAATCGCGCTCCACTTATATCCGGTGATCGTTACCGGGTTAGCCTTTGCCCCCGCCGTGGCGCTGACATCGTGCCCGCTCAGCCCAAGGACCCGCAGGAACGTGTAGTCCACATGGCGCGTGGCCTTCACGGTGATCACCGTGTTGGCCGAACTGAAACCGATCTCGGTCGTGGCTCCGCCATTCTTGGTCGCGTACGAGTTCGCCGAGGCAGTCGCATTCACCGTCGATTGAGGCAAATCCTGGGAACCCGCGAGCGCCGCCGAGTCCGCCAGCTTCTGCAGGTCAGTCTTTGTGTACACCAGTTTGCCAACATCGACTGACAGCCCAACAAGGCCGCAAAACCCGATCAGCCCGGCCGCGAAGAGAACAAGCACCTGCCCCCGCTCTCGTCCTAGCGTTTTGGTCCATCGTTCACTTATTGTCATGTGCTTTCGCATCAGATCCACATTCCCTTCGAAGCAAACTGCCCCCGGTGGTACTACTGACTGGATCGTCTGGTGGTACGGCCCGTGGGTGATATATGGGCGGACACGTGGTGACTGTCTGGTTGCTGCCTCTAGCCCGCCTGACACGGGAGACACCCTCGCGGCGGGCGAGGCCAAAACGTTACAAAACTCACGCCTGGTGTTTACCCAACAGCCGTAACACCGAAGCTCATCTCCGCTATCCTCAATATCCGTCCGGCGTTCTTTCGGGCGCCTACCTGGAAAGTGAGGCCACACATGCACCGATTCGGCTCGCTCGCGCGAAAGATCGCTCGCCAACTCTCCTGGAATCCGCGAAGAGTCCTCGGCGTCACCCTCGCCGTGATCGCCGCCAGTGGGGCGATGACCGCAACCGCTGCACTGATGCCCGACGCGCCGACCGCTCCGTCAGGCATTCCCAGCGCGCTGGCCAGTTCGGCCTCCACCACCAGCGCGGCTGCCACTGGCTCTGCCACGTCGGCTGGGTCTCCCTTTGCATCGTCTACCACGGTTTCAGGGGAAAGCAGCATCGAGTCCGCGGCATCCACCGCGACCGGTATTGCATCTGCCATCGCCGGCGCAACTGGCTCCGGCACCTCATCGGCAATCGCTGCTCATACCAATGGCCACGGCTGCGATGACATCATTCACGCTCCAGACCGCACACCCGCTCCCGGAGGACCCTTCGGCTGCGAAGTTGGCAACAGCGGCGAGCACCGCCAGAATGGAAAATCCCCGACTGGCACAGCGACCGCAACTCCGACCGGTACGAGCACCCCAACGGGTACCGCCGCTGCCTCCCCAACCGGCGACCATGCAGACCCCCACGCTAACGGCCATGGCTGCGACGACGTGAACCCGGCGGTGATCGACCATCAGCCTTCGCACGGCGGGCCCGTCGGCTGCGACGTTGGCAACAGCGCTGATCACCGGCAAAACGGTAAGAGCGCCGCGACGGCCATCGCCGTGCCGTCATCGACCACTGCCAGCGGAGCGGCCACCGCGGACAGCACGCCGGCAGCGAGTCACGGTGGCAGTGGTAACGCTGGCAAGAAGAACTGAGCTTCCTTCCGGCCCACTCGGGCACGGCCCAAATCGCCACCCGACGTGGGCCTGGAGTTCACCAGAATTGAAGTCAGTGGCTCGATCAACCCGCCGGGTGAACCGGCGGGCTCCGTTGTTGCGAACGGTTGAGCCCTGAAAACGATTCGCCGCGTGGCCCGGTCCGTAAAAAATGGACAGACGAACGTATGATCTCGGCGTACCACCAGATGCGGGCTCTCTGCTGATCTATCGGAACTACGCCGAACTGCCGATCCCTAAAGAGTGGAACCGGCACCCTAACGTGCCGTTGGGGGCACGCCGGTTTGCAGGATATTCTTCACGTTTCACCGGTCTGCCTTGTGGGCGAGGAGCGCGATCCAGTTGCGCTCGATCGCTTGGCGGAGCGCGCCGCATCTGGTGACTCGGAAGCCTTCGAACGCATCTACCTGCTCCTCAGCGATGATCTCCACCTCTATGTCCGCGGCCGGTGCCGGAACGATGCCATTGCCGAGGATGTCGTTTCCGCCGTCTTCCTCAAGGCCTGGAAGTCCGCCAAAAACTACCGTGCTGGAAACGAAAGCTTCCGTCGCTGGATCTTCACCATCGCCCGCAACGAAATGCGCGATCATTGGCGGGCGAGCAACCGCACACTTCCCCTGCTCGTCCAGGATTTCGCAGACAATTCGGCCGGCGATCTGGCTGCGGATATTTCCGACGAGGCTCGCCAGGCGGTAAAGCTTGCTCTCGGCAACCTGACAGAAGAACAGCGGCAGGTCATCGTCCTCCGCTATTTCAACGGCAAAAACCACCAGCAGATCTCGCGGTTAATGAACAAGCGGCAAGGAGCAATCCGCGCGTTGCACCTGCGGGCTCTCCGACACATGCGGAAGATGATGGCCGACGTCGCGCCGTAGGCTTCGATTGTCACTTTTTCTGTGTCCCCTCCGCCCTTCCCCTGAGGTCGCGAGCTTTCCTGCCGATACACGATGGGAGAAGAGCACGCGACGCTCGCTGTGAGCCGCCGCAACACTTCTGCTCTATCGAAGACGTGAGCAATGACGGATCGCCTGAAACTACTCGAATCCCGCTGGAACTGGCGGTTCTCCGCCCACTGCCGCGTTGCCTCGCTTATCGCGCTCTGGGCGGTTGTCCTCGCGATGGGCTCGCTTGGCGTTCTACTGGTGCCATTGGCGGCCCTTCGAACCGTTGCCTCATTCGGCCAGACCGCACTCAACGTTCGCCTGGGCAAACAGGTCCCTGTCCAGAAACAGACGAAACTCGACTGGTTGCTGATCGCTTCAATCTTCGCCGGCGCCGAAGGAGCCGCAGTCGTCGCGAACGTCACGGGCAACATGCACTCGCCGCTGCTTTACCTCCCCATGCTTCTGCCATTCACACTCCTTCAGCTCCGGATGACCAACCGCTCGTTCGCCGCCCACGATCAGTTCAACGCATCGAAAGTGGTCGCCTTCCGGCTCGAGAAGGTTCAGCGCACCGAAGCGGCCTAAGACTCGCTTAGAGCTGATCTGCCATGCGCATGATCGCCGGGCCCATCACCAGCAACAACATCGAGGGCAGGACCAGCGTCACCAGCACCACCACCATCTTCACCGGCGCTCGTTGCGCCTGTGCCTCGGCCCGCTGGCGCTTTTTCAAACGCACCTGATCGGCCTGCGTTCGAAGCACCTGTCCGATTGGGATGCCCGATTGCTCCGCTTGGATCAGGGACTGCACGAATGTCTTAAGTTCCGGCACCTGGGTCCGCTCGATCAATCGCTGGAGCGCGTCTCGGCGGCTTCGGCCCAGCGTCGTTTCGCGGACCGTCAACCGCAGCTCTTCGCCCAGCGGCCCATCGGTTTCCCTCCCCACCTCGGCCAGCGCGGCGTCGATCGCCAGGCCCGCCTCAACGGTCGTCACGATCAGGTCCACAGCGTCTGGTAGCGCCTTCACAAGCAGCTTTTGGCGGCCGAGTATCCGTATCCGCAGCCACCACAGCGGCAGAAGCGCCAATGCCGGCGGTCCGACCAGCGCGACCACAAGCTGCAGTCCGCTGGGTCCGGCCGAGAGTGCGATAAACCAGAGAAAGAGCGCCCCACCAACGAAGGCAAGCTGGACCGTCAGAAAGGCGTGCAGGCTGATCGGGTCGCCAGCTACGAGGATGCGCCGCTCGATTGCCGAAACAACCGACGCCGGAAGCACTGAGCCGGCACCGCGGCGCACTTTCCCGAGGATCGGCTTCGTTACGCGATTCGCAAACGGGGTCGCTAACTGCGCCTCCCGGTCGCTCCGGTCGCCGCGCTCCAGGCGGTCGAGCCTGCTGGTCATGTTGGCAGGCCGGTTGGGTGTCACAAGCGTGTAGACGCCTACGAAAACCGCAAGTGCCGCCGCAATCGCCGCAAATAGTTCCATCGTCGCTAAACCTCTATCGCCATAATGCGGTTCATCACGAAGAAGGCGACTGCTTCCATCCCAGCGCCCAATCCGAGCAGGATCCGCCCCGTGGTCTCCGTCCAGAGCGGCGAAATGAAATCCGGGTTCGTAACAGAGAAGAATGCCAGCACCCAAAGCGGTAGCAAGCCGACGATCATTCCGCCCAATCGCTGTTGCGCGGTCAAGGCGATGATGTGCCCTCGCAGTTCCTCCCGTTCGCGCATCGTCGAGGCTACGCTGTCGAGGATCGCCGCCAGGTCCCCGCCCACCTTGCGGTGAATCTCGAGCGCCCGCGCCACGATGCGCAGATCCCGGCTTTCGACTCGCCGCACCATCTCGTCCAGGCCCGTTTCGAACGATCCGCCGATGCGCGCCTGCTCGATAATCCGCGTGAACTCGCCGGCGATCGGCTGGTCCATCTCTCGGCCCACCGTGGAGACCGATTCCATGATGCCGAAGCCCGAACGCAGCGACGTGGACATCAATTGCAGCGCGATGGGCAACTGTTTGTTGAAGAGCGCCAGCCTCCGCTTCGCCCGGTTCTTCATCCACGCTTCGATGAACAGCACCGTGGCGATACCGAAGCCCGCGCCCACCAGCACCAATCCGCTGAGCGTATACGCGAGGAATCCAACCACCAAAAAGCCGACCACCAGGATGAGCGCGTATTCGCTCGCCTTCAACGGCAGATCCGCGCGCTCCAACGTCGCCGCCCTCGAAGCAAACCAACTGTAGCGCTGCAAAAATGCACTGATCGAGGCGTTGCCCGCGAGCACGTCTTCGCGGAACAGCCGGCGGTCGCCTTTGGGCTTACCGACCTCGTCGAAACTCTGGCGCTGAAGCCGCACCGCGCGCGTCGCGACGCGCCGTTCGCTGAACGAAAACTGGCCCGTCAGCGC